>JBHPMS010000001.1:0-73999 GCA_042563095.1 Candidatus Margulisiibacteriota bacterium
TGATGCCACTAACTACGACCGGATGAAAAAGCGGGTATTGGACGAGTTAAAAAAACAGTTCCGCCCTGAATTTTTGAATCGGATTGATGAGCAGGTTGTGTTCAAGGCGCTTTTAAAAGAAGACTTAAGCCAGATAATAGATATTATGCTATCTGATTTAAATAAACGGATGTCTGAAAAAGGGCTCGGTCTTAAGTTAAATAAAAAGGCCAAAACATTCTTGGTGGATATATCGTATGATCCAAAATTTGGAGCCCGGCCACTCAGGCGGACACTTGAGGATTATGTGGAAGATCCAATCTCTGAAAAAGTGTTGCGCGGAAAAGTTTCTTTTGGCCAGCAACTGGATGCCAGTTTGAGCGACGAAAAGTTAGTCTTTGCTACAAAAGTTAAACGCTCCAAATCAAAAACAAACAATGCCGAAGAATGATACTCTTTTCGTTTGTCAGGCCTGCGGGCAAGACTTCCCTCGCTGGTCCGGGCAATGTGTTTCTTGTGGGGAGTGGTCAACACTAACTGAGGAGAAACGCCCAACATCAAACGCCCAACGTCCAAACCGGCATCCTAGCCCAAATCCCAACATCCAAACTAAACCAATATCAATAAGTAAAATAGAATTCGAAAAGGAATCTAGAATCAAAACTTCACTTGATGAGTTGGATCGAGTACTTGGCGGAGGGATTGTTCCAGGCTCGGTGGTTTTAGTAGGTGGGGATCCGGGGATTGGGAAGTCAACCCTGATGCTGCAACTGGCCAATCTTTTAAACCAGACCGCCCTGTATATTTCTGGAGAAGAATCCTCAAAACAGGTTCGGATGCGTGCCGAACGTTTAAAAGCACTTTCTACTAATATCCAGTTTTTAGCTGAAACAAACCTTTTTGCAATAGAAAACTCAATCAATAAAGTAAAACCAAAACTGGTCATTGTTGATTCTATCCAGACTATTTTTAGAGAAGATTTAACTTCTGCTGCCGGATCGGTTTCTCAAGTCCGTGAGTGCGGTAATTACTTAGTACAGTTAGCAAAAGCAAGTCATACTGCAATTTTTATCGTTGGGCATGTTACTAAAGAGGGGAATCTGGCGGGGCCAAGGATCCTAGAGCATATGGTTGATACAGTTTTATATTTCGAAGGGGAGAGGCATCGGCAATTCCGTTTACTCAGGGCAGTGAAAAACCGTTTCGGTTCTGCCTCTGAAGTTGGGATTTTTGAGATGAAAGGGGAGGGGTTGGTCCCGGTTGCAAATCCGTCCGAAGTCTTTCTATCCGAAAAACCGGAGGGGCTTCCCGGCTCGGTCGTGACGTCAATCATAGAAGGATCACGCCCACTGCTTTTAGAAATCCAGGCCCTGGTTTCTTTTACTAAAATGGTTTCACCCAGAAGAACAACCGTGGGATTAGATTACAATCGAGTATCTATGCTAGCTGCCGTTTTAGAAAGTAGATTGAATATGAAACTTAGCTCACAAGATATTTATGTCAATGTTGCAGGAGGGGTAAAAATTACTGAGCCGGCTGCCGATCTTCCCACAGCTATAGCCATTGCCTCATCTTATAAAAAGAAAACGATAGCTTCCAATACTCTGGTTATTGGAGAAATAGGCTTAACTTCGGAAGTCCGTGCGGTTTCGCAGATTGAAGCGAGAATTGCAGAAGCCGAAAAACTTGGATTCAAAAACATTATTCTTCCGAAAGGGAACCTTTCTCAAATCAAGAAAAACAAACTTCAAATCTCTGCGGTTGCAAACCTCAAAGCAGCGCTGGAAGTGGTGTTTGATTAATCCACACACTTAAGTGTGTGGTATCAGTTTTTAAAATGCAATTCCTTTTTTACCCTTTCAGATAAGTAAATCTTCATCAGCGATTGATAGGGGACATCGTTTTTGTTTGCCAGGACTTTTAAGTATTCAATTAATGATTCTGGAAGTCTCAAGGAGATACTTTTAGTTGATGGTTTTAGATTTGGGAAAACCACCCTTTTCCCTTTGGAGAAATCAATGTATTTGGTTGAATCATTTTTTGACCAGAAATTAGTTTCTTGCTTTTCATTTTTAAACATTGGGACCTTTTTTAATTTTTTCATAATATCCATCTCCTCTCTTTTTTTATTTGCATCCCTGGCGGAGATCACTCTAATTTTATTCCTGCGCACAGTAAAAACTACAAATAAATACCGCCCTTTATTGGTTTTGCCTAGTGCATAATGCCGTTTTTCTGCCAGAGAGTGTTTAGAATCATCATCAACCACCAAAGGCTTATTAAAGAATATTTCTTCACATTCGTAGTGGGCAACCTTATGCTTCTCCCAATTCTTAACAATATTGGCCTGATCCCAATCAAACCCATTTGCCATGTAAAACATTTCACGCATAATCTATATGTATATTACCATAGTATACATGCTTGTCAAGGCCTTAAACCTCAAAGCAGGTTGGGTGGTGGTGTTTTAATACTGGACATAATGTAAAACAGATTGACAATCTGTCCAGTATCTGATATCCTGATAATATGATCAAAAGAGAACTTGGAGAAAAGATAAAAAAGGCGGCAGGGCAGTATCCGGTAGTGGGAGTAATCGGTCCACGGCAATCAGGAAAAACCACCCTGGTAAAGGAATTATTTAAAAAATATCCCTACATTTCACTTGAAAAGCCGACCGAATTAGAATTTGCTCTTTCTGATCCGGAAGGTTTTCTTGGCCGTTTCCAGAAGGGCGGAATCATTGACGAAATTCAGCGGGCTCCGCAATTATTTTCTTATATTCAAACAATTGTTGATCAAAATCAAAAAGCCGGGCAATTTATTATAACCGGATCCCAGAATTTTGGATTACTCGAAAAAATAGGACAGACCCTGGCGGGGAGAATTGCGCTGAAGGAGCTCTTGCCGTTTTCATATCTGGAGCTGAAAGGCGGGAAAATTGATCCGAGTAAGCTGGAGGAATTGCTGTATAAAGGCGGATATCCCAAAATATATGATAAAAAGCTGAATCCATCTGACTGGCATTCAAATTATGTTAAAACCTATCTTGAACGTGACGTCAGGACAATAAAAAATATAGGAGATCTGTCAACTTTCCAACGGTTTTTACGGATGTGCGCATACCGGTCTGGAAAAATCCTCAGCCTTTCTTCTTTGGCAAATGATTGCGGTATTACCCACAATACTGCGAAAGCCTGGCTCTCGGTTCTTGAAGCCAGCTATATTGTCTTTTTGCTTAATCCATATTACAAAAACTACAATAAAAGGCTTATAAAATCGCCAAAATTATTCTTTTATGATGTTGGTTTACTCTGTTATTTGATGGGAATTAGTAATAAAAAGAATCTTCTTCTCCACCCAGAAATCGGGTCTATCTTTGAAACATTTATAATAAGCGAGATTAAAAAAATGCTTATTAATTCTGGAATCCATATTGATATCTATTACTGGAGAGATAAACTGGGACGGGAGATTGATTGTTTGATTGATAAATCCGGACAGAGCATCGCTTTAGAAATTAAAGCTGGCCAGACAATTGCTCCACAGTATTTTAAAAATTTAAACTACTGGTCAAAACTTACCAGGGCAAAAACAGGGAGCCAAATTGTTATCTATGCAGGAAGCAGTAACCAAAAAAGGTCAAACGCAACTGTTTTGAGCTGGAAAAACCTCGAAAGAGTGCTGGAAGTGGTATAATTTTACTATGAAATACCAGTCACTCAGAGGGATGAAAGATATCTTGCCGGAGGAAACTCCAGTCTGGCAGCAAATCGAAGAAGTTTGTCGGAAAAACTTTCAAATCTTTAACTACCAGGAAATCAGAACTCCGCTATTGGAAAAAACTGAACTTTTTGCCCGTGCGGTGGGCGGAGAAACCGACATCGTTGCAAAAGAAATGTATTCTTTTATCGATAAAGGAGATCGGAATGTCTGCTTAAGGCCGGAAGGAACTGCTTCAGTTGTTCGATCAGCTCTTGAACATAACCTGATCTCAAAAGACAAACTAACCAAACTATATTACTTTGGTCCGATGTTCCGCTACGAACGGCCTCAAGCAGGACGCTACCGACAGTTCCATCAAGTGGGGATCGAGGCCTTTGGCTCATCGGATGTTTCACTTGATGTTGAAACAATTCTTTTGGCGATGAAAATATTTTCTGATCTTGGATTAACAGATTTAGAAGTCGATATTAACTCAGTCGGTTGTCCCGAGTGCAGACCGCACTTTATTAAAAATTTAAAAACTTATCTTAAGGATCATATCAATAAGATGTGTGAGGATTGTATTAAAAGATGTGCCAAAAATCCTCTACGCGTGCTCGATTGTAAAAAAGAAAAATGTAACAAGATAATTGATGGAGCTCCTTCAACGATTGATTCACTTTGCACTCCTTGTCGTGATCACTTTGAAGAACTAGAAGTGCTACTGGAACACCTGGGGATTAACTTTAATGTAAACAAAAGATTGGTCAGGGGGCTCGATTACTACACCAAAACTACTTACGAAATCATTTCAAAATCTCTTGGAGCCCAAAACGCGGTCTGTGGAGGAGGACGGTATGATAATCTAGTGAAAGATTTCGGAGGACAAGATATACCGGCAGTAGGCTTTGCCATTGGCTTGGAACGGTTGGCTGAACTATTGAAACTCAAAACTCAAAACTCAAAACTCAAAATTAATGTAGAATTATATATTATTCCAATGGGAGAAGCGGCGAAGAAGTTAGCGGTGGGGTATTTGAAGGAGGCGAGGGAGAAGGGGATTGCGGTGGATATGGATTACTCGGGTAAAAAATTGAAGGCGCAGATGAAAACAGCTAACCGGATCGGGGCAAAATATGTAGCAATAATCGGCGAAGAAGAGCTTAATACCGGAAAAGTTACGCTAAAAAAACATGCAGACAGAAGAACAGTCTTCTGACAGTTTTGGGAATATATTAAAGAAAATTCAATGAACTACATTTTAATAGGTTTATTGCTTGTTCTGGTTATCTTTGTAATCCTGATTTATAACCGCATAATTAAGTTGAAGCATATGCTGAATGAGGCCTGGAGCGGGGTCGATGTTCAGTTAAAAAGAAGGCACGACCTGATCCCTAATATTCTGGAATCGGTAAAAGCCTACAGCAACTATGAAAAGGACCTGTTTACCAAAATCGCGGACATCCGTAGCGGTTTTTCAAAAAACAGCGGGATCAAAGAGACCGGAGAAAAAGAGAATGTATTTACCGGGGCATTAAAAAGTGTTTTTGCCCTGGCCGAAGCTTATCCTGATTTGAAGGCGAACAATAATTTTTTGAACCTGCAAAAAACGCTTACCGAAATAGAAAACGAACTGCAGCTGGCGCGGCGTTATTACAACGGAACGGTCCGCAACTATAATATTGCCATCCAGACATTCCCCGGCATGCTGGTTGCCGGGCCGGCCAAATTTGTCCCCGAAGAATTTTTTGAAATCGAGCTGGCCAGCGAACGGCAGGTCCCGCATGTCTAAGCGGTTCGGGCTTCTGCTTTTTTATTTATTCTTGTTCCTTTCCGTTTCTGCAGGGGCAGAGACTGAGCGCCTTTTATCTTTCCATTCGGACATCAAAATCTGGCCGGATTCATCGATGCAGGTGACCGAGACAATCAAGGTTATAAGCACCGGCGCAAAAATCAAACGGGGGATTTTCCGTGATTTTCCGACCCGTTACAAAGACCGCTACGGAAATAAATATAAGGTCGGGTTCGAAATTATTTCGGCTGAGCGCGACGGCAGTCCGATAAATTACTGGAAAGAGAGCAGGCAAAACGGCTGGCGTATTTATATGGGGAACAAGAATAAATACCTGGCGCCGGGCGAATACACCTTTACCTTAAGTTATACCACAAACCGCCAGCTGGGGTTTTTTGAAGATTATGACGAGCTCTACTGGAATGTGACCGGCAACGGCTGGGATTTTGAGATCGACCGGGCGAGCGCGCGGATAGAGCTGCCGGCGCCGGCAGCCGGAAAAATAATCAATTATGCTGCCTATACCGGAGCAGCGGGGGAAGCGGGGAGCAATTATTATGTTTCAGAAGATGAGGAGGGGCGGATCTATTTTGCAACCGAGCGTCTGCTTAGCAAAAACGAAGGATTGACGGTGGCGGTCTCCTGGCCGAAAGGTTTTGTGGCAGAGCCGACCGCAACGGAAAAAAATATAGAACTGCTGAAAGATAATTTTTCAATTATTATCGGTCTGGCCGGCTTGGTAATCCTTGGCCTGTATTATTCTATCGTCTGGAACAGAGTCGGAAAAGACCCGCAGAAGGGGGTAATTATTCCGCTCTTTTATCCGCCGAAAGGGTTTTCCCCGTCGGCGATCCGTTACCTTATAAAAATGGGGTTCGACAACAAAGCCTTTGCGGCAGCGGTGATTAATCTGGCGGTAAACGGCTGGTTAACTATAGAAGATAATAACGGCGAGTATACACTAAAGAATGTCAGGAAAGGCGGGGAGATAAAAACACCGGAAGAAAAAATGATGTTTTTTAATCTGCTGGCCGGCCGGGACAGCCTGATACTGGAAAACAGCAATCATATTGTGGTCAGCAGGTCAAAAATCCAGTTAGAAAGGAAGCTTGAAAGCGCTTTACATAAAAAGTATTTTTTCTCCAATATAAAATATTCGGCCGCCGGAACAATTCTGTCGCTGGTTATTCTTGCCGCAACTGTTTTTTTGGGAACTGCCAGGGAAAATCTCTATACGACTGGGTTTATGGTAGTGTGGCTGACATTCTGGAGTATGGGGGTGTTTGCGCTGCTCAAACAGGCAGGATCAGCCTGGAAAGCAAAAAAGTGGTTTCAGGCAATTTTTATGAGCCTGTTTTGTATTCCGTTTCTAATTGGTGGGATTGTCGGGGCGGGGGCGCTGAGCCAGGCGCTTTCTTTTGCTGTAGTGGTGATTTTTATTATTGCAGCAGCTCTAAACGTGGTATATTTTTACCTGTTAAAAGCGCCGACCGTTGCCGGTCGCCGAATTATGGACCAGATCGAAGGTTTCAAAATGTACCTTTCTGTTGCCGAAAAAGACCGGCTGAATATGTCTGACGCTCCCGAAAAAACTTCTCAGCTTTTTGAAAAGTATCTCCCTTATGCACTTGCACTCGATGTCGAAAATCAATGGGCAGAAAAATTTAATGATATATTGTCCAGGGCAAAAGAAGGATATACACCTGCCTGGTATCATGGTAGAAGCTGGTATCATTTTGGCGGGGCAGCCGGATTTGCCAATAATCTGGGCAGCTCTTTTTCACATGCAATTTCTTCTTCTTCGACCCCTCCGGGAAGCAGCTCCGGAAGCGGGGGAGGAGGGTTTTCGGGCGGCGGTGGCGGCGGTGGCGGTGGTGGCGGCTTCTAGTTTTGCCTAAAGTTCTTCTTTAATTATAACTTTCTTTAATACGACATCTTCGTTCGGTTTATCTTGTGATCCTCTTGGAACCAAAGAAATTACATCAACAACATCCTGCCCCTCAATAACTTGACCGAAGATAGTATGTTTTCCGTTAAGCCAGGTCGTTGGAGCAACTGTAATAAAAAATTGTGATCCATTGGTATTTGGGCCAGCGTTGGCCATTGCCAGCCTTCCAACCCGATCAAAACCTAACTCTTCGACACATTCGTCTTCAAAGCGATACCCTGGACCTCCGGTTCCTTTTCCCAGTGGATCGCCCCCCTGGATCATAAAGTCAGGAATGACCCGGTGAAAAATAGTTCCGTCATATAAGGGCTTTTTAGTTTTCTTACCATCTCTTGGATCGGTCCACTCCTTTTCACCCCTGGCTAGCCCCACAAAGTTGGCGACTGTTTTTGGCGCTTCATTTGGATAGAGCGCTATGGTAATATTTCCGAGGCTAGTCTCAAATACAGCGTACAATTTATCTGGCATTTTTAGTTTTCTCCCCATGGCGTGTACTATACTGATAGTCAGTAAACACAACGCAATTGCGACAAGTATTTTTGTTTTCATGCTTTTTAAATTATAGGCTATTAGACTGCTTTTAGCAAATTGTGTTATAATTGATTATATCAATACTGGAGGTAAACAAGTAATGAGTGCAGAAAGATCAGAGTTTAAAGGAAAGCCGATTTTAGTCTTAAAAAACGGGGAAGATGATAAATACCCCTTTTCGTTTGGGATGTCAAAAGCGAGAAAGATAATTGAACATATTGAAGATATTAAGAAGTTTGTAGAAGAGAACGAAAAACCAGCTTAATAAACAAAATTCATTTTATTTGCGAATAGTTTCAAGATATCTGCCCTGGCTTGCCATTCTAGCTGTAACTTTATGGCATATTCAGATTCTTCTTGAGAAACTTCGGCATGATTTTTTTCGTGGAGGATTGCTTCTACCGTGCTGGTTAAACCTTCAATTTCGGATAAATCTTTAAAAATGTTTGAATAGGCAATGGCAAATAAAGATAATGATTGATAATTGCCCGATAAAAGGTATCCTTTAAAAAGCTCAAAAAATATTGATTGAATCATCTTGATGCCTAAATTTTTTTGATGAATACTTTGTGCTATGGAAGAAGCATGATCAGTATAATAATCTACGACAATTTTTTGCAAAGTATTATCGTTTACCTTTACCAATCTTTTTATCTTATCTGCCAATAAATGATTGCAGCGGCGGCTCGATCGAAATTTGTTTATAAAACTACTAACTCTTTTTGCCTTTTTTTTGTTGTGGCAAGCCTGATATCTTGCTTTTGCTGCCAATGAGAATAAGATCAAATTATAAACCGTGTTATTCAATGTTTGATAATAAAAATCTAATCCGCAATGTGCCATATCAAAAATGCAATCAGCAACCCATTCTTTAATTAACGGATTATTTTTTCCGGAAATAATTGAGGCTTGTTCAAATCCAAGAACTTTTTCAAGAGCAGGGCGGAGGTGTTCAAATGGATCCGGAATGCTTAATTGAATTCCAGCCCGCAGAGATGAGCCAATCAGCTTTGCGTCCATTTGTATTCTGTCGCGAAAAATATGAAGAGTATGTACGGAAGTAACATGATGTTCTCTGTAGAGTCTTTTGGAGGCGCAGAGATAAGCATTAATGTTTAATTGGTGTTTTTCGAAAAATGGTGATAATATTGAGCTTCTTTGTATTGTTAGCGTTCCCTTTCTCATGCATATATATCATTCATCTTAGAGATAAATTTCAGGCGTTTTTTCCAGCAACGTATCCGGTTGACCAGCAGACTTGCAAATTGAAGCCTCCGGTGGAGCCATCCAGGTCAAGGATTTCACCAGCAAAGTAGAGGTTGTCGATTATCTTTGATTGCATAGTTTTTGAATCAACTTCTTTAAGGCAGATTCCACCAGCAGTGACAACCGCTTTATCATATCCGATGATACCAGTTGCTGTGAGCTTAAATTCCTTTAAAAGATGGAGTAGTTTTTTTCGCTCTTCTTTGGTTATCAAATTTACTTTCTTATCATACACGATGCCCGAGAGTTTAATTATAATGGGGATAAGCTTGGTTGGCAGCAAACGACTTAATATGTTTTTGTAAATAGCTTTGGGATGTTCATTAAAGTCACGCTGAATCCGTTGATCTAACTTTTGATAATCAAGCGCCGGTTTAAAGTCGATCCTAATCTCCACCGGTCCTACTGTTATCAAGTCTCTGACGATATTGCTAAGATCC
This sequence comes from Candidatus Margulisiibacteriota bacterium, assembly GCA_042563095.1. GTDB lineage: Bacteria > Margulisbacteria > WOR-1 > XYC2-FULL-46-14 > XYC2-FULL-46-14 > JBHPMS01. The sequence continues at coordinate 9,662 of JBHPMS010000001.1, forward strand.
AATACAATTGGCCCACTTAATCCCCGGTGAGTAAAAAGGGCTTCGCCAAACTTTTCCCCTCTCTTTTTATTGTTTTGATAAATGCTGATAGAAACATTTTTTAAGCTCAGCCCCATAAGTTCGGCAATCCATTTTTCTTTAACTTTTATCGGAGTTAAGGCCGGCTTGGTTTCAACAATAGTATGCCCGAGCTTTTTGGCGTACTTATATCCATCTCCGGTTGAACCGGTTTCGGGGTACGAGAGCCCGCCGGTGGCGATTAGATAACTTTTTGCTTTAATTTCGGAATCTGCCAGTTTAATTTTTTCTATCGAGCTACTACTTTTAACAATTTCTTTAATTTTGGCATTATAGATTATCTTTTCTTTCTGCTTTTTTAAAATATCCAAAAAGAGTTCTAAAATATCTTTGGCTTTGTCGCTTACCGGAAAAACTCTGCGGCCACGTTCTAATTTTGTTTCTAATCCACGGTCGTTGAAAAATTTTATGGTATCCTGAATACTGAACTGAGAAAGCGGGGAGAAGAGGAATTTGCCGTTTTTGCCAAAAGCTTCGGTAAATCTTCTGGTGTCAGATTCCAGATGAGTGATATTGCAGCGCCCTTTACCGGTGATCAAAAGTTTTTTGCCACAAGAATCATTTTTTTCAAGAAGAACAACGCTTTTTCCTCTTTCAGAAGCGATTGCAGCAGCCATCAGGCCAGCGGGCCCACCACCGATTATGCAAAGATCAAATTGTTTCATTCAGAAGGAATTGTAAAGCTGAACTTTGTACCTTTTCCAACTTCACTTTCTACATTTATCTGCCCGCGATGAGCCTCGACCGCCATTTTACAAAAGGCTAAACCGAGGCCGGTATCGACGTGCGTTGAATATTGTTGTCCAGAAACTTTAAAAAATTTATCAAAAATTTTCTCTAGAGATTCTTGTGGGATCCCTTCGCCACTGTCGGTTACTTCAAAGTGGGTACTGTTACCGAGTGGTTTGATCGAAAGGGTAATGGTGCCGCCTTTGGGGGTATGTTTTTGAGCATTGGATAAAAAGTTTTCTAAAACTCGCACCAGAATATGAATATCAGCAAAAAGTTCGCCTTTGTCATCAACATCAAAGTTAAAGGTTAATCCCTGTTTTTGGCAGAGCGCCTTAAACCAGCTTAGTTCTTTGATAAACTCGGGCAGTAAAAAGTTAGTTTTATTCAAGTTAAAGGTTTTATCTTCCATCGCTTTTATTTGTAAAATATCCATGGTTAAGTTAGACATTTTTTTAGCACTAAAATGGACCTCTTGTAAAACCTGTTTTTGTGCTTCGACCAGTTCACCAAAAATTCCGTTCATTAAATTATAAATAGCAAGGTTAATCACTCCTAATGGATTTTTTAGATCATGTACAATCATATGGATCAAATCTTCTTGCAGCTTTTCCAGTTGTTTTTTTTCAGTTATGTCGCTGATCATGATCAGACTACGCATCAATTTGGTTTTGGCATCTTCCATAGCTGCTTCGACCATTTGACCAAATTTGGTCTCACCCTGTTTATTAATAAACTCAATCTCAGGGGAGCGTTTTGATAATTTTAAAAGTTTATCTTTAATTGCGCTTTTACTCTTTTCGGCAATAAACGGAAGACTCACGATGCTGGCTCCAATTATCTGTTCATTACTGTACCCAGACCATTCTTGCAGCCTTTGATTAGAAGCAATGATCGATCCTTGTGGATCAAGCAGCAGAATTGCTTCCGGGGAAACCTCAAAAATTGACTGGTACTTTCTTTCTATATCCTGATAAAAATCATTTATCTTAACTGCTTCTTTGGTCCAGGCAATTACACTGGCGGAGAGAATAACTATAGTAATTGCCCAAACGATAAAAATTGGCAAAACGACAAAAACTCCGACGGTAACATTTAGAAACATCGCAACCGTGGCAACTATCCCGAGACAATACATGGTAAAAAGCCAACCACCGGTCATAATTAAAACTAACTTACCAAAGATAACTTTATTGACATCGAGATAAAATTTATATGAAAGATATAGCAGCAGAATGCTTCCAGCCGCCAGCGCCGGCCAACCGATCATTAATATGACGTTTCTGATAATTTCGAGTGGCATTAGGTTCATTATACATAAGTACCTGATGCAAAAAAAGGGTGAAATTTGTTATTAAAAAAGCATGAAAAATACTCAGCATGTATGTACAAACAATAGTTGCAAATAGTAAAGGCAAATCAGTAACTGCTAATAATCTGCATCAATATAGTTGGCGCTATGATACCCTAAGCTGGCAGCCAGTGAAACAGTTTACAATTACTGATGGGGCACAGCGGAAAACGGTTGAAATATTTAAAGCATCAGATTTGTGCAATGCAGCATTAGATAGACTACTGCATTTGTGGAATGATGGCTGGAAACCTCCCAAATCAATTTGTGGAGATAAGTTAGAAGAATTTCGCGAAGCATTATTGGTAACAAAAGATCAGATCAAAAAGATGCAAAAAAATTCGGCCGAAAATATTTATTTTTCTGTCATTGATGGCAAAATTGAAGGAGCAATATGGGGATTAAATCGTGATTTTCCGGTTGGCCCGAGAGGAGAGATCTTATTTCTTGATGGAATCGAACATTATGAAAAAACTACTTGTGCAAGAACCTTTGAAAAAAATATTCGTACTGGGAAAAACAGGCTCTGTGTTTCGGTTGTTTACAATGGAAAAAAATACGGTAAGTATAGGATCTTGGATCCTGATAAAAATGAAATGACCGATCTTCATTTGGGAAATGCGGAGGTTATTACTGCACTGATCGATACAGCCTGTGATCCTTATCAAGACAATATTTTTGCCTATTCTAGGTTTTTGAATTTAAATAAATTTACTCAATTGGTATTAGGTTTATGGCAAGGCGGTCCAGGAATAAGAGTAAAATCTAAAGATGGAGAGTGGTGGACTGAGTATGGCGACAAAAAATTACCGGTACAAGTAGAAGCAGGAGGCATTAAAATAAAAGGGGAGTATGGTGAATCATTGGTTGATCTAAAGAGTGATTTAATAAATCCTGTTACAATAATCCCAACAGAAAAGGGCTATTTTATTCCTAAGGTGAATGTTATGTTGCTGGTTGATGAAATAGGTGTGTACATTAATAGCAAAGAGGGGAAAGACTATCTGGTAAATTTTAAAGATTATGCTGAGACTGATTTTGATGGAATTGTTAGATTTCATAAACAAAAAGGAGGAGTACCGGTAAAAATTATTCCAGGCGGTAGAAGAGATCCTTCTTCGCTAGATGTTATTGTTGTCTTTCATTACCCTTTTGGAATGATGATGGAGTCAAAGGATTTATATAATGATATTTATAAAAGGCTTTCTCCAATGCAAAAAATCGCGGTACTCCAGGCCATAAACAATCCAGATGACCTTGAGCAGATCCTTTTACAAAGAAATGAACTTGATCTTTATTACGGATTTTCGGTTAGAAAACTATTATTTTTTATCAGATATGTTAGGAACAATAACAATCAAAAAATGCTATTAAATAGATTACTTGGAAAAAATAACGATTAGTTCGTATGCTATAATTAGTTTATGCAACGAACTCATCGAAATGTCTCACTTAGAAAAGCTGATATCAACAAAAAAGTATCTCTAGTCGGTTGGGTGCACCGCCGGAGAGATCATGGCGGGCTGATTTTTATCGACTTAAGAGACCGTTCTGGTTTGGTTCAAGTAGTAATCGATGCCGAAAATAAAGAACTTTTAAGGACTGCGGAGTCGATACGATCTGAATTTGTATTGGCAGTTTCTGGAACAGTTTTTGAGCGAAGCCCCGAAGCAGTTAACAAAAATCTTCCAACCGGAGAAATCGAGGTCAAAGCTGAAAAGTTAGAAATTCTAAATACAGCCAAAACTCCGCCAATCGAAGTAGCCGATGCAACAACTGAGCCGGACGAAAATGTCCGCCTAAAATATCGCTATATTGACCTGCGCAAAGATAAAATGCGCGAAAACTTGATCTTCCGCCACCGGGTCATCAAAGCGATGTCCGATTACATGGACGATAATGGTTTTTTAGAAATCGAAACACCCTTTTTAACCAAATCAACTCCAGAAGGAGCACGTGACTTTTTGGTTCCATCGAGAGTCAATAAAGGGAAATTCTACGCTCTCCCACAATCCCCTCAACTTTTCAAACAATTATTAATGGTTGCTGGACTGGAGCGTTATTATCAAGTAGTTCGCTGCTTCCGTGACGAAGATTTGCGCGCTGACCGCCAGCCGGAATTCACCCAGCTTGATATCGAAATGTCTTTTGTCCAGGAAAACGATATTATCGCGATGATCGAAGGGTTGATGAAATACACTCTTGATCATTTAGCCAAAGATATCGATCAGTATCGCGGCAAACATATTCCCAAAATAAAACTTCCGATGAAACGGATAAGCTGGGAAGAAGCGACTTCAAGATATGGAACCGATAAACCGGATACCCGGTTTGAACTCGAACTGGTAGATCTTTCTGACCTGGTGGTCAATGCTGAATTCAAAGTCTTCCGCACGGTTATAGAGAAGGGTGGGATTGTTAAAGCAATTAATGCCAAAGGAGCTTCCAGGTTCACCCGCAATGATCTGGATAAACTGGAAGCAACCGCCAAATCCCTTGGAGCCAAAGGTTTAGCCTGGTTAGTAATCGAAGCGGATGGATTTAAGTCGCCGATCGCTAAATTTTTCAAAAAAGAAGAACTTGAGGCAATTGCAAAAAGAATGAGATGTGAGACGGGAGATGTGATTTTTTTTGGGGCAGATAAAGCTGATGCAGTAAACGCTGTGTTATCTGCAATCCGGCTTGAGCTTGGTAAAAAACTTGATCTTATCAAAAAAGATGAATTCCATTTCCTCTGGGTAACTGATTTCCCTCTCTTCGAATATTCAGAGACCGAAAAACGTTGGGTCAGCCGCCACCATCCTTTTACCGCTCCGCACGGTTGCTGGGCCGAACTTGAAGAACGCTTCATAAAAGATCCCCGCTCGATTAAAGCGCAGGCATACGACTTTGTTTTAAATGGTGTGGAATTAGGCGGAGGATCGGTCCGTATCCATCAAATGGATGTCCAGCGTAAGGTTTTTAAACTTTTAGGATTCACAGAAGAAGAAGCAAAACGCCGCTTCGGTTTTCTCCTTGATGCCCTTGAATACGGGGCCCCACCGCACGGGGGTATTGCGCTTGGCCTTGACCGTTTAGTTATGATGTTAGCCGGGATGAGCTCCATCCGCGATGTAATCGCTTTCCCCAAAACCCAATCTGCAATGTGCCCTTTGACCGGCGCTCCTGACATTGTAGATGCTAAACAACTCAAAGAGATACATATTAGGAGTATTTGAACCTGCGACTAAACGTCGCGGTTCCTGAATTTGGAAACCGAGAAGTTTATTCTCAGGTTTTCAAATTCAAGGAAGTTCAACGTAATAATAGTTCTTTCTAATCTCAATCTTGGCTCCAATTCTTTTCAGGTTACTAAAAAGAATACGTTCCCCTGCAATATCAGTCGATTTTCCGGTAATCTTTTTCCAGGCGGCTGGTGAGATGCGATGATAAATTATCTCTTCGATTGGAGTAGTGGTGATATAGAGAGTTTTTCTTTTATTTGTTTTTAGACGCATTAGAGAATAAACTGGAGTTGTTACAAATTTTCCGGAGGTGTCAGTAAGAGTTATAAAGTATTGGACCTCGGGAGAGATAATTTGTTTTGGAACATTGATGTAATATTTGTTTTTATGAAAGATTGCCTTGATTTGGTACCACTTTTTAATGGTCCATCCACTGATTCCCGATTGTGAATACCAGAGTGAGACATTTTTCGCTAGGCTCGGGCCTTTGTATCCAACTGGAACCATGATTACATTTCCCATATCTTTAATTTCTGATAAGGTTAGATCCGGAAAACGATTGCCCCCCCTTAACTTGTGATTCAAGAAGCGGTAAATGTTCATAAGCATCGGCATGGTCACACGATGCTTACCGTTTGGATAAATTGCCAGCTTTGCTTTTCCTATTGGCATGTTTAAATAGCTTTTTATAAAGTTAGGAACATAGTAACAATGGTCATTTGAACCGGTCATATATAGGAGCGGAGCGTGTTGGGTGGTTACGTAATTTTTTGCGTCGAAATACTTGTTATAGGTCTGTTTATCAGTTTCTGACATCCACTCATCAAAACGAGCTTGCCAGGTTGAACCGTGATCTAACCAGCCAGAGCCGAAAACCGGAACCGCAGCAGCCAATCTTTTATCGGTTCCGTTAACCATTAAAGTGATAACCCCTCCCCACGAAAGCCCAACCATCCCAATTTTATTTTTATTAACTTGTGGTTGCTGCACTAAAAAAGATATGGCACACCGAGCGGCAGGGACAGCATGATAAAGATAGTTGTGCGAAATATCTGGCTCAACCCTTAAAAGGGTTGGAACATCCATGTCAGGTCCAGTGGAGCGTGAGCGTTTCCATCTTAGTTGTCCTTTTCCGGGCAGATCAATTGAAATGGAGGCATACCCGTTTTTTGCAAAATTAATGGTTCGAGAAAGGACTGCATAACCACCGCCACCGTGGATGATCGCAACTCCGGGCAGGTTTTGTTTTCCTTTCGGGTAACAATAATAACCAAAAATTTTAACCGGGTTGCCTTTGTAATAACTACTGATGTATTGAATTTCTTTGACTACGATATTATCTTTTATATATTCTTTTTTTGTAATTGCCTGAATATTTTGTGGCAACTTCCAGATGCTCTCAGTTTTTTTTACTGCTTTATATGGACTGTTAAAGAAAGCAAATGATGGGGTGGTTAAAAGTAAAAAACATATTAACCTGCGAATGAACTTCGCGGTTAATATGTTTTTACTTAATGGAACCGAGACGTTCAGTCTTAGGTTCCATTCATTTTTTTTCATCATCTTCATTATAACATTGAAAAGATCGAACCAAAATGGTAACATAAAATAGTCTGCTGTATTCGTGGTCAGTAGAATAAAGTTTCTCCTCAATTGTTATCCTTGGGAACTTTACTCGTTTCTCGGCTGTGGCCAAGAACGGAAAGTTTAACCCACCGTTAAAGACGCGGGGGAAGAACTTTCTACTCAACGATATGGCGGACTATTTTTATTATGAGTTTAAGTATAATAGTTGGTACCCAATGGGGGGATGAGGGGAAGGGGAAAATTACAGATCTTTTATCAAAAGATATGGACCTGGTGGTCCGTTACCAGGGGGGTAACAATGCCGGGCATACAGTTGTAATCGGAAAAGATACTTTTAAGCTGCACCTGATTCCTTCTGGAGTATTTTACAAAAACGTCCTTTGTTTGATCGGCAACGGAGTTGTAATTGATCCGAAAGTTTTGATTGGAGAGATTGATTCACTTAAGGATACTGGCCATCCTATCGATAGCCTGCGGATTTCAGCCCAGGCGCACATTATCATAAAATACCACCGTGATTTGGATGCGGCGCAGGAGCAGAAGAAAGAAGCTGGCCGGATTGGCACCACCTGCCGCGGGATTGGCCCCTGCTATGTAGACAAGTTCAACCGCCGTGGAGTTAGAGTCTGTGATCTTTACAACGAAAAGGTTTTAAAAGAAAAACTGGCCTGGAATATAGAAGAAAAATCTTTTATGCTGAACAAATTTTATGGGATGAAGGTTAGCTATGATCTAGATACTCTCTATTCTGAACTGCTCGGTTATGCCAGCGCAATTAAGAAATATGTGGTTTCAGAGTCTGCTACTCTGATCCATAAGGCAATTGAAGAGGGAAAAGAGATTTTGATGGAAGGAGCGCAGGGGACGATGCTTGATGTTGATCACGGAACTTATCCTTACGTGACCTCTTCTAATCCGATTTCTGGTGGAGCCTGTTCCGGGGCTGGAATTCCTCCAAATAAAGTCAATCGAGTTATTGGTGTTGTAAAAGCCTATGTTACCAGAGTAGGGGGAGGACCATTTCCAACTGAATTAGAAGGGAAGCTGGGAGATGATTTAAGAGAGAAGGGTGGTGAGTATGGAGCAACTACCGGCCGTCCACGCCGCTGCGGTTGGTTTGACGGGGTAGTAATGAACCATGCAGCGAAGATTAACGGTCTGACTGAACTGGCAGTTACTAAGATCGATGTCCTCTCTGGCATGGAGAAGATTAAAGTTTGTACCGCTTACGAATTTGAAGGGAAAAAGATTAATAGTTTCCCTTGTGATTTGGATAAGCTTGACCGATGTAATCCGGTATACGAAGAACTTCCGGGTTGGACCGAAGATATCTCAAAAGTAACTTCCTACAAGGAGCTTCCTGGCAACTGCAAAAAATACCTCGACAAACTCTCTCAATTAGCCAGCTGCAAGATTTCGATGGTCTCGGTGGGGGCGGAGAGGGAGCAGATTATTAGGCTGTGAAGGCTATCATCCTCCTCTCCGGCGGTCTAGATTCTGCAACTACACTCTTTTACGCTAAAAAGAAAGGTTACAAGTGCCATGCTTTGATCTTTGATTACGGCCAGCGGCACCGGAGGGAAATACGTTCTGCGGTTGCGATAGCGAAAAGCGCAAAGGTCGAATACCTGATTTCGAAAATAAAATTTCCGTGGAAAGGTTCGGTGTTATTGGATAGGACGAGAAATGTACCAAAATACAAATCGAAACGAAAAAACATACCTCCAACCTATGTTCCGGCTAGAAATACTATCTTCTTAAGTTTTGCACTCTCATATGCTGAAGCGATCGGGGCGAAGAAGATTTTTATCGGAGCTAATGCGGTTGATTATTCCGGGTATCCAGATTGCCGGCCAGAGTTTATCCAAGCTTTCCAAAAAGTTATTCAAAAAGGAACAAAGGCCAAAAAAATCAAAGTGGCAGCTCCACTGCTTCATCTTTCAAAAAAACAAATTGTCAGACTTGCTCAAAAACTACAAGTTCCAATTGGCCTCACCCGGTCTTGCTATCAGTGGGGGGCTAAGCCTTGTGGTGTATGTGATTCATGTAGACTGAGAGAGATGGGCTTTTCTTCCTAGTTCGATTGAATCGAGTAAGCCTTTTATTCCCATTGAGACTAGCAAAATCTGCACCGGAAGGTGACGCTTAAATTTGACTTCTAATATAATTGGTATTCGCTCTTGTACTGCGCGGTTTAGATACATTAAATAACCGTGAATGTAATCACCGAACGGTAATTTATGTTCGTCTCCGTGATAGTCATCACTTTGGATCCCTTGGTTTTCATGAAAATGTAGATTGATTACTTTTTTTCCTGATTCAAAGATATAAGGTAAAAAGGACTCACTTAATCTCATGTTTCTTGATAGAATGCGATGTCCAGAATCGATGGTAATATTTATCCATTCAGGAGTATTGGCTAAGGCAATTTTAAAATGTTCGATTGAATAACCAAGAGCGTGTGTATTGATAGTCGGATCAGTCTGGTTCTCTACACCTAGAATAATTGGCCAACCTTTGGCTTGACGCTCTGCAGAGAGTCTTTGAAACAGTGTATTGGCATTACATAGAGCAGAATGAATTTCTGCTTTTGTTGCCGGAAGCATTTGCCGACTACCCCAAAATAGAGTGGGCAGGTGCATAGTTACATTTGGTAAAAATCCGTAATCTGAAATAAGCGATCCTAAGCAATCAAATAGACTGACAATGTCAGTATGAGTTTCTTCTAACCCAGAATTTAAGGTTTTTCCTTCCAATTCTTCTGGAAAATGAAATTGGATTGCAAGCGATAATTTATTTGCTCTTCTGATTAACCGGGCAAAGTTATTTTTATGTATATGAAAACAATTTGATCTGTAATAAAATAGTTTGTCTTTGCCCTTAAAAGCATCCGGTTTTACCTCGATAAGATTTTGTGGTAATCCTGCATGTTCAATTAAGTCAAGAGTGCCGAATCCTTGACAGTGGATACCGAGATAGATTGGCCGGTTTGGTGTTTTTTGGACCAACTTAATATTTAAATTCCTATAATGTTTACAAACTGTACCAACATTCATACTTATTTATCAACATAAAAAGCTAATAAATTTCAGACATTTTATTGCTATAATTAATTTATGCCAGATTTTATCTTATCTCGCCGAAGCATAAGGAAGTATAAACCGGATCAAATCCCAAAAGATAAACTGAATCACATTTTAAAAGCAGCCATGGCTGCGCCATCAGCCCGAAACGAACAACCGTGGCACTTTATTATTATCGATGATAAGCAGATCTTTGAGAAACTTATCGAGGTTCACCCAAGCTCAGCTATGCTCAGAGAAGCACCCGTGGCCATTCTGGTTTGTTATGATGAACGTTTAGATAAAAGTAATGGCTACTTAATCCAGGATTCTGCTGCTGCCACCCAGAATATACTTATAGCTGCAAATACATTCGGAATCGGTTCTTGTTGGATCGGGATTTATCCAAGAGATAAAAGGATAAAACTGTTAAAAGAAGAATTAAAGCTTCCGCCAGAAGTTTATCCTTTTTCAATGATTGCACTCGGATTCCCAAACGAAGAGAAAGAGCCGGTTGATCGTTTTGATCAGAAAAAAATTCATAAGAATAAATGGGAGAGCTAAATGTTAAAAGGATTAGTTAAAAGAAATAGAAGTTATCGACGGTTCGAAGAAAAATATATAATTCAAAAAGAAACTCTCTTGGGCTTGGTTGATTTGGCCCGCCATACTCCCTCTGCCGCAAATAAACAGCCGTTAAAATACCTCTTGTCTTGTGCAAAAGAGGTCAATGAAAAAATCTTTCAGCAGCTTGGCTGGGCAGGTTATTTAAAAGATTGGGATGGGCCAAAAGAGGGGGAGCGGCCTTCGGCTTATATAATTATTCTTGGTGATAAAAATGAGAGCAATTGGCTAGAATACGATTGTGGAATTGCAGCCCAAACTATTCTTTTGGGTGCGGTGGAAAAGGGCTTGGGTGGATGTATTGTGGCATCTGTAAAAAGGGAGCCCCTAAGTAAAGCATTAAACTTGCCGACCAGGCTAGAAATTATTTTAGTTATTGCGCTTGGCAAACCGGCCGAAAAAATTGTGATTGATGAAATCGAGAAAAATGGCGATATTAAATACTATCGTGATAAAAACGATGTGCATCATGTGCCAAAGCGGAAATTAAAAGATATTTTACTTCCGTAAGATTATAAAACAAAGAAGAATTCTTTTATTTTATAACCGACAATGTGTTCATGTTGATATCCATAAGGCATATCTCCTGGTTTCATATCGTAGAGAGCCAGTTCGGGAGATGAGCGCGAGCTTTTTGCAATCCACTTTGTAGTGCTCTTAGATTTAATACAACGTGCCGATAAGAGCGCATCTGTAACATAGCAACTTTTATCTTTCCTGCTTCCATATTGATTTATCTGATGGAATTGGACCAGATTTAACTTAATTTATTGGAACTTGAGTTTTTATGAGGAAATTATTTGCCTTAATCTCTTTTTCTATTGCTTTGATCCGATGAAGTGGAAAAGGTTTATTCAGTTTGGTATTCAAATACAAATAAACCATATTCTTCATTAATTTCTGCCGTAGATGGGTAATATTGTGCAAGAGAGTGATCACCGTTTGCTTGAAAGGAAAAAATCCCCCCTTTGCCTCTATACTCATTCCTTTCGGCCCCAAACAAGTCAAAACAATCCTCTGTAGATATATAAACACTTTCAAAATCAATTCTATCAATAAATAATCTGGATTTATTTGCTGCAATTTTGGAACAAACCCTGGCAAATCCTCTTTGATCTTTAGTGGAAAACAAGCCGCCAAAGGTGTTGCCCAGGCAAAAGATATTGTCAAATAATCGACTTCCAACTGCTCTTAACATGGAATCTTCAACATGCATTTCTGCATTAACAATTTCAACGTCAGGAAATAACTCTTTTGTTTCTGTTACGATTTCTGGGCAGCTATCTATACCAACAATCTGGTGCCCAAGCTTTTGAAGTAAATCGAACAAGCGGCCAAATCCACATCCAATATCAATTGAATATCCTTGATTGGCATGCTTTCTTATAAAACAGTCTTCTTTGTGCCCAACAATACTTGGTAGCGTTTGGATTCTCAGCTGGTTGTTTTTTGCAACCATTGTTGAAAACTTTGCATACATGTTCCTAGCAGTTTTAAGTGTAACTCTTCCCATAAGTTCTTTTCAGGTTATAATATAAAAAATTCAGCTGTTTATCGGAATTTGATCTTTTAGTAGATAATTGTTCTTTTTGACTTCTTTTTCAATTGCCTTAATCCGATTTTCAGGATGCGGATGGGTAGAGAGGAAAGCTAAGAATTTATTCCGTTTATCTTTTTTATCCATCTTTTTTATAAAAGAAATTGCTCCAGCTACGTGACCGTACTTATTATTTAAGATCTTAAGCGCAAAAAGATCGGCGGCGGTTTCTTGCTGCTGTGAAAATTGCATCTCAATAGTCATCAATCCATTCATTAGAAAATTGGTTACATTGCTATCTGCTCCAAAAAAAGCAGAAGAGAATACGACCAGGACCAGCCGACGGCCAAGGCCGCGCAGATGGTCGCGGTTTTTGAAATGCCCAATTTCATGCCCCAGAACATATACCAATTCATTCTCATACTCTAGCTCTTCTATCAATCCAGAGAAAAGTACTATGTTCCCTCCCGGCAGAGCCAGGGCATTAACCTTTTTATTATCAACTAAGTGAAGCGAATAGATTTTGTTGATCTGGTTTTCTCTTAAAAGATCATGCAGGAGTTGTTTTAATTTATTGTTATCATTAGCCTTTTTCCCATCTTTCAGGTTAGAGATAAAAATACTTCCCATCTTTTCTTCAACATCATCCGGCAGGTTTCTAACCGCAAAATCGACCAGGAATCCGAGGAGAATGTAAATGGATGCAAAGATCAGAAAAAGACTAACAGCTAAGTTTAATAGTTGCTTTAGCGGATTCTGCTTAGAAACATTAACGTTCCCAGTCAGCTCTTTTGGGACGTATTTCACTGATAGGTAACGGCGGTTCCGTAAACCAGCGCTTCGACCGATCCGATCGATTTTTTCCGGTTGGCGCTTTTACTGATAGAGGAAGTTTCGATCCGCATATTCAGGATTATATTGGCTCCATGTGCCATCGCTTTCATTCTGAGAATCGATTCCCTTCTAGCACGGTCGACTAAGGTCTCATAGGCAGAAACTTCACCGCCAAAAATGTTTATCAATCCAGCTAGCAGTTGTTTAAAGCGATCAGTAGAAATTACTGCATTCCCGTAAACTAATTCAGCTTTTGCGATTTGTTTGTTTGGGTCAGTTGCATTTTTTATTGTAACGGCTGGAAGGTGCAATGAGAGCTGTTCTCTCTGAACGATTGATTTGTAATGGTTTTTTTCATTAATGGTGCCGGCAATATAACCAATTGCAATAATAGTAAGCGGGATCAGTAGTACTATTAAATCTTCCATTTTTACCCTACTTTAACTGCAGTTCCGTAAACGTATAACTCGGCGGCGCCCTGCGCAACAGAAGAGGTTGAGAATCGAATATTTACAATTGCATTAGCTCCAAGCTGAGTTGCTTGAGCAGTCATCCTTTCCATCGACTGTTCACGCGCTTCTCTCAATAAATCAGTATATCCACTAAGCTCTCCGCCGACAATATTTTTGAATCCGGCCAGGATATCCCGTCCAATATTCTTTGCCCTTACCGTGCTGCCTGACACCAGCCCATAATGTTGAGTGATACTCTTTCCTGGAACCGTTTCTAAATTAGTTAATAACATATGTCACCTCTGGAGAAGATTATAGCATATGCCTTGCATTTATCCATAGCAGCACGTAAAATTGTTGTAGGAGGATACCTTAATGAATTTATATTTGTTATTTGTTTTAGTAGTAGTTTTTCTTTATCACTCAATAAAGATTATCCGTCCGATGGAAAAAGGGATTGTAGAAACGCTCGGAAAATATTCCAAAACCGCTGAGGCCGGTATTCATTTTTTAGTTCCCGTAATTCAACGGATCTATCGGATTAATATCACTGAACAGAGAGTAGATATTGAACCACAATCAATTATTACAAAAGATAAACTTAATGCCGAAGTAGACGGAGTTGTTTATTATAAAATCTTTGAGCCGAAAAATTCGATCTACAATGTCAACCAATACAAGTCTGCCGTTCCCTCGCTTGCAAAAACAACCCTGCGTGCAGTTATTGGAAAAATGACCTTGACCGAGGCTAACGAAAATAGAAACACTATCAACACAGAAGTAGAAAGCATATTGGATAAACAGACCGATCCGTGGGGAATAACCGTCATCCGTGTTGAATTGCAGCGGATTGAACCGCCAGCTGATGTTCAGTCGGCCATGAATAATGTTGTTAAAGCCGAAAACGAAAAAATTGCTGCACTTGATATTGCCACCGCGCTTGAAACTAAAGCTGATGGTGAACGCAGAGCCGAAATCAAACAGGCCGAAGGGCACGCCCAGGCGATCCGGTTAAGGGCCACTGCTGACGCTGATGCGATCAAGCTGGTCAACGAAGCGGCTGATAAATATTTTGTAGGGAATGCCCAACTTCTAAAGCGACTTGAAACAGTGGCCAAAGCTTTAAAAGATAATGCTAAAATCGTGGTTCCAGCTAATGCAGACCTGGTAAATGTGGTAGGGGATATGGCAGGGGGAGTTTTACCGATTAGCAGGAAGTAAAAATAGCTTAATTACTTTTTACGTATCTTTTTTAGGAGATCAAAGTATTTTTTCTTACCTTCTTCGCTTCCTAAATCAGTCGATTTTTTAGCGTCTCGCAGTGCAGCCTCATGATTCCCTAAGTGGTAGTAAGCACCCGCACGTTCATGATAAGCTTCGGGATGACCGGGATCGTGCTCAATAAAGATGTCCCAATACTTGACAATCTCATCAAATTTTCTTTGTTGAAATAAGATCCAATCAATGTTTTTGTAGGATTCAAAATGTTTCGGATTATATTTGATGGCATTCTTAAAATCAGCAAGAGCAGTCTTGTTTTTTTTCAAATCTAGATTTGTAAGGCCCCGCCAATAATGTGCTTCATAATTAGTATTATCATATTTAATAGCTAGATCAAAAAATATTAAAGCATCCGGTGATTTGCTTTTTTTGAATATATTATACGCTTTAACAACCAGCTTTTGAGACGCTCTTCTTCTTACGCGTGCTGTTTTTGGGTTGTTGGGTTCTAGTTTTTCGGCATATTCAATATCTTTCATAGATAATTCGTAATTTTCATTTGTAAAATAAACTTGATGACGCGATAAAAACGGAGAACTTGTAGTAGGTTTTAATAGAATTGCTCTATTAAAATCGTCATAAGCAAGTTTTACTTTGCCAATGTCCAAATAGATGTTTCCCCGCTCAAGCAGTTGAGCAATCCCTTTTGGGCTTATTTCAACCGCTTTATCAAGTTCTGCAATAGCTTCTTTGAATTGTCCCTTCCTTGTATAATAATCTGCTTTGTCTAAATAGATATAACAACGAATTGATTTTAGCCTGGGATTTTTGTCAATTAACTTTTCACACTCAGTTGCGTATGCATTCATTTCTTCGTAAGAACCACCCCAGCGCGGTTTAAGTGAATACATATAGTTTGACCTGATTTCATAACTTGCCGGAAAGTATTCAAGAGCCGCCTGCGTAACTTCTTTTTTTACTTTGGTATTTCCTTCTGCCATTGCAATGCTGATTAAAGTCTTATAGGCTGGAAGCGCCGTTGGTTCTAGCTCTATAGCATCTTTTAAGTCTTGTTTGGCAAGTTGAAAGTATTTTCGCATATTTATAAACTGTTCTTTAGAAGTATCTTTACTCCAGGCTGTGCCGCGGGCGATCCAACCTTGCGCGGTATAATAAATTCCCCGGGCTAAGAATGGGGCAAATGAATCAAGCGAATTACCGATCCAGTTTGATAGTAATTTTTCGTATGATTTGCTGGTTACATTAAAGTGTTCTGCTGCGACAAAAAAATCATTTTCTTTGGCATAATCTTTGCGAAAATCTTCTAATTTTGATTTATAGAATTCAGTTAGTTTATCATATTCTTCATTTTCTAATAACTTTCTAATTTTTACCGAATCACTTTCTATTAGGTCCTTTTTCATAAACATAGTAATTGCTGCTGGTTCCGGGTCTAATTTGAGTGGAAGAGTAATTTTTGACTGTGGTGATACCAGGCTATTGTAAAGATCAACAAAAAAAATATTTACATTGTATTTAAAAACAAAGCTGTAGAAGTACCATGCTGAAAAGATAACAAGAATGAGTATCAAACTCAGGTGTTTTTTCACATGATCAATGTAACATAACTTTAATAATTAAACAATAATGGCGTAATGTCAAATTCAATATTCAATTTGACAGGCATTAGGTTGTGCGTAGATGTTTGAGCTTATCTTTTTCCCATTCAAATATTAATCTGGAGCGGTTTTGATAAGCTTTCTTTTGTAAGGCATAACCAACAATCAATGGAAGTGAGACCGATGGTTCTACAAAAGCCATCGCGCGGCTCGCTTTTTTGTTAATCTTTCCCCAGGAAGTAGCTTCTTTCAGGGTCGAACCGGATAGTCCTCCCCAGTGCGGAGAATCTGTTGTTACTTGCAGCGCATATTTATGTCCTCCGGTATCGTGGCCAAAGATGTAGCCCATCACCACCGAGTCATTGATGTAGTTTTTTGGGACGCCACCGGCAACGTAGAACGCAGAGGTCCTTTTAGAGTGGGTAATTATCTGGGTAATTTCAAAATTATCTCTAATAGAATCAATTGCGATTCCCGGCTTATTCTGTTTGTTCTTATAATAGTAATGTTCAGTTAAACCGATACCAATACTGGAGTCATTAATCGCCGGACAGAAAACCGGGATTCCATGTTTTTTGGCGGTATAGAGGATTGAATTTTCATCTTTGATCGTGTCTGAAAGTAGCGATATAAATTCCCGGCTGGAGTAATTTCTGGGCTCCAATGTTCCAGCAAATTTACCGATGTGGGAGTCAACATTTCCAAACAATTCTTCATCAACGTAAGTATCATAGATCCTATTTATGTAAAGATCTCTAAGTTCCCCATCATCAGCAGTTGGATCTCCTTTATAGTGTTGATGGCCAAGTGCTTGATAGTAATCTTGATACAGAATGGCACCGGTTGAGACAACAACGTCAACCAGATTATTAGCAATCATATCTCGGATAACTTTCCTTAGTCCTGCAGCTATCAGTGGTCCGGCTAAGCCGAGCATAATGGTGGGGCGGTCTTCGTCGGCCAACATATTTTGAAATACTTTTGCAGCTTCTCCCAAATTTCTAGCTTGAATTGAAGCGGTAGAGTAAGCGTCAATTAATTCTGAGATTGTGTTGGTTTTCTCCAGATCGATTTGGTTGACCGGAGTTTTAAGAATTTCTTTTTTTCTCTTTTTAGCTTTTTCGTCGTGGAGGGTAAACTGATAAAATCCCATTTCGTTTGAGGTCATGATTATTGCTCCTTTTATAGTTTATCATATTATAATATAATGAATAGTAGTTGAGGGCCCATAGCTCAACGGCGGAGCAATCGGCTCATAACCGACAGGTTGTTGGTTCGAATCCAACTGGGCCCATAGCTACGTTTCTTCTAACTATCTTTTTTGAAGGGCGGGTTGGCAGCGACGAAAGTTGCTGACAAGCCGCCCTATTTCTATTATCAGCGGCCGCCAGGCCGATATCTACGCTCTCGGAATACAATATTTTGACTTCTATTGTCTCTTTCGAATAAATGACCTTTTCGATGTGCCGTCGCATTATTATTCGCTTCTCGGTTTTACCCTTCAGCCTGGCAGCCTTGGCAATATTTTGCAGAATTTCGGCCATCCGCTCTGACCGAACCCCCTTTAGTTCGAATCCATTCAACCTGTCCTGGCTGTTGTGATTAAGCATGTAAATCAAACTATCGAGGTATTGTTTGTTTTTGCTTATCTTATCCAGATTATCGACTATAAATTTATCCAGGCGATCAGCACTTACCTGCCTGATCGAACAAAAAGTGCGATCTCTTTTTTCTATACTAGAACAACGGTAATAAAAATATCTTGTTCTTTTATTGTGTTTCAGCTTATTGGTAAAAGTTGCGCACATTGTTGATCCGCACTCTTTGCATTGAATCAGGCCGGGAAACAATGAATAGTTATAACTCATCGATCTTTTCGGCCTGAATTTATCTTTTCTTATCGCCTGGACCTCCTCAAACAATTCCTTTGATATTATCGGTTCATGAATTCCTTTATAAATATTTTCCTTATGCTTGATCATTCCGGTATAGACAATGCCGTCGAGCATAGAGCTGATACTAGTCTTTGAAAGCGGAAGGTCAGAGCGGCTGAACATCTTCTTTGCTTTAAGCTCATGAAAGGTCTTGCAGATTGACCGGTTCTTAACAAAAATCTCAAACATCTTTCTGACTATTTCTGCTTCCTTCGGCTCGATGACCAGATTTTTATCCTCCTTTTTATAACCAAAGGGAGCAGCACCCCGGCTCCACATCCCTTTTTTAGCACGTTCAAGAATTTTATCTCTGATCCTTTCAGAAATTAATTCTCTTTCAAACTGCGCGAAGGTTAGCATAATATTCCTCAATAGCCTGCCGGATGGAGTTGAAGTATCGAATCTTTCTGTAACCGAGACAAAGCTAACATTGTTCTTCTCAAAGATTTCGATTAACTGATAAAAATCCTTTGGAGAACGAGTCAGGCGGTCAATTTTATATGCTATGACCGTATCTATCACACCGTTGTGAATATCACATAACATATTCTTAAGAGCTGGGCGTTCTATATTTGCTCCACTCCAACCTTGATCAGAATAAACTTTGTAAACCTCAATATCATTCTGGCTTTTTATGAATGATCTGATCTTTAACTCCTGCGTCTCACAAGAATTAAATTTTACTTCCGCCTGATTATCTGTAGAAACTCTTGTATAAATAGCTGCTTTCATGATAGTTTACCTCCTTGCCCCGAGCTTGGTCGAGGGGCTATTAGATATTTCAATTCCCGAATCAATATATTTTGAGCTCTCAATCTGCTCAATCTTTCTAAATAATTATGATACTTCTTACAATCAACTTTTCGTTTCATGTCGCACTTGTAAGAGCAGTAACAACATGGATGAACTGGATAATGCGGCATACTAAATCACCTCCTTTTTTAAAGAAATGGAATCACAATGAAAAACGATAACCTGAATACCCCGCTGAACAGCCTGACGAATGGTGTAACAAGTACCACGTGACTGGCCGTATAAAAACGCAACGATAACAGAACAGCTGGAAACCAAACGCCGATTGCGGCCAAGAAGAGCTGAAACAGCTGACTGCCTGGGTGAACCGGCAGAAGCCTGCCCCCAGATGACCTGATCACCTGACAAAATAAACTGCTGAATAGATGGACGGACTGATGCAGGGAAACTAGAAACAGAAGACCAGGCAGAGTAAATAACACCCCGATCAGCTGCCCGGTGCTGAAGAAGAGCAGAAAGGGCATACTGATCAGCACCTGCTGCCCCGCCTGAGGCAATACGATGGCCGCTGGCTAAAAAAGAAGAGACCATAGAAGCAACAAGTGGAGCAAAAGAAACTGGAAGAGACCTGGAGCCGATAAAACCAACTAACATATAAAAAACCTCCCTATAAAAAAATATGAAACACAATTTATTTGGAACATTTTTTTGTTCCCGGAATCCGCAGTTCCGCTGAGAGAGGAGCATTCATTTACCGCAATATCAAAATCAAGTGGCGACGAATCGAAGCGGAACGGAGGACCGGAACGAGGCAAAAAAAATGTTGGGAATGTACATTTACCCTGAATTATTTTTGCCGAGTGTAGGATAGAACGAATTACATAAAAGTGCTGGAATGCGAAGCAATGAGTGATATTGAAGGGAAAAAACAAAAAAATGTTACAATTGGAAACCTAAATATTATCATCCTTAGAAAAAGGCACATCGAAAAGTGGCGTTTATTCGACAGAGGAAATAGAAGTCATTATATTGGATTACGAGAGCGGAGAGAGCGGCCTGGCGGCCGCTGATAATAGAAATAGGGCGGCTTGTCAGCAACTTTCGTCGCTGCCAACCCGCCCTTCAAAAAAGATAGTTAGAAGAAACGTAGCTATGGCTCGACCTGTTTCTAGACGAGCCAACCTCCTATAATTTTCTTAACACAAGCATGCTTGCGGTCGCACACATTATCCCCACATAGGATTGCGACCGCTGAATAGTATTTATTGGCAAAATTCCTGTATAATAAAGTCATGTTGCTGTATGATATTACAAGAGGGAAAGAGTCCCTAGGACGAAAATCCTTCTATATTCTATAAATAAATATTTATGCAAGAGAATCAAACAGAAAAAGACATCAATAATCCCCAGCTTGGCTTCGTAAAAGATGTAGCAAAATATTTCATGAACTTCTTGGAAACTGACTTCAAAAAAAGAAGGTTGCCAAAAAGAAATACCATTCAAAAAACCCAAAAAGGTCTTAGGGTAGGAATAGATCTAGAAAAATACCCGAAGTTAAAAAAGACATTATTAAAACACTTTAACAACGGATTTAATAAAGAAGACTTATTAATCAGAAAGGGTGCATACACAGGCGCCATCCCCAAAACCTTACTGAATTTAATATACGATAAAATCAAGAAACTCTCTACAAATGATTTACACGCCGCATTTAAAAAGATTCAAAAAATGGCTGAGGAAAAAATCGTTTTATTTTCGAAAGAGTATGACAAATATTTAGAAGAAAGTATCGAGGAGACCAAAAACATTATCGCCAATAGTGTTG
This sequence comes from Candidatus Margulisiibacteriota bacterium, assembly GCA_042563095.1. GTDB lineage: Bacteria > Margulisbacteria > WOR-1 > XYC2-FULL-46-14 > XYC2-FULL-46-14 > JBHPMS01. The sequence continues at coordinate 30,492 of JBHPMS010000001.1, forward strand.
TCCTCCCCTTTTTAGATGATCTTGATAAACCACTCGAAAATCTAGAAATCGCAGATGAGAACAGCAAATACCAGCTTGAAATCGACATAGTTGACTCTCTCTTTGCCGCATTTGAAGAAAATCTCGCTGAAACATTTCAATCATTCTTCCAAAAGCCTAGAGGCAATAATTTATCAGAATTACTAGAAGAAATTATTTCGCTCTCCGAGATTCGTGAAAGCTTAATAAGCTTCTTTGAAAAATACTCTATCAGCGATGCTTTTTATGATATATACCAGATTTTTAGAAACAACAAGCTGGTAGACAAATCAGAGATATACGCATATTTTCATGAGATTTCCTTAGGAAACGAAAAGTTTCCCGTTTTCTATATGCCAATCGCCATACAAAAAGAAGAAAACAAGTTTCTTCTTCAGTTTGAAAAACGACTTTATGTAAACATAAAAGCTATAGACTTTGTTGTGCAAGAATTCAACTTACAAACCCAGAAGAAATCAACCTTGGTCGGAGAATTTGAGCGAATTATATATATTAACGAAGAAAATGAATTTTTCTCTTTAATGGAAACAATAATAAGGAGGATTGAAAACTTTTTTGAATTCAACAGGAATATTGATCTTCACACAGAAAAGCTACAGAAGGGCGTCAATCTCATTGCATCTCTTTCCAACAAAGTTTATTTCTATCTTTTTGATAAATCTGACGAAGCATTGATTAATGACTACGAAGAGATACTTAACGATAAAGGTGAGATTCTTGAAATTTTCTCAAGCCTCTTGAACGGATTTATCGAGAAGAACCCCGTGGCCTTTATGGAGGAAATTGCGAACAAATGGGATGAAAAGAGTATTCCTAAAAAGCTAATTTTTGAAAGCCCCATCCCGCTTAATGACGAACAAAAACAAGTCTTATTAGCTCTTCAAAAACCAGAATGTAAATTCATGATTTTAGAGGGTCCTCCCGGAACAGGGAAAAGCCATACAATTACGGCAGTAATTTGCAAGGCCTTATTGGAGGAAAAATCCGTATTAGTACTTTCCGATAAGAAGGAAGCACTTGATGTTGTTGAAAATAAAATTGCAGACACATTGAATAAAATCAGGCGTGAAGATGATTTTCAAAATCCCATATTGAGGTTAGGAAGATCCGGCAACAAATTCTATAAGATTGTTCAGGGCCAAGCAATCCAAAAAATCAAAGAGCATTATCGATCGTATCAAAACAAGAGAGAGCAATACAACTCAACAAGATCAAACAAACTAAAAACATTGGAAAACAATCTATCAGAAAGCATTGACCACTTTGACAAAATCGATCTTCAGGATGTTTTGTTTTATATTGCACATCTAGAAACACTATCAACAATCAATTGGGCGGACAACAAAGGCCAACTTTCTGTTGCCAAAGAATCATTTCTAAAAATTAAAAGCAGCATAATCAAACTGCATTCCCACAAAAACTGTTCTTATCGAGCTGAATTTGCAAACACAGGCAATCTTAATTTATTAAGTAAATTAGAATCTCTCTACAACAGCATAGAAACTGCCAAGAGCAAGATTAACAATCTATCATCCAGAAAAAAAGAGATCCAAGAACTTATGTCTTTTTCTCCTGCAGAAAGGACCGATATGTCTCAAGGATTAGTGAAAATACAACAAGTGTTTTCAGAGATATCTTCTGCCTCTTCGAAGGTAAATCTGTCATATCTCGAAAAACTTACAGATCAAACTACTCTATCAGACCTTCTTGAGAAGAAGAGGCTTATTACACACACACTAGACCTTTTTGGCGTTGCAAAAAAGTTTTTTGAGAACAACTTACAGCACTCTCAGTTACTAGAACATTTTGTCATTCCTTCGGAATTCAAAACCAACGATGCAAACATGGTTTTAAATGAATATCTGATCAATCTAAAGAAGTTGCGCACTCCTATTCTTGGATATCTGTTTAAGAAGGAAAAAGTTATAGAATTAACCAGGCAGCTTAAAAAAACATTCCATTTCTTTAATATTGAACGCCCAGAAAGGTCTCAGCAAATATTATGGGCCATCCATGATCTATTTGAAATGCTAAACGCTAAACTCGTAAATGATTCTAATGCTAATATTATATTTTGTAATATTATTCAACTTCTGACCATGCCCAAAAAAGATGAGCAATTAAATACCCTTGCAAAAATATCTCAAAACTTTATCCTTATATCTGATGAAATCAAAAAGCTCTACTATTATGCAAGCCTGAAGATTTGTGATATTGACGAGCAAGAGGCTTTTATAAAAACAATAGAGCTATCCATTGAGATTCAAGAGATTAATTCAAACCTCAAAGGAATTCAATTAAACAAGACCATTTCTAGCAAACACCTTATCTTTGAATCCCTAGAGAATGATATTAATATTATCTCCAAAATGATCATCTCCCTTAAAGAATTGCTAACAGACTCTGACGATATTTACTTCTTACAAAACTTCCAAAAGCTAAACAAAGAAATCGCAGGAAACATTTCATTGAACATGGATTCCGATAAAATCAGCCAACTACAATGTGTCTTGCTTGGATATTCAGATGAAGAAATTAAGACATATTTAAAATTCAAGGAAATTGAGCAAAAACTAGAAGAACAATTTACGGATATTCCTAACGACAACTTCCAATCTCTTATTACAGAGATTGAAGACCTTGTAACCGCTGAAATGACCTTCTTTTTAGATAAAAGGATCATCGAATATACAAGCGATTATGCGGGTGAAGTGCACACAATTAAAAGCATTGTTCGTAAGAAACAAAGATTTCCAAAAGCACTCTTTCAAAATCTCAAGAAAGCGTTTCCTTGCATATTAGCAGGTATTCGCGACTATGCGGAATATATTCCGCTTGAAAAAGATTTATTTGATCTAATTATAATTGATGAAGCATCCCAAGTTAGCATTGCCCAGGCACTGCCTGCCCTTATCAGAGGCAAACAAATAATCGTACTTGGAGATGATAAGCAATTTTCAAGCGTAAAAGCTAACAATGCAAGTACCGTTACAAACCAACAACATAAAAGTAAAATCCAATCGTCTTTCCTTGAGGAAAGGTGCCAAGGAGAAGATCAATTTGGGTGGTTAACAAAAGTTAAAGATAATTTTGACATTAAAAACTCAATATTAAAATTCCTAAGATTTATTAGAAATTATGAGTGTCAATTAAAGAAGCATTTTCGTTGCTATCCTGAAGTAATTTCATATTCGGACAAACATTTCTACGGAAATAGTCTACAGTGTATGAAAATCAGGGGGAAGCCAATAAGTGACGTTATTGTCTTTGAGGTTATTGATCATGATGGAAAACTTGATAAAACAAAAAACACAAATGAATTAGAAGTTGATGCCATTGTAAAAAAGCTTAGAGAAATGAAATCTCAAGGAACAACTCAGAGCCTTGGAATAATCACACCCCATAGAGAACAAGTAACATTGTTGTTTGACAGAATTAATTCACTTCAAGAAAAAGATTGGCTTTTTGATAAATGCAAGCTCAAGATAATGACTTTTGATACTTGCCAAGGAGAAGAGAGAGATTACATTTTTTACTCAATGGTAGCAACGCGAGAAAAAGACCGGCTAAAATGGATCTTCCCCAAAGATTTTTCTACAATAAGTGATGAAATAGAGGGGACCATAAAGGCGCAAAGATTAAATGTTGGTTTTAGTCGGTCAAAAGAAACAATTCATTTTGTACTAAGTAAGCCCATTGAAGAATTTCAAGGAGAAATAAAAAATGCGATGCTGCACTACAAAAATACACTTGAAGATAGCAGGAACAACCTTGATGGAGAAACTGACAAAAGTTCTCCAATGGAGCAAAAAGTATTGCACTTCATCACTGAAACAGAGTTCTACAAACAATATAAACAAAACATTGAGTTAATACCTCAATTCCCTTTAGGCAACTATCTCCGGCAGCTAGACAGAACATACTCTCACCCTGCATATAAGGTTGATTTTCTTATGATTTTTGAAGACACTAAAATTATAATTGAGTACGATGGTTTTAAAGAGCATTTTATCAATCGAGGAGAAGTAAACGAGTCAAACTATCAAGCCTACATGAAAGATGAGGATATCTATCGGCAAAAGGTGTTGGAAGGATATGGATATTCTTTCCTAAGAATTAATAGATTTAACATAGGAAAGGATCCAATTGAAACCCTCAACCAGAGGCTAACCGAAATTTGTAAAAAAAAAGTCCTGTCATCCTCAGCGCTAGAAGAATATCACGAGCAAATTAGCAGGCTTCAAGATGGGGATGAAAAGTCCTGCGATAGCTGTGGGAAAATATTTGAGGCACAATATTTTCCTTACAAATCTAGTGGGCTCTGTCTTTGGTGCTACGAAAAAAAACATAACAAAACGCTAAGAACACTTAGAAAAAAGCTTAGATTAATGGTTCGTAAAAAACCCAAAGATTCCCCCCGCAAAAATCGCAAAAAGTCTTGGGATAATAATAATACAGAAAGCATAGACGAAATTATGCAACGAATCACGAAGACTGAATCCAAAACATCAATTATTAATAAGGCATACGATAACCACCATTCAATAGCAATGACATACAAAGGGATCAAAAGAACAATTCACCCATATGCATGTAACAATATTTATTGTATCGCATATTGTAATTACAGAAAGGGACTGAGAACTTTCAGGATTGATCGAATGAGAAATGTAAAAATCGGACCGGAATTTTTAGTTGATCATGCGCTACAGAATGAAGCACAAAGTAAAATAAAAAACATAAGGCGAATTTCGTATTAGGCCATGAAATTGATTGAGTATGTTACTTTGGTTAGACACGCTCCTAGTTTTCTTTTAAAATACCCCGTCTATGCTTCATGTTTATCAAAATATTTTTTAATAGCATGGGTAGCTATGCAATCATCTTCATTATAATCTAATATCCTTTGTAAAATCTTTTTATCCTTTGTTTCAACATATTGATTATACCAAACAATGGAGTTCGCTCCCGAGGGGTCTTCATCTCGCCATTTAAAACCCACTTGTTCTGCTATCTTCTTCAAGCCATATGAATAAGTTGGCCAATCAGAGTAATTAACAACTAAATTGTATATGTCATACTCACTAGCTAAATATTTATCTAACACTGCTTCATCAAGATCATATTTTTCTCTAAGCTTCTTTAGGGTTGAACGTTCTTTCGGGGAATAAACATAATAAGTCACATTCTCTTCCTTTCCCAAAAATTCCCATAAAGCAGCAACTGTCTGTTTTTCACCATCAAGATCATTAGCTAAAAAATATTTAAAGTTTTTCTGGTTTTGCTCATTAATCGAATAAAATCCAAAAAGATATATAATACCCTGCAAGGGGTCTTCTTCGATATCAAAATAATATTCTTTATTCCGTTCAGGAAAGAGAAATCCTGACCTTATTTCCGGCTTACCAGCAAGAATTACCCTGGCGCGATTTTTCATTCGTTCAAGAGATTTTCTAGCCAAGCCCTTTATTTTATATGGTGGCTTAAGATATTTATTCACATCTATATTGGCAACATCTTGAATTGTTTTTATCCCTCGTTCTTTTAGAGCATATTTTGTTTTGCCAACAAAGAAGATAAGAGATAGATCCTTTTCTGATTTTGCCCACTGCTTGCATACCTTTTCCCAAACACACAGGGAACAACTACTGCTAATAATAGGCTCATGATGGCTTTTAGTGGTTTTTAAATTTCTTACCTCTTTTAGGGCATGGACATAACAATCCTTGTAATCATCAATAAAGAACTCCTCGACTTCCTTGTTGCCATTAATTATTTTACCTTTTCCATAAATATAACCTTGAATTATCTTTAGGAGATTATTATAAAATATTATCTGATAAGCATAATGAAGTTTAAATCTCTGACTGCGCTCATCTGCGATTCCTTTACCGCTCTTTATGTCAATTACTTCGTAATAAAAATCGCCAAAATTAGAACTATGCCCCTCTTTTTTGATAAGCAAATCCGGTCGGCCAAGCATACCGTTCTGAAAAAGACAGCCTTGATAAATAATTGGAGCTCCCTGTCTCATTAATTTTAATGTTTTATCACGCGCTTGATTTGGCTCTTTTTCTTTAACCTCTACCAGTTTGCCATATCCTAAAGAAGCAACAACTTCTTTTTCATTTTTTATTCCTGATTCCCAAAGCAATTTAACAAAGGAGTTAACCATTTGTTTCTGTGACTTATCCCCATTTTCATCTAGATAAATTCTATATGGGCATTTATCAAAATTATATAAATCTTGAGCAGTTATACACTTCAATCAATTATCCCTCCCTCAAAGGACATATTTCATGATAATTGCAAAATCTGCATTTATCATTTTGATTAGCCTCAAAGTTAACTGTGCTAGAAATATGTTCTGCGATGTTTAATACTTTTTCTCTTAATTCCGATATGGAATTCGCTTTAACAGGGAATTCAATAATCTTATTGTCACCTAAAAAATAATAAACCTTTCTTGTTACTTGATAATTTGGGTAAACAAGCTGAACCAATAATTCATAAAAATCCAATTGAAAAGGGTCAGAATCGTCTTCTCTGATTGTCCCAGTCTTATAATCAATTATGGTTAATTGATCACCAACTAAATCAAGCCTATCAAATTTACCACTTATTTCTAAATCAGAGGACATTTTACACCTGGGATAGTCTTCTGTTGAGAATGGATTTGCGTCAAAAAACTCACTCTGACAAAAATATTCAAACATCTTTCTAGCCTTTAACACATATTCAATAACTTTTTCTTTTGATCCAAATATCTTGTCATGTTTTTTCTTGTGAACCATGTATTTCGCCTTAAAGATTTCCCTTAATTTATCTAAAGACCGTTCCTCCTTAGGGGTTCTCTTATATAGGTCGTTAAGTGCAGCATGAACAAGATTCCCGAATGTAAGAGCAGGACTGTCTCTGAAATAACGTTTTCTTGTTTCTGTGTCACAGTCACACTTATATTGAAAGGGACATAAGAGGTATGTTTTGATCTTACTTGGAGATAGAGATAACATATCAGTTTAATGCTACGCTTTAAAATAATAAAAATCAAGGCAAAAACCACTTTTCGAGGAGATTATTCTATTATTTCTGCAAGTAATTCTTCAATCGCGCTTATATTAAAACCATCTTTGGATCTTTTTGCTTGTTCCCTGATTAAGCGAAGCAGTCCTTCTTTATCAGCGGCTTTTTGCAGTCCAACAATTGCCTGATCCCTTTGCCTTTCAATATCTTCCCACGTTATTGATTGTCGAGATTCCATTGCTGTTCGATTAGGATAAATACTCATTGAATGTTGCGGAGTCATTAGAGATCTTAAATCTCTTTGTCTATCTACTAATGCCCGATAGTAATTCTGAAGATCGAGCAAAGTTGCCCTGTCATTTTCTTGAGACAACATTGCATTTATTCCAGTAAGTGCTACTTCATCTCCTTTTGCTTTAGCTTCAACAGCCTCAGTAAATAATTCAGGATCTATTGCTTCCTGACTAGCAATATCAGGATGCATTTGCCTAACTATTGTCTTATACTTGTTTTTAACTTCTGATGAAAGCGGAATTTCTTTTTTTAGTTCAAATAATCTTTCCAATGTTAATTTAGCATTTGATACAAATTCATCAACAGCTGCTTTTACACCATAAATATTCCCTCCAAAAGTATAAACCCTTTCTAATTCTTGGTTAGCTTTATATAGACCATATAAAAGACAAACTGCTTCAGCCTCTTTAATACTTGCTTCCATTCTTAATCTTCCATAATAACCGCTCTCAACTTTAAAAGTTGCAGTTCTTTTTCTGACAACATTTATCTTATCTTTTAATCTGCTAATTTCTACAGACCTTCGCAAACCAGAGACATATTCGTTATAAGAAGGCATGTTATGTGTTAACGTAGTAACAAGAGGTTGCCAATTACGTGCAAAAGCATGTAAGCCTATATTTTCATGAAAATAGGTTTCTAGTCTATGCACGGCAAGCTCTCTTTCTGCCATAATCATAGAAGGAGCATACCCTCGTCTTCTTGGTCTAGATGTTCGACAGTGTTTACCAATCGAAGACAGTAAGCTTCCTGGGGCTTGTGTGCCTGATAGTGCCATACGTTGCTTTCTCCTTCTATATTATTATCTGAATTATTTAGTTGAAATTTCACACAAAATCGCTCCGAGCGGGGTGTGGGGAGCGAGGAGCGATTTTTCAATCACTCTACATTCGACCAAGATCCTTTTTCTTGCTACCATGAATTGTGTTAGGTATAATAATACTCAGGTTGGTTCGTCTAGAAACAGGTCGAGCCATATTATTATATGGATATCTACTAAGATCCCTATCGGGCTTGACATTCATGAAGCATATGAGATAATTTTTACTAGCCCTCTGTGACGATAATCGGCGTCGTGCCGTGCTCCCATTAAGTTGGGACTAGTCATAGGGGGCTTAATTTTTTACTTTCTAAAACATTCCTACGATTATAATAATTATCGGGATACTTATCAAAATCATACAGATCAATTACAAGAGAAACCTTATTCTTTATAAAATTAAAAAAGCGATCTTCGCCTTTTAAAAAAAGGCGCTGAATCGACCAGTTGATATAATCTATTACCTGTAAACATGCTTCACCTTCAGGTCTCTGAGCATAAATAATTACCTGCGTGTCTATCTTTGTCTTCCATTTGCTCTCAAACGTATTTATTGCAGATTGGATAGCATTTTCAAGATGACTTTGCCGGGGACGATTGCCTCGTTTGGAAAAATAAATAACATTGGAGCTTGATCTGTGTAGCTGATTCTGAAATAATTTAGAAATTAGATCATCATAGAATACATTTTCATCGCGATTGTGCCTTCCGATAAATATACGCTCTTTCTTCCTCGCTACAACAATTTCGCTTTTAAATGGTAATTTGTGAATTGTCTTGAATACTTTTTCGCGGATTTCTGAGCAGTCATCGGTTGCATGAAATGCGGATACACTCTTTTTTACCGATGGGATTTCTCTTAAATATTCATCACCTGCAACTTCTTTTCTTAATTCACTAAGTGCTTTCCTGATATCTTCGGGATGCTCGGTCTTAATGGTTCCGAGAATAAGTATCTTTGAAGATCCCTTTTCGCCACCTACAATATATTTGCCATACCGATTATAAAAGGTAGGGTCACCCGACTCGTCAACGAAAAAAGACATCTTTCTATCTTTGGCTTGCTTTATCATTTAAAGCCATTATATCATTTATATTCTCGTATTATTTTAACTTTTATCTACTTAAAAACCGCTTTTCGCGGGTTTTCGCGGTTTTTGCTCCGAGTGAAGTTGAGGGGGTGTGGTAGCATTATTCTTGCAACCGCTCTGTTTTTAGTCTAAAAAAAGGCGTTTTCCTATGGCTTCAATTTCCCCAACAATTCTACCATTAGGACGAAAAGGGATATGATAAAAATCTACTGTTGCTCGATATCTGGGAAATTTTCGATCATAACAATCGCTCCATAAACGAACTACAGCATACTGCTTTGCACCATCTGGCAGCTTTTTAAAGAAAAGAGGACAAAATCCAGAATAATTCAAGCCAAAATCTGATTCTAGTAATTGGATTAGACCATTCTTAAACCAGGCCGGCACTCTATCAAATGAATATAATACTGGTTGCCCAAAGTATTCTATCAGAATTTTTATAAATGATAAGAAATGGGCGTTTGATTCTTTTGTTTTTATACTCTTTAATACAATATCTCCTGATGAAAGAAGATAACAAGGATTATACTCATTGGCTTTTCCATGATTTGCACAAAGTTCAAAAAAATATTCTGCATACAATAAGCCCCTAAAATATCGACTAAATCCATCTTCTAATACTGAATCAAGCATAGACAATAAAAAGCGTGCTTCGGCACTTTTGGGATGCGCCGCAAATTCAAAAAAAATCGAAGCCGGGCAAGAAGAGGCCTAATTTTTTCCATGGCGATGGCCAGGTGTATATCTAATGGGATATTGGCAGCTTCCCAGGTAGCAAGCCCTTTTATTTTGTGCCATTCCTCAACCTTAAATCTTCTAATTAACGTACGCAGTTCTGCGATTGATTGAGCCAATGCTTTACGCCTCTCATTTAAAATCCCCCAAGCTCTTTTATCCCTCATTTCTCCCAATTCACGGACAGCGCTACTAACCAACGAAACATCTTGACTAAAAGCAACCAGGTCGGTTAATTCTTTTAATGTACGACCACTTAATTCAACTGCACTATTTTTACATTTCGTTATGAAATATTTTTCAAATGGGTGAATTTGGCATTCTTGTTTATGCACCAAACCACTTATCTTTTTAGTCAGAAATTTTGAAATGTCTATTATTTTCCCTGTCATATATTTTTCTCGTTTAGTATAATGAACAATTTCACTCAAAAACCGCTTTTCGCGGATTTACCCCGAGCGAGTCACGAAGTGACGAGTCGAGGGGGTGCTTATCCGCCACAGGAGGATTAGGTATAATTAAACTTAGAATGGTTCGGCTAGAAACGGGCCGAGCCAGATTAGATACAGTATTCTTTGTTGTAAGATACTAATTTAACCGGGCAATTACCAGGTGGTTTTTTGAAAAGTTTAAGAACGCCTAACCTGATATACCCGGTAACCCCATAATAAGGGACTCTTAATTCGACCCGAGCTATTCTTTTAAGCCTGGAAATATCAAATTCGTAAAGATGAAAAAAATCCCGATCACCAACAAGGGGGGTAAAATTTGCAACAACCTTTGGTGGGGATTTTGTATTTTCGTAAAGACGCAGCTGAACATCCAGACAGCCATTTTTATCTTTGGTATATGAGCAATAATTGCTTTGGGCATATGACATAATACCAAATAATTTTATCTGCAAAGTTTGGTATTCTGACACATCCAGATTAATCTCTGATGCTTTTGGATTGGCCTCAATGTATAGAGTCGGATTATTGGCAATTTTTTGAATTGCACAAACGTGCAGTAGGTCAGTTGTCCCGTGCATAGAAATGTTGACATTGTCAGAAGTTTCCCAGAAAGAATTAAATTCAGGGCAGTGAATATTTTCCTTTAGTTTTTTTGAATAATCAAACGATTCTTCTCCAAGAAAGGGACAAAGAACTTTTTCTGCCGGAGAGGGATTTATATTAATGTTCTGAGGAGATAGGTCAGAGGTCTCTCCACCACACCCGGAGAGTGATGCAGCAGTTGCAGCAGCTATAGTTATACGCCCAAGTTTGCGGCGTATTTTTGGTAACACCTTCTTTATTGCCCTGCCGGCGGTTACAAACATTCCCATTCTAGTTCCTCCAAAGGAAGCTTGATGTTATAAAAACTTACCCCTCATCTTAATATCGATCAAATTTAACAAAAATTGCACCTAAAATTATTTTGCCTTGCCTGTTAAGCCCATCCTACTTGTCCGTTGCAGGAGTGTTAGGTATAATTAAAAAGAGGTGATTAATTATGCCAGAAAACAGACCGAGTGTGGATGAGTTGTTAGGACAAATTGCTGAATTTGAAGCTACTATTGCAGGATTGCAAAAAAATGTTACTGATTTTAAATCCCGATTAGCTCACAACCGCGAACAGTTTGGCGATGATGTTTCTAAATGGCCACAAATATAAAAAAAATTGATTCCGTCCTCTCATTTTCTGATAAGCTGGGAGCCTGGAAAGTCCGCTGGGGAATCGGGCGGATGAATAATTCAGTGGATCCGGGAATTTACGCGTTAGGTAATCCCGATCCTGAATCCCCGGTCTTTGTAACCGCTAACTATAAACTAACTTTTGACCTCTTACGCCAGGCTTTGATCGGAATTAATTGCTGGATTATGGTTTTGGATACCAAGGGGATAAATGTCTGGTGTGCGGCGGGGAAAGGGAGCTTTGGGACAGAAGAAATTGTTAATCGAATAAAATCAGTTGGACTGGAAAAAATAGTAATGCACAAAAAAATTATCCTTCCTCAGCTTGGTGCTCCCAACGTTGCGCCTCCTGAAATAAAGAAGCAGACCGGATTTGGGGTAATTTATGGCCCGGTCCGAGCAGAAGACCTGCCGGAGTTTATTAAGGCTAACTTTAAAGCAACTCATAAGATGCGGCAGATAACTTTTAACCTGAACGACCGGTTGCAACTGGTTCCGGTCGCATTAGTTGGTGGATTGAAAATACTCATCCCTGTACTTTTGTTATTTTATTTTGTAGGAGGGATAAAGGGCGACCGGTTTGTAATAAATTTACTGCTGGCCTACTTAAGCGGAACTGTTTTGGGCCCAATCCTTTTACCTTATCTGCCAGGCCGTAGCTTTGCCCTAAAAGGATTATGGGCTGGATTGATTGGAGCAACTATTGCATGTTATTCAAACTCGCTCGGCTTTGGACGGAGTGAGGTAATCGCCTGGTTATTAATTATGCCTGCTATCTCATCTTTTATTCTAATGAATTTTACCGGGGCATCAACTTACACTTCTCTTTCGGGAGTAAAAGTAGAGATGCAAATTGCCGTTCCAATACAAATTATTTCAGCTATAATTGGAATAGGTTTGTTAGCCTGGAACGTTTTCTTTTAATTATGAAAGATCAAGAATATATAAAAAATGTTGCGAGTTTAAAACTTAATCAAGACAAATGTACCGGCTGTGGAATGTGTGTCACCGTCTGCCCTCATCCGGTCTTTGAGCTAAAAGACAAAAAAGTTTACATAAAAAATATAAATGCCTGCATGGAATGCGGTGCCTGCCAGACTAATTGCCCGGAAGGAGCGCTGGAAGTTAAGCCAGGAGTTGGCTGCGCAGCTGCCGTAATCATGGGAGCAATAAAAGGGACTGAGCCGACCTGTGGCTGTTCTGATAATCCTTCCAGTTCTTGCTGTGGTTAGACTTCTTTTTATTATGAAAAGAAAAACAGTTATTTTTGCAATTATTTTAATATTTGCTTTGACTCCCGTTGCAAGTGCTAAATATGGCAACTCTTTAAAGTGGGTTCAAAAATCTGCCGAATATGAACTGACGGTGCTGCAAATATATACACGAGCCGGTAACTGGTTAAAATATGCAACCAAAGAGCTTAAGCCAGGCAGCTGGTGTGTATTACTTGACCTGGATGAAACTATTTTAAATAACGCCAGGTTTTATGAAACGGTCGAAAAAGGATTCCCATATTCTGAGCGGGGATTATATGAATGGTATACTATGGCAAAATCCATTGCCCTTCCAGGATCAGCAGCTTTTTGTTCAAATGTGAAAAAGTTAGGCGGTAAAGTCGTCATCCTTTCTGATCGTAAAGCTCCACTTAAAGAACCGACCGAGCGGAACTTAAAAGCTGAAGGGATTGTTTTTGATTTATTGCTTTTGCAAGAGGGGGGATATGCTGGAGATGATCTTAAGAATCAGCGGCGGGCGGATGTCCAAAAAAGCGGGCTCAGGATTGTGATGCGGGTGGGGGATCAACTGTGTGATTTTTACGATACTGCTGCATATAAATATAGTTATTATTATGACCGTTTTGGCCGTAGTTTTGTGATTATACCGAATCCAATTTATGGTGAATGGGAAAATACCAAGTAAACGCTGGAAATATTTAACTAAAAAGATTATAATATTTATAAGCAAAGCATGGGGGAGTAAAAATGGCAAAAATAGAAATTGAAAGACCTGATGGTGATAAATTACTGTCGATGCATGTTGATAAGTGGTCAGAATGGACCTGTGAGCCTTCTGAATTTGAGTGGGAATATATTGACGAAGAGATGGCTTTTGTAAGAAAAGGAAAAGCTCTGATAACCGAAGCGGGGGGAGAAGATGTTGAGATTAAAGCTGGAGATTTAGTAACCTTTCCAAAAGGTTTAAAGTGCCACTGGAAAGTAACCGAGCCATTTAACAAAGTTTATTCAGGCGGATAATATAACGCGGCCCCATCGTCTAGGGGTTAGGACACCAGCTTTTCAAGCTGAGAACCGGGGTTCGATTCCCCGTGGGGCTATAAATTTTACTTCGTAAAATTTAAGAGTAAGAATTAAGGGCGTTTGATTTTGAAAAATTCCCGGTATATAAATAGCATTAGAATTTGCTAAGGTTGCTGAAGATTTATTATCAGACATTAAACTTCCCAAAAGCTCTAGATTGGCTGATCAACTAATAAGAGCTTCAAGCACTTCTTTTTTCTCCCCAACACTAAACCTCTCCTTCTTATCTAAAAAGAGTGTTTTTTTTTGAAATCAAGATTTTCGGCGGTAATCTCGGCAATCACTGATTTCATGCGATCGTTTTCTTCCCGCAACTTATCTTTTTCAAGGTCAACTTTGCCATTCTTATGTTTGCCACTGTCCTTGAATGCTTTCAGGATGGCTTTCCGGGCCAAATCCTTCCATTGATAATATTGACCGCTGGAAATCCCGTGTTGGCGGCAAACCTCGGAGATCTTAGCGCCAGACTTTTCAGCTTCTTCTAAAATCTTAAACTTTTCTTCCGGAGACCTTTTATTACGTGTTAAAGACATGATTTTCCCTCCTCTTGTTAATATTCTACCCCCTCCTCCCCAGGGAAAACCACTCCTTATTTCAAACACCTAAAAGTCCAATTCTATCGTGCGAAAGGGTTTGTTGATTATTTCTTATCGTATAACTCGTTTGGTTTTTGCTTCGTTCAAAATAAATCCTTTATTTTATCAGTTCCGTAATAAAAAACATTCCGCCCCTGTTTGACTGATGATAAAAATCCTTTAACGAGCAAATCTTTTAAATCATTGCTTGCAGTCATTTTTGATATCTGGTTAATATTCATATGCGTTTTTTGCGTTGTACGTTCATCCGGGGCATTATGAAGATATTGCAGCAATTGTACTTGCCGGATATTAAGAGCATATTTTGCTTCTGACCGTTTCTTCATTTGCACGTTTTTATCGGACTGTTTTGCAAGATATTCTTCAAATTCCCTAGCAGCCAGTTTAATTTTATTTAAGTTATAATTTATAAAATAAGTTAAATCATTATCATCCTGTTCGCTATAAACATATGCCATAATGTATTGTTTCGGTGATCGTTTGATTATTTTTGATATCGGCAAATAAACAAAAGCCCAATAACCTTTTTTAATGAGGTACCAATAAAACAACAACCTTGCCAGTCGGCCATTGCCGTCTGAAAAAGGATGCAAATAACCAATCCAAAAGTGAATCATTATGGCTTTTATTATAGGGTGAATAAAAACTCTGGTGCCGGACTCATCATTTGCAAAATTTATAAGCCTGGTAAGTTCTTTTTTTACAAAATCTATTTCTGGGGCTTCAAAATAAACCACGCCCGTGCTTTCATCCGAGACAAATACTGGCTCGCCCGTTTTTCTGAGATGTGGTTTTTCGTCTTCTGAATCGGTCGTATCTTGTGTGATCAATGCATGTAATTCAAACAGCATATCCATACTCAATGTCCTATCTTTATAATCATCCTCAATAGCTTTCATTGAAATGAAATTATTTAATATCATCTGCTCGGATCTATTTGTTGGTTTTTTCCCCTCTCTTAGCATTTTCTTAGCTGCCAGTCGGCTGGACGCGGCACCTTCCAGTTGAGAAGAAGCAATCGCTTCTTCCATGATTCCGCGTGTTATCATTTTCTGTTTATTTAACTTATTAAGCTTATCTATTTCTATAAATAGTTCTCCCCCCATATTCATATCTAACTTATGAAAGAACTTTTCGAAATAATCAAGCTTAGACCAGGTAAAAGCATTCCTGAATTTATCCGTTATTATAGTTTTTATAGCCTTTGATTCACGAAGTATCTTAGTAATCATCCACAACTCTTCTTTAGTTATTTCTTTAGGGGAAGGTTCTTTGTAGTAAAATTTGTCCCAATATAAGTGGTCTGAGTCGATTCTTTTTAAAAAATTAAATATTTCCGCCTTCTTATTGTCAGCAAAAAGCTTCAATATCTGCTTTTTACTAATCTTTGTCAGATCCGGTTTTTCAAGCTTAAATAGCATATATTATCCCAATAGGTCTAATCATATCAATATTATACCTATTATTACCTATTTTGTCAATCGGCAATATAGAATAACTACCATGAATATTTAGCTATAATAAGCCTAATATATTTTCGAATAGGTATAATTATACCTATTCTATACCTATTCTATACCTATTTTACCGTGGGGCTAATTTTTTGGAATCTTGATCGTACCTTCCGTTCCAAGTGCAACCGGAACACGGACTCCGGTGGTTCCGGCCATCATCGAGCCTTCGATTTTGTAATCAATTTCCATCTGGCCGGACATGATTTTGGCGGCTATGCCAAGCAGTGAATCAAAAACCCGATCATAACGTACAAAAACAGGAAGGGTAATTTTTTTATTACTGTTCGGCCCGACTGCAAATCCAGGTCGATGTTCGTCCAGGAGCTGCCGTCCGTTAATAAAAACCCTATAGCTAAATTCTGATATTTCAATATCAAGTGGATTTGGATTCTCAACTTCAAAATAAAACTCGACTTCTGCCCCTTGCAGAGTTACTTTTGTAACCTTAGAATCTATATAGTTAGCTTTTGGTTCACTAAACTGACAACCGCTCAAACCAATAACCAGGATACAAGACACAAGAAACAAATAATGTATAAATTTCATAATAACCAATTATACACTAAAATAGTGGAACCGAGAATTTATTCTCAGGTTCCAGACTTGTTCATGTTATAATTAAATCATGATAGGAATTATTGGTGGATCAGGCTTGGATGATCCGAAGATCTTAAAGAGTGTTGAAGAGAAGGAAGTTGATACACCTTATGGGAAGCCTTCTTCAAAATTATGTTTTGGAAAAATTGAGGGAAAAGAAGTAGTCATACTTTCGCGCCACGGTAAAAACCACTCAGTCTATCCAACCGCAGTAAATTTCCGCGCTAATATCTGGGCGTTAAAAGAAGCGGGTTGTAAAAACATTATTGCTACTACCGCGGTCGGCTCGCTGCGAGAAGATATTAAACCAGGGGACCTGGTCTTTATGACTCAATTCATCGACTTCACAAAGCTTAGAAAATTAACCTTTTTTGAAGATAAAGTAATCCATACGCCAATGCCTGACCCATTTAATGCCGGCTTGAGAGAGATTTTGATAAAAGTGGCCAAAAAACTCGATCTTTCTTTTCATGAAAGGGGAACCGTGGTGACAATCGAAGGGCCCCGCTTCTCTACCCGTGCTGAATCTAACATGTTTAGGCTGTGGGGGGCGGATATCATAAACATGTCGACCGTGCCGGAAGTCTGTTTGGCTAACGAATTAGGATTACAGTACCAATCAATTGCCATGTCAACTGATTACGATTGCTGGAAAGAAGACGAGGCGCACGTAACTTTTGAAATGGTAATGAAAACGATGAAAGAAAACGCCGAAAAAGTCAAAAACTTGCTTATTTCAAGTATTCCTTTAATTTCTTAGCCCGGGTCGGGTGTTTTAATTTTCTTAAAGCTTTAGCCTCAATCTGCCTGATGCGCTCACGCGTTACTTTAAACTCCCTGCCTACTTCTTCCAAAGTCCGCGGGTGCCCGTCGTCCAGGCCAAAACGCATTTTAAGAACTAATCGTTCACGCTCAGTTAGGGCTCTCATTACTTCTTCAAGATCATCTCTTAACAGTCCGTGCATTACAATCTCATCCGGTGCCTGCAGTCCAGAGTCTTCTACAAAGTCTCCCAGCCTGGATGATTCTTCATCTCCAACCGGCATCTCGAGTGAGAGTGGCACTTGCGAAACTTTTATAATTTCTCTAACTTTATCAATCGAGATTCTAGCTCTACGTGCAATCTCTTTTTCGGTCGGTTTTCTGCCGAGTTCCTGTAACAGCATCCGAGAAATCTTTCTTAAGCGGTTAATGGTTTCAACCATGTGTACCGGGATTCGGATGGTGCGAGCCTGGTCAGCAATGGCGCGGGTGATTGCTTGCCGGATCCACCAGGTAGCGTAAGTTGAAAACTTATAACCTTTGCGGTGGTCAAATTTTTCAACTGCCCGGATTAATCCCAGGTTTCCTTCCTGCACCAGGTCTAAAAAGAGCATTCCGCGGCCGGTGTATTTTTTTGCAATCGACACGACTAAACGTAAATTCGAATTTACCAGCTTATGTTTTGCGCGGGTGATATTGCGCCTAACTTTTTTTGCCAGATCTACTTCTTCTTCACCGGAGAGGAGCGGATAGCGACCAATCTCTCTCAAATACATACGGACAGTATCATCTACGCCCATCCCCTTCATTTGATTGAGCTGGCTGCCCGGTTTTGCAACCGCAAATTCTTTGGCCTGGGCTTTTTTCGATTTGGCATCCGAAATTACAACCCCTGAATCAAGCAGGGCTTCAATTTCGTCCAGGTTTTTTTCTGGCTCTGGAAAAAGCTTAAGGATTTCTTCCGGGGTCAGATAGCTTTTGCCGCTGGAACGGATATTTTTTTGAATCATTGTATCCTCCTACTATTCCTCAATTATTTATCGATCAAGTCGCTTTGGAAATTTCATATAATTTTGCGAACTCATTTTGGAGCTTTTTTAGCCCTTCCAGGTCCTCTTCTGCTTCCGCTTTTTTAATATCTAATCTTATTTTTTCACTTTTTATTTGCTGCTCCGCATTTTTAAGCGTTGCAACACAATCCCCAATAGTTTGATCAATATTATCTAGTGGAAGTTCCTCAAAGAGGATCGCTCTTACTATCTTTTTTTGCTCTTCACTTTTAAATTCATCAGCAGAAAGCTTGGGATGATTGATGAGTTGATCAAGGATTGCAGCATACTCGCTATCAGAAACACTACGTTCGGGCAGGTTGTTTTTAATTTCTTTAATCTTTTCTGGATGGGATAGTCCGATTTTAATTAAGCGTTTTTCTGCTTCAATTAATTTGGAAGCCGGCTTGGTGATCGGCTGACGATAGTGTGCCTTTTTCCCTTTATAAAAAGAGTGGCGCTTCACTTCTGAAGTGATTGTGTCAAAGTCAGAATTTAAAAGGTTAGCCGCAAATATGGTATATTCTTTTTGGATAAGATTATTATTTTCCTGGCTTAACACCTGTGCCGCTTTTTCTATTGCGGTTGCTTTTCCCTCGATCGTGTCCAGCTTAAACCTTTTGACGATTTCTCTGATTTTAAATTCAAGTGCCGGTAACGCTGCTTTTATTATTTTAATAAAACTATCTTTCCCGTTTTTTGTAAGCAGGTCAGCCGGATCACTTTTTTCGGGCAGAGTGGCAATTTTAACTTTAATGTCGATAGCGGATAAAATATTGGCAGCTTTCATTGCTGCTGCCAAACCGGCCCGGTCACCGTCAAAAACGAGCAGCACCTGGTCGGTTAAGCGTTTTAGCAGTGTTGCCTGTGCCCCGGTAAAGGCGGTCCCAAGCGGAGCCACTGCGTTTTTAAAACCAAATTGGTGGCAGAGCAGCAGGTCAACGTTGCCTTCTACCAGCAGGGCAAACTTATTGGATTTTATTTCGTTTTGGGCAAAGTTAATTCCAAACAAAGTTTCGCCTTTATGGAAGATGGAGCTATCCGGTGAGTTGAGGTATTTTGGTTGCAACTCGGCAACTGCACGGCCAGAAAAACCGATCACCCGATCACGCTTATCAAATACCGGAAAGACTATTCGATTTCTAAATCGGTCGTAATAATCATTTTTCCCTTCTTTTTTTATGACTAATCCAACCCGTTCGAGGTCAGCTGGTGAATAACCGCGTCCAACCATAAAATTTAAAAGATTGTCCCAGCCATCGCGAGCAAAACCGAGTTGGAATTGTGCAATACTCTCATCATTTAGACCGCGCTTTTTTATCTCGGCTGTTATTTCTGTATTTAAATTATCTTGAAAATATTTGGAGGCTGTTTTAAGCAACCCATAAAGCCTGTCCCTTTCATTTTTTTTCTTTGGATCAATCAGGTTTTTCTCGATTGGGATGCCAACTTTATCTCCCAGGATTTTGAGTGCATCCATAAAATCAACTTTTTCAATTTTCATGACAAAATCGAAAGAATTCCCTCCTTCGCCGCAACCGAAGCAGTGGAAGAGCCCCTTTTCTTGTGAGACATTAAATGAGGCGGTTTTCTCCGAGTGGAAAGGGCAAAGCCCCAGGTAGTTTTTACCCCGTTTCTTAAGC
Source organism: Candidatus Margulisiibacteriota bacterium (assembly GCA_042563095.1). Taxonomy (GTDB): domain Bacteria; phylum Margulisbacteria; class WOR-1; order XYC2-FULL-46-14; family XYC2-FULL-46-14; genus JBHPMS01. The sequence goes on from JBHPMS010000001.1 coordinate 50,646, forward strand.
TGGACATAACCGGAAATAAGATCAATAATATCGATCTTGTTTCTGACCTCTTCTATCTTCTGTTTAAAATTCATTTTCTCCACTCTTCTGGTACAAACAATTCTTTAAACTTATCAGTTGCAAAACGGTCGGTCATACAGGCGATAAAATCAGTGGCAGTTTGTAAGACCTCTTGATCATTCATCCGCTTTTTATAACGCGGCATCTCTTTGGGATTATAAAGATAAAATCTAAAAAGCAATTTTAGCATAGCAGGAATTTTGCACTCTTCTGACTTGGCCAGTGGATTGGTATAAACTTTTTTATAGAGATAATCGTACATGCCCGAGACCGCCCGGTCGATCTGCTTGCTCATTTTGACATAAGGTTTTTTGCGGCTGGTTTTAACAATATCAAAAATAATAGTGTCCAAAATATGATCACCTAAAACGCAGGTATACTTTCTGGGCAGGTTTTCTTTTTTGATAACACCCGCCCGGATCGCGTCTTCTATATCGTGGCGGATATAAGCGATCCGATCGGCATATCTCACGACAACTCCTTCAAGTGTGTGTGGCCACTCACCGGTATGGGTGTGATATTTGATCCCATCGATCACTTCTGAGGTCAGGTTTAAATTTTCGATCACCTCGGCAGTGCGGGCACTCTGAACGGAATGGTTAAAGCTGCAACCGTAGTTTTTTAGTATTTCATCTAGAATAAACTCTCCCGCATGCCCAAAAGGAGGGTGTCCAAGGTCATGCCCAAGCCCGATCGCTTCGGTTAAATCTTCGTTAAGATTTAAAGCTCTGGCAATTGTCCGGGCAATCTGGGCAACCTCAAGTGTATGCGTCAATCGGGTCCGATAGTGGTCCCCTTTGGGAGAGATAAAAACCTGGGTCTTATGCTTTAATCTTCTAAAAGATTTGCAGTGGATAATCTTGTCACGGTCACGCTGGAAAGCGGTTCGTAAGTTACACTCCTTCTCCGGGCGTAAACGTCCTTTGCTTTTTGAAGAGAGTGCAGCATAGGGAGAGAGCAGCTTTTTTTCTCTGGTTTCAATCTCCCTTCTGATTAAATTATTAATAAAATCACTTCCTCGATTTTAAGGCTGCATGAGCTGCTGCCAGGCGGGCAATTGGAACCCGATAGGGTGAGCAACTTACATAATTCATCCCGATGTTATTACAAAATTCAACCGAACCTGGTTCGCCGCCATGTTCACCGCAAATACCAATTTTCAATTTTTTATTGGTTGAACGGCCCAGTTTGATTCCCATCTGAACCAGTTTTCCAACACCCTTTTGGTCTAATACCTGAAATGGATCTTCCGGTAATATCCCCTGTTCAACGTAGAGCGGCAAAAATGTTCCGGCGTCGTCGCGACTATAACCGAAAGTCATCTGAGTTAAATCGTTGGTTCCGTATGAGAAAAACTCAGCTTCAGCCGCAACTTCGTCTGCTAAAAGTGCTGCGCGTGGGATCTCGATCATGGTTCCGATCAGGTAAGCAACTTTTTTTCCTGATTTTTTGATCTCTTCATCTGCAACGCGCTTAATAATGTCACGCTGATGTTTATATTCGTTAACTGTTCCGATCAGCGGGATCATGATTTCTGGTTTTACCTTTACCCCTTTCTTGGCCAGCTCACAAGCAGCAGACATAATTGCCTTGGCTTGCATTTCGGTTATTTCAGGGTAGGCAATACCAAGACGACAGCCGCGGTGACCGAGCATCGGATTAAATTCCTTTAAAGAATTAACTTTAGCTTTAATTACCTCAACCGGTTTCCCCATTTCAACTGCCATATCCGCCTGAGCTTCTTCTTCATGTGGAACAAACTCGTGCAGCGGTGGGTCGAGTAAGCGGATTGTTACCGGCAGCCCATCCATTGCTTGAAATATTCCCAAAAAATCACTCTTCTGCATCGGCAATAATTTATCCAAAGCTTTTCTTCTGCCAGCTTCATTTTCTGAAAGGATCATTTCTCGAACTGCCCTGATCCGGTCACCTTCAAAGAACATATGTTCGGTGCGGCAGAGCCCGATTCCTTCGGCCCCAAAATCTCTGGCAACCTGCGCGTCCTTTGGAGTATCAGCATTGGTCCTCACATTTATTTTGCGGAAGCTGTCGGCCCAACCCATAATTTTGGCAAAGTCACCGGTAAGTTTTGGCTGCGAAGTTGGAACTTTTCCATCCATCAGTTCTCCACTTGAGCCGTCGATTGAAATCCAGTCTCCCGCTTTAATTGCTTTTCCTTTAACCTGCATCTGCTGCTCTTTGTAATTAATGTTGATCGCACCGCAACCGGCCACACAACATTTACCCATTCCGCGGGCAACCACTGCTGCGTGAGAAGTCATTCCACCTTTGGCGGTTAAGATTCCTTCAGCAACGTTCATCCCGCCGATATCTTCGGGTGAAGTTTCAATTCTTACCAGGATAACTTTTTTTCCATCCTTAACCCAGGCTTCGGCATCATCGGCGTGGAAGACTACCTGGCCTGAAGCCGCTCCTGGAGAAGCGGGTAATCCTTTTGCTAAGACTGCCTTCTTTGCATTTACGTCAAAAGTAGGGTGGAGGAGCTGGTCGAGCTGAGCTGGTAAAACGCGTAATACTGCAGTTTTCTTATCGATCAGTTTTTCTGCAACCATGTCGCTGGCTATTTTTAAAGCTGCTGCTGCGGTCCGTTTTCCGGTCCTGGTTTGCAGCATCCATAATTTCCCCTTCTGAATAGTGAACTCAATATCCTGCATATCGCGGTAATGCTTCTCAAGCTTTTTATAGATTGCTTCCAATGTTTTATAGGCAGCAGGCATTATTTCTTGCAAAGTTTTTTGCGTTGGATCAGACTTGGTATTTTTATTTACCGGTTGGGGGGTGCGGGTACCGGCAACCACATCTTCACCTTGCGCGTTAACCAGGTATTCACCATAAAAAATCCTGGCTCCAGTTGCCGGGTTTCTGGTAAAGGCTACTCCGGTAGCGGAGTCATCACCCATATTTCCAAAGACCATGGTCTGGACGTTTACCGCGGTTCCCCAATCCCCCGGGATGTTATTTATCTTTCTATACTTAATTGCTCTTTCACCATTCCATGATCCAAAGACTGCATTGATTGCTCCCCAGAGTTGTTTCTTCGGATCTTCCGGGAAATCATTCCCGGTCTGTTTTTTAATAGCGGCTTTAAATTTTAAAACTAAATCTTTTAGGTCTGCAGTTGTCAAATCAGTATCTACCTCTACCTGTTTTTCCTTTTTCTTTGTTTTAATAATTACTTCGAAGGGATCTTCTTCTGTTTTGCTTTGCGGTTTCATATCTAGTACAACATCACCGTACATCTGTACAAAACGACGGTACGAATCCCAGGCAAACCTTTCATTGTTTGATTGCTTAACCAGTCCTTTTACGGTTTTATCATTTAATCCAAGGTTCAAAACTGTATCCATCATTCCCGGCATCGAAATTCTGGCACCAGAACGGACCGAAACCAGAAGAGGATTTTCGGAGTCGCCAAATTCTGCTCCCATAATCTTTTCAACTTTGGCCAGGGCTTTGTCGATCTGTCCGCTTAACTCTTTCGGATATTTACGTGCCATCTTGTAGTAGATGGTACACATCTCGGTAGTAATGGTAAAACCAGGTGGAACCGGTACACCCAGGTTTGCCATCTCAGCTAAATTGGCCCCCTTACCTCCTAAAAGGTTTTTCATCGCTGCCTTTCCATCCGCCTTCCCCCCACCGAAGCTATAAACCAGCCTTTTACCCTTTGCCATTTTTAAATCCTCCTTTATATTTTGGTGGAGCTGATGGGAGTTGAACCCACGACCTTTTGACTGCCAGTCAAACGCTCTCCCAGCTGAGCTACAGCCCCAACTCGTCCCGACATTGTCGGGACTCGTAATTTCCAGTTTCAAACGACAAATGCCTAATTAGACATTAGTTATTAGGCATTTATTAGACATTCGGAATTAGTCATTTAGTATTAATAATAGATTATTGATAAGCGCTCAATATAATGCTTCCCACCATAGAATTATATCATTCCTAATACCGCATGTCGATAAAATGTCGGTTAAATGTCGGTTATTTATGCCTGACATAATACCTTCCTTTTTTATCTCCAACTGCCTTAAGTAATCCATGTTTACAAAGTTGACTAAAATCTCTTTCAAATGTTCTTTCTGTTTTACCATGGAATTTGTTCTTTAAGTCTCCAGAAGTTATATTGTCATGTTCTAACAGGTATCAGAAAACGTTGAAAAAGTTAGATCAGGTATATAGAAAAAATCTTGACATCTTTGGAAGCTGATTTGGAAAGCAGGTCTAGAAATGCTAACATGAGAATAACGAGGAGAGGAGAATATTATGGCATTTTACCTATCGGTTAAATTTAAAAAGGTCAGCTATGCTGGCGATAATATTGGTCGAGATATTAATAGGAACATATAATGCAAAGGTTGAAACTAATCCTTTAAAAAGCGGTAAATATGATTTAGGAATTCCTTACGAACCGCATGACACCGGTTGGCGTTATTTGAAGGAATCCAAATATGCCAAGACCTGGTTTCGCATCGGGCACAAAGGGGAGATATTTCTTCATGTTGGTTCTGCATCAGCTGGTTGTATTACAGTAACTGACAAAAAGAAGTGGACCAAGATATATAATCTTTTAATAAGAAGCAGGAAAGATTCCTTAAGTATTGGAGAAGTAATAGTTAAATAAAAGGAGGCGACTGATGATGAGGAGGAAAATATTAGCTATTTCTTTTATTATTATAATTTTTTTCACATGCGCAACTCTGCTTTTCAACAATCGATTGCAACGGGTTGAAGAATATAGAGGTCTAAAGGTTGGAGATTCTAGCTCCGCATTCTATTTAGCAAAAAATTATTACGAGGAGATTGGTGTTTTTGAACAAGCTAGATTTTTTGTCTTCTTTATAAGTGACACCTTGGATAATATAAACAACTGGAAGTTAAATGATCAACTATATTATGATTATGCAGCAGATATGATATCTGAAAAAAAAGGGAAATTGTGGTCTTATGCAGGTGGTAAGGTAGGGGAATTATTTGGAATTAATAGGATTTCAAAAAACAACTATAAGTTGGATGGATCGTTGATTGCCATAATAAATAGTGATGGGAAAATATTAGCTTTATATGAGAAGGCTAAATTAAGACACATTAAAAGAGCTGTAGATGGTTTAGTATTGTAACTCAGTTTTTTTTGAGAAGAGCCCCGCCATTAATAATGGAAAACAATTCCTGTTTTCCCCCACAACTCTTCTAAATTATAATAACTTCTCTCTTCTGGCAACATTAAATGTACCACCATTGATCCTGTATCTAAAATCATCCAACCCGAGCCTGGATCACCTTCCCAAATAACGCTTTTAAAATGCTTCCCGATCTCGCGGCTTAACGCCTTGAGCTGCGGAGTCGATTCACCGGTCATGATAATCATCTGACCGATAACCTTGATTTCTTGAGCCTGTTTTGCTTCTGCTGCTTCAACAATTATTTCAACCGGATCTAATTTCCTGCGTGTAATTTTGGGCTCCTGTTTCTCATTGCAAAAAAGTTTTGTACAACATCGTGTACTTCTAACGGGTCCGGTTCTAGATAAAATACACCATCCAAAACAATTGGTGTCCCGGTCAATGAATCCATTTTAATTTGGCCGTATTCCCAAATTTTTCTAATTGAAAGAATAAAGCCAAAAATCTCTTTAGTATCCAAATTTGTATCAAGATAAGAAGAGAGTTTAAGCAAGAGCTGTGGTGACTTGAATAAATTATGCCCGCCCAGGATTTGATGGATCATAGCTTTGACAAATTTTTGCTGGCGGAAAATGCGTCCAAAATCTCCCTCTCCATCCTGGCGATACCGGATATAAGAGAGGCAATCCCGTCCACTCAAAACCTGTTCTCCGGGGTAGAGGTTTACAAATAGGTTTTGAGCGTAATCCACATAGTACATTCTTTTTTCAACATTTATTTTAATCCCCCCCAGCTCATCAATCATCTTTTCCAGGCCCGCAATGTCCACACTGATATAGTGGGGGATGTTAATTTTAAAAAACTTTTCAACAGTACGCCGGGTAAGCTCGGCTCCGCCATAAGCATAAGAGTGGTTAACTTTGTCCAATCCCCGGCCGGGGATTGAAACCAGCGTATCCCGTGGGATATTTATGATGTTGGCTTCATTATTGCGCGGATCAAAATTAACCACCATCAAAGTATCAGAACGATGGATCCGGCGCCCCTTATCTAATCCCATTATCAGAATATTTGTCTGCGGGATTAATTTTTCTCCCGGGGCCAGCGCAAGGATAGTTTCAAAAAGCATAAACCGGCTAAAAATTGCAAATGCAAAACCTAAAAAGACAGAAAAGGAGAGAAATCCGATCAGTACAAAAATTATTCCCCAGCGGAATTTGTTTCCAAATCCGGATTTCTTTTTTTTCTTGTCCTTCTTCTCTTTTTCGAAGACACTTTCTAAAAATTCGTAATTTATTTCGCTCATTTTCTCTTTAGGATCAGATTGTTTCTGCTCTTAATGGTCAACTGGTGCAAAGGGTGCCCAATCTTTGTAAGGTGATTAATCATTATGCCTAATGAACCAATTACCGCTTGATCAATATCCTTATAGGCTTTTCTTTTTACCTCTGCTACTCCCTTAAAATTCCGGTTTTCTTCAATGTGGTCGGCCAGGTAGACAACTTTATCGAGCAGCGACATTCTCGCAGAACCGACTGTATGGGAACGAATTGCCCTTAAAATTCCCTTATCCTTAATCCCGAATTTCTTTTTAGCATAATAAGCACTCAAATCAGCATGTAAAAGTTTTGGTTCAAACTCTTCGATCTTACCAATTTTATAACCGAGTGCTCGGGCCTTAGTCAACATTTGGCCCGGGATTAAAAAACGTGAACAATCATGCAGTAGCGCAGCTGTTTTAGCCTTAAAAATATCAACCCGATAATGCTTCGCCAGGTTTTCAGCTAGTTTAGCTACTCTCTTGGAATGCCTAAAACGGTCTTTTGGTAAAAGGTGCCCAAGCTTATATTGCAATTTTTTAAAATGCTTTATTTTGTCTTGGGCGTGCTTCATTTACAGTTAAGGTCCTTCCTCCAATATCAGCGCCGTTCATTGCGCTAACAACTTTGGTGGCGTCGTCATCGTTTACTTCGACGAATCCGTATCCCTTGCTCCGACCGGTTTCGCGCTCAGTAATAATTCTAGCTGCGATAACTGGTGCCTGGGCCTCAATTGCTGCTACCAGCTCTTCTTCCTTCATTTTCCAGGGAAGATTTCCAACGTAAAGTGTTTTTGCCATCTATTCACCTCCTTGCCCCGAGCGAGTGGCTTTTAATAAAAAAAGCCAAGGTTAATCAAAACCTTAGCCTGGTAAACTGTTAAATATATATAATGTATGCCTGAAACCGATTCAATTGAACAACAAACTCCTTCGAAATACTACTAAATAATAGCAAAAAAATGGCCAGTTGTCAATCTGACTAATTTTAGCTAGAATTGATAAATGGAAAATGTTTCGGCCATTGTTTTAGCTGCCGGTAAGGGTGTGCGGATGAAATCGGAGCTCCCCAAAGTGATGCACCCACTATTGGGCAAGCCGCTTTTAGCCTATGTTATTGAAACGCTCCATTATTTTAACATATCAAGTATCCATGTTGTGGTTGGGTATAAAAAAGAGCTAATTGAAAACCAATTTGCTTCAGCTGGCGTAGATTTTATTTGGCAGCAAGAGCAGCTGGGTACCGGGCATGCGGTTTTGCAGGCGGAAGAAGCCTTCAACCAGAAAAAAACAGAGACGGTTTTAGTTTTGGCTGGAGATGTTCCACTTTTAAAAGCTGAAACACTCAAAGCACTGGTTGATTTTCATAACCAACACAATTCTGCAGCAACTGACTTAACTGCAATCATGCCGGATGCTGGCAATTACGGAAGAGTAATTCGAGATCGGGATGGGCATATTTTAAAGATAGTAGAAAAAAAAGATGCAACAGAGGATGAGTTAAAAATAAAAGAGATCAACACCGGTACTTTCTGTTTTAATGCCGCCAAACTTTTTGCGGCTTTAAAAGAAGTAAGATCAGAAAATGCACAGGGTGAATATTATTTAACCGATACGATTGAAATCCTAAAAAAGCAGGGCCACCCGGTTTTTGCCTTCGCCGCCCCGGATTATAAGGAAACTGTTGGGATAAATACCAAAGAACAACTGCTGGAACTAGAGAAAACACTCCAAAATTAACGCACCAAAGATTGAGTGAAATTTTTCAAAAAGTAGCGCGAAGAAAAGGTGAGTAAATTGAGTGAAATATTTTGGAAGGATATAAGATAATATTTTATAGAGGGAGCAAATGAAAATACTTGGAAGTGTAATAAATACTTTGCAGAGATGTGTGCGATACTCGAAAATTACTGAGGGAAAAGATGTAAGAACAACTATAAAAGATATGGGAATAACTCCAACCTTTACAACAGTTGGTATCATTAAGAGAATGGAGATAGAACAAAGGGATGGGCTTTATCAAATGTTAGAATTAGTTGTTGCTGAAGTTGGAACGATCAATAAAGTGATATTACCTCCAATTCTAGATATTTTAGGTAATGCTAATAATCTTGAGCCAATGGATTTTATTGAGTATTGTACCACTGAAAGAATAGCGGAAATTACTAATGTGCTTTTTAGGAATAAGACTAGAACATTAGACCTTTCGAGCATAAAAAACTTTTTTGGTAGATACAAAAGGAGCAACACTCCACCAACAGGTGTTAGTAACAGCAGCATTTCTGTAAGCTTAAGTGTCTTATAAGATTTAAAAAAACTAAATTTCAAAGCCCCAAAAAATCCACTGAAATTACTCAAAATGCAACCAGAAATATATCTGGAGATATATTGTGGTAGTACGTAATGAAATAAGAACCAACAGAACACTCCTGCAGGGTGGGAATTGGAGGTTTTCAGATAATGTTGCAAGAGATTTAGCTGCAAGAGGTTTTTTTGCTCGTCGGAAATATTTAAACATATTAGCAAAAATATCTGAAGGTAAGTATTCTGCATTATTAAGCATTTTAGGTGAAATCTCACAATTTCGGTTCGCGCAGACAGAATTACTGGTTCCGAGTATAAGGATCATGGAAGAAGAATCCTTTCAGCTTATCCCTGCTTATTTTATTGAAGCCCATATTGATGGAGCAGTTTTAGATATACGCAATTTAAGAGGGATGCGGATTTTTTATAATAGATTTATACATGCTTTAATGAAGCGGGAAGGAGCAGCTAGGCATGAAATGCCATTTAGTAGTATAAAATTTGGTGATTTAGTGCTGCAATTAAATTCATTATTTGATCGGCTTGGGAGTATTCCAAATTCTACTCATAAACAATTGCTTGATTTATTAATAGATTCTGTTCGGATTGGTCAATTTAGTTGTGTTCCTTTTTTAAACATAAGGATTTTGGAGGGTGTTAGGGAAAATGATAAATGGATGGGAGAATTATTACATACTAGTACAAATTGGGGGCCATCTAAGTATGAACAGAAGAGCACTGCAGAAACCACATTAAAGAGTATCTTAGAGTGGGAACCAATTAATAAACCGGTTAAGGTATGGCAGATAGATATGGCTGATCCAAAATCATTTGAAAAAGAAGGTTTAGTTGTTGATTCAAAATCATTGCAAAATGATATGGAAAAAACTTATGGCCCGAAAGATCTTTTTATTATCCGAATTGCACTTGATGAGTCTAGCCATAGGCTTGTAATCTATAAACATAATTTAGTTAGTGCTGGTGTAAAAGAAATTCCACCAAGTTTTATTCCCGAGACCGGTCTGGAGCGGAGAGAATTTGATGTTCAAGTTAATAGACTTTATTATAACTTTGCAAGAAATTGGCGAGCAATAAGTGAATCAGGTTCAGTGGAGGCAAGAATCCAAGCTCCTTTTCAAAAAGCACCAGCGGTGCTACGAATAGCGCCAGACATTGATGAAAATACTTTGTTGTATAAAGGAAATAATCCTCCGAGAAATGCTGAAGAAAGTCATAATCTCATGAGTAAAATACTAGATGAAAAGGGAAAATTTCCAGGCGATTCTGATAAGCTCTATTTTGGAAATATGTATGAAAGGACCTTCTCTTTAGCAGGAAAACATACTGGGGCAGAACATTTCCCTTTAACAAGGAAAGGAGAAGATTTTTACGGAGAAATAATTACGCCGTCTTTGTACCTTGGTAAACGCAATGGAATTATCTTTGTTATTGATTTGATTATTCAAAGTGCTGGTTCTATTTATAAAAGTGGTCGAGTCTCATACCCAAAAAGACAATATTACGAAGAAAGATTTTATCTTTCAAAAATGGTTCCAATCATTAGGTATCAAGGTCAAGAGATTTCTTTTGCAGCAATCTCAGAATATACAGCAAAACTCCCACCAGAATATCAAGAACAAGCTATATATTATGCTTTTATACATTTTGTTATGACTATCCCAGAATTTCAAAGATTTGGGCTAACATCCCATTCAATCATAAAAGGGATGTCTTCATTATTTGCTCTTTATCTTAGATCATCACAAAATAGAGGATACTTAATTAATAAAAAAGGTAAGCTTAAAAGGAACAGATGGCAGATGTGGGCTGCTTGTCATACCGGTAAAGCATTAGCATATTCAGGTTTTCAACGCTTTGGCGCTGTTCCAGAAGATAGCCACCCTATTGCTAGGGCTATTATTGAGGATGCTCATAGGAAGATATATCGAGAGAGTAGAAGAGGGGCATTGGAATTTCTTGAAGGAACACCTTACGCAAGGGATATCGGATGTTATCTTGAAAATGCACGCTATCGAATCGATGGGGATCAGGTACGTTTTTCTCCTCAAGAAGAAACCCATGTTAATCAAGCTGTCATGGATGAATTTTTACTTAATATTGGTGGAGTTGAGGGATTAAAAAGAGGGAATGGATTGCATTTGACTGGTTTGGTTGGACGTGGTGGTATTAACAAAGCTAAGAGCCGTGAAAAAGAGAGAGATGAAAAGGATTGGGGAACTAGATTTGCTAAATGGGTAAAGAGACGAGCAGGGAAATAACATTGACTCCCATCAGCATGAGGAATATAATGCCAATGCTTGTTATTAATTATTGGTGAAGGATGAATAATAGTAAAAAGGTCAGCAGTTTTCTCTTAATATTAGTCTTTATTGCTTTTTTGATAATCATGTATGTGGTTGGTTCGTTAAAAATATTTTTCCCAATCGCTGTTGTAGCAGCCTGTTTATTTTTATCAACTATGGTAATTACTAAAAATCCATCAGCCAAAGCTAATCGGGCTTTTTTTGTACTTGGATTGCTGGTTTCACTCTGGTCTTTTGGAATATTCGTTTCGGTGGAGAATGTCGATTTAGGATTCATATTTTTAATTAGTAAGATTAATTCTTTGATTATCACTATCATGCCACTTTCATTTGTTTATTTTTGTTATTTTTTCCCTAAAGAAGAAAAAACACCCTCTATAAAAGAAAAAATATTATGGTTTTTACCGGTGGTTGTATTTTTCTTGTTTATAAATATGAATTATATTGTTACTGGTGCAGAAAAAGTAAACAATAGAAATATTCTGTCATATGGTCCTTTATTTCTTCCCTGGTCAATATTCTTATTGTCTTTTTTTATTTATGGTTTTTACATCTTGTTCAAAAAACATCAAATATCTTCTGGTTTGTCAAAAATTCAAATCCGCTATATATTTTTGGCCTTTATCTCTGGTGTTATCCCACCTGTTTTAACCAATCTTATTCTTCCCCTGTTTGGAGTAGCAAGTCTTAGGTGGTTGGCTCCAATATTTCCGATTGTTGCAATTGCGATAATGACAATAGCAATCCTAAAGCACAACCTCTTATCTATCGAAATAGTCATCCAAAAAGGCTTCATCTACACCGTAGCATCCGCACTGATCATAGGATCGTATACTTTAATCGTTATTATCTCTGAATCTTTCCTGCGCTCAACTTTAGGCTATTCATCAAATATTGTTACCGCACTGTTTGTTTTTCTTGTGGCTGCAACCTTTCAACCGCTAATCCAATTCTTGCAGAAATTTACTGATAAAATCTTTTTCCGCCACAAGTATGATTACCAGCGCACACTGCGAGGTTTAAGCAGAGAAATTCTTACAAAAATAAAATTAGAAGAAGTAGTTAAGTTAGTTGGGTCTGCTTTTAGTGACATCATGCGGGTTTCTGAAATTGCTTTTCTGATGCTGGATAAAGATGGGCAAGCTTTTTGCCCGGCCGGAAATTGCTTTGACCCAAAAATGCGTATCGCAAAAAATTCAAAACTAGTTTCTTACCTTAACCGGGTGAAAAATATCTTGGTGATCGAAGAATTGCCCGCAGCAATCGCCCGGCATGAATCACTTCCTAAAACAGTTATACACCAAACCGATCTATTAAAAGAAGTATTATCCGAAGTCGGGACTTATCGGTTTGTACTCTGGGTCCCGGTTATTTTAAGGGATGAAGTGATCGCAATTATTGCACTGGGTGAAAAAAAGTCACAGGATGTTTATAACGATGAAGACCTGCGGCTTTTAAATACAATTGCTAATCAGACCGCCCTGGCACTGGACAATGCCAGGCTCTATAGCGCAGTTCTGGACGTAAAAAATTATAACCAGGAGATCCTCGATTCGCTCTGGTACGGAATCATGACCACTGACCAGTCTGGCAAGATCAAGACCTTTAATCCAGCGATGGAAAAAATTACAGAGAGACAGGCCAAAGAGATAGCGGGCAAACATTATTTAGATGTATTCCCAGAAAAGAGTCCAATCGCAGACCTGATCAAAAAAACTCTGGACTTACATACTGCGCAAAATTCAGAGGCCAACCTGATCAGCAAAAAGCGGGGGATGATACCCGTTTTGATTTCGACCAGTATCATGTATGATTCCCACTCCCAGAAGTATGGTGTGTTGTTGTCAATCAGGGACCTCAGCTCCCGCAAAGAGCTAGAGTATAAAGTCAGGCAGGCCGATAAATTAAAAGCCCTCGGTACCATGTCGGCCGGCATGGCCCATGAAATCAAAAATCCGCTCTCATCTTTGCGCCTGATGACCCAGATGCTCCCCCTGAAATATGATGACCCAGAATTTAGGCAGAAGATGCTAGAAATATTTCCGGTCGAAATTAGCCGGATCGACCGGATTGTTGAAGACCTGTTGCAGTTTGCAAAGAATACAGAAATGAAAATGGAAAAACTGGATCTCAACCAGATGATCAATAAGGTATTAGACGATTATAGGGGTCAGGCGAAAAACAATAAAATTGTGATAAAAAAAGCTTTGGAACAATTTTCAAAAATTACTGCAGACCGTAACCAGTTAAAACAGGTCTTTTCAAATTTAATCTTGAACGCAATCCAGGCAATGCCGGAGGGCGGCACAGTAACAATTAACAATGACCAATTAACAATTAACAATGAAGGATTTATTCGAATTTCAATTAGAGACACCGGACATGGGATTGCAGAGGAAAACATCAAAAACCTCTTTGATCCGTTTTTTACTACTAAATATAAAGGGAGTGGATTGGGATTAACCATTACCCACACGATAATAGAATCACATAAGGGGGAGATCAGGGTTGAAAGTAAGCTGGGAGAGGGGACCACGTTTGAAGTCTATTTGCCAGTAGAACAATAATGATTATTTTAATAACCAAAGACAAAAAAGTAGAAAGAACAGTTGCAACTTTCCTTGGGTCAAACCGGCGGATCGATACCTGCTCTCAGGTAACTAAAGTTTTTTCACAGATTGCATTTGGTAGACCACAACTCATACTCTTGGACGCAGAAATAAATAAGAAAGATTTTTTAACATATTACAAAAAAATTCGCCAGATCAACCCGGAATTGCCGGTTATTATCTTAGCAAAAATAATTGAGATAAAAACGGTAGTAGCGGCGACTAAACTGGGAGTCTTTGATTTTTTGGAAAAACCGTTGGTGAAAGGCCAATTTTTAACTGCGGTTGAAAATGCAACTAAAAAGAAAGAAACTGTTTCTGCGATCGAAGGACTGGAGGAGCTGCGCTGGTTAAATGGCGGGAGTGTTTTATTAAAGAGTATAATTGAAGAAATTGGGGCAATTTCTTTAAAATTAAAAGATGTGGTTTTGGTGGGGGAAGAGGGGGTTGATAAAGAAGCAGTGGCCAGAGTTATCCACCGTAACAGCCGGCATAGCGGTACATTTAAAAAAATAAAAATTGCACCCTTTTCTGCGGATGCGGACGAAGCTTACTTTTGGATCAACCTGCAAGAGCAATTAATTATCAAAGAAAAAGCAGAAAAAGAAACTAAAATCAGCACCCTCTATATTGAAGGGATCTCAAGTTTGGAACCGCTTTTCAGGAGCAGTTTTTTTGATTTTATTGATAAAAGAAAACGGAATCCAAAGTTTGACCGTGAAATTCGGACCATTATCAGCCTAAGGAGAAGTTCAGAGGAGCTGCCTGGTTTTCATATGTTAGCTCTCCCACCACTCCGTTCTCGCCGGGCCGATCTGAGCCAGATTGTAGAAGAATATATTTTACACTTTTCCAAAGAGTTCAAAAAACCGGTCAAGGGGATTGGGCTCGACCTGATCCCATTTTTTACCTACTATCCTTTTCCGGGTAATTATTGCGAGCTTGAAGCATTAGTCCGGAATGGGGTAATGCTTTCAAAAAATGAACTGCTCTCCTTAAGCGATCTTCCATTAACTGAAAGCATGCTCATAGCTGCTGCGGTAGAAGAAGCCATAAGTAAAAACCAATTTGAACTTAAAAGAACCAGAAAAAGTTTTGAGAAGACAGTCTATCAGCTTGTTTTAGGGAATTATGCTGGTAATACCAGGCAGGCTGCCCGTTTTTTAGACCTGCAGCCGTAGACGCAATTCATGAATTGCGTCTACGGCTGTTCTTTTATCGCTTGACTCACAAAAAATTCGGACGACCGGTTCAGTGTTAGATGCGCGGATGTGGATCCAGGCATCTTTAATAAATACTTTCAGCCCCTCGGTTCTATCCATTTTTTTGTGCTTATATATTTTTTCAGCTTTTTTTAATATCTTTTCAGCTTCAGCCAGGGTTTTACAGGCGATTTTTTCTTTTGCCAGATAGTAGACCGGCAGGCCAGCTACAATCTGGCCAATGGTTTGGCCGGTTTCTGCAAGCAGCTGTAAAATTAATCCCATCCCGCTTAAGCTGTCACGGTTATAACAGACTTTTGGAAAGATTACTCCCCCGTTTCCTTCCCCTCCAATTGCAGCTCCAACTTTTTTCATCCTGGTGGCAACATAAACTTCTCCAATCCTGGTCCGGAATTCTTTGGCCTTAAATATTTTTGCTATATAGTTAATTAAGCTGCTGGTAGAAAGGTTAGCAACGATCGCTTTTTTCTTCTTTTTTTCTTTAATGAAAACGGCCAGAGCGGCCAGGGCTAAAGTATATTCTTCTGATATGGCAATTCCTTTATTAGTAACAATTGAGAGCCGGTCTGCATCCGGATCTTGCGCAAAACCGATATCAGCTTTTGATGCTTTCACTTTTTTACATAATGCTTTTAGGTTTTGGGGCGTGGGTTCGGGTGAATGGGGAAAGGGGGTTTGTTGTTTGGTATTGATAGCAATGACATAACATCCAAGTTTTTTCAAAAGCTGCGGGCCGATCTTTCCACCGGCGCCGTTACAGGCGTCGATAACAACTTTAAACTTTTGTTTCCTAATCTTTTTGGTGTCTACTGCTTTTAAAATCTTGTCTATGTGGATTTTGATAGCGTTTTTATATTTTATTATCATAGATCTTTTCCAACTTCTTAAATTCTTGGGGGGTTAAAAATATCCCATCGGACCCAAAAAATTTCAATCCGTTCCAGGGGAGGGGATTATGCGAGGCGGTGATGACTATCCCGCCTCTGGCTTTCAGCTTTTTGGTCATAATCCCAACTGTTGGGGTGGGGACAATCCCGAGGTCATAAACTTTTATTCCATGTCCAGTTAGGGCTTTGATAACTATTTTTTTTATTTTTTTTCCGGAGACACGGGTATCGCGTCCTAAGACCACCGCCCCGCTTTTAATATAAGAGGCGAAGGCGGAGGCAAAGGAGAAAATCACTTCCTCAGTAAGAGATTTAAAAGCGTATCCGCGGACACCTGAAATACTTATTTTTAACATTGCAGTTAGTTGGGAATTATTATATCATAAAACTTGCAATGAAGAATAATATAGTGTACGGGGCTATTATGCCCCATCCCCCCATCCTGGTCCCTTTTATCGGTAGAGATAATATCAATGCAGCAAAAAAATCACAGAGTTCTTTAATCGGTGTTGCAAAAAAATTAAAAAAAATTTCTCATGGACTTGATGCAATCGTTCTGATTTCTCCCCACGGGAGTGTGGCTCAATCGACTGTCCCGGTCTATACTGCGGAAGAATATTTCGGATCATTTCATCAGTTCGGTTTTCCAGAGCCAGAATTTAGGGCAGCGGGAGACCCGGAATTTTCCAAAGAGCTGGTCAAAGAGGCGGGGAATTTAGCTTCGGCCACTGATATCACAACTTTGGATCATGGAATGCTGGTCCCGCTGTATTATCCGTTGGAAGAAAAAGTGGAGCTGCCGATTGTGCCGATTGCGATCGGTTTTTTAGGACTGAATGAACTTTTTAATTTTGGTAAGAAGATCCAGATAACTGCTAACAGATTAAATAAAAAAGTTGCAGTAATTGCCTCGGCGGATATGTCACATAAATTAATCCCAACTGCTCCATCTGGTTACGATCCGGCCGGACAGGAATTTGATAATAAATTAGTTGAATTAGTGCGCAATTATGATATAAATGGTATATTGAATTTTGATCCGCTTTTAGCGGACCGGGCTGGCCAGGATGCTTTGTGGTCGATTGCAATTTTATTAGGAGCTTTGGACCAATTGCCAATCAAACATAACGTTCTTTCTTACGAAGGGCCTTTTGGAGTAGGCTATATGGTCGCGGACTTTGAGGTAGAAAATGGCAAGTGATTTAGTAGAATTGGCAAAAAGAACAATTGAAGAATATATAAAAACCGGAAAGGCAATAAATCCACCGCCAGCAATGACAGAAGAGATGAAAGGAAAAGCGGGAGTTTTTGTCTCTCTAAAAAAGCAGGGCCAGCTGCGTGGTTGCATCGGAACTTTTGCTGCCACTACCAATAATGTTGCAGAAGAAATTATTCGCAATGCGATTGAATCGGCCACAGGTGATCCCCGTTTTTCACCGGTTACAGGATCAGAACTAAAAGATTTAGAAATATCGGTTGATGTATTAACCGCTCCAATGCCGGTTGGAAAAATTGAAGAACTGGATGCCAGGAAATATGGTGTGATTGTAAAAGAAGGAATGCGGCGAGGATTGCTCCTTCCTAATCTGGACGGCGTTGATACGGCAGAGCAGCAGATTTCTATTTGTAAGCGGAAAGCGGGGATCGGTGAAAATGAAGCGGTCGAATTATATAAATTTGAAGTGAGGCGATACAAATGATGCAAGTTGGAATAATTGGTGCGGGCGGGTATGCGGGAGTAAATTTATTAGCACTGTTATTAAAACATCCCAAAGTAGAGATTGCCTGGTTGATGTCAGAGGATGACCATGAGGGGAAAAAGATATCCGAACTCTATCCACAGCTAAGAGGAATTTGTGATATTGAGTGCCGGACATTAAAAGTGCTTGATAGTAATTTGATTAATGTTGACCTGATCTTTTTAGCTCTTCCGCACGGAATCGCGATGCAATACGTTCCTAAGATTTTAAGCGCCGGTAAAAAGGTAGTTGATCTGGGGGCAGACTACCGTTTTATTGACGTTGATATTTTTAATCGTTGGTATCACAATACACCACACAAATCTGCGAATCTCTGTAAAGAAGCAGTCTTTGGCCTTCCCGAACTTTATAAGGAAGAAATAAAAAAAACCAAATTAGTGGGTAATCCAGGTTGTTACCCCACCGCTTCAATTTTAGGATTGGCTCCATTAATAAAAAAAGATCTGCTTGACCTAACTTCGATCTCAATCGATGCCAAGTCAGGAGTTTCGGGAGCTGGTAGAGGTGCCAGCACAAAAACTATCTATTGTGAGCGGAATGAGGGGATCATGCCCTATGCGGTGATCAGCCACCGCCATACCGGGGAAATAGAATATCAGATCAGCAAAATTGCCGGCCAACCTGAGACCAGGATTAATTTTGTTCCGCACCTGACACCGATGACCCGGGGGATTTTAACAACCACTTATGCCAAATTAAAAGGCCAGCGGACCGATTTTCTGAAAGTCTATCGCGATTTTTACCGTAATGCTCCCTTTGTCCGCATTCTTGATAGTGAACCGTGCACCAAATATGTGGTTAATTCAAACTATTGTGATATTTATGTTGAATTTAATTTATTTACTAATACGCTTATAATCATGTCGGCCATTGATAATTTAATCAAAGGTGCGGCCGGTCAGGCGGTACAAAATATGAATCTTATCTCTGGCTATGAAGAAACACTGGGATTAAAAAATATTGCGGTTTACCCATGAAAAAAGTTAAAGGAACTATAATATCACCAAAAGGATTTTTAGCTGCCGGGATAGCTTGCGGAATAAAAAAATCGGGTAAAAAAGATTTAGCCCTTATCCACTCAGGGGTTCCAGCTGCGGCGGCTGCGGTATTTACCACTAACAAATTTAAGGCTGCGCCAGTTATAATTAGCCAGCACCAGATTAGATCTGGTATTGCTCAAACCATTGTTGTAAATTCGGGCAATGCCAATGCTGCAACCGGCAAGCAGGGGATTGCAGATGCCAGCTCTATGATTGATGCAACTGCGCTGGCGTTAAAAATTCCAAAAAGTAATATCCTGGTTGCCTCAACCGGCATAATTGGCGAAGCGCTGCCGATGGAAAAAATTATTCCCGGGATTAAGAAAGTTGTCCAGGCACTGCCGAAAGGAAAAGGGATTGATGCTGCCCGGGCTATTTTGACAACGGATAAAACCATTAAACAAATTGTGGTTAAAGCAGGTGATTATAAGATCGCCGGAATTACAAAAGGATCCGGCATGATCTGCCCCGCTATGGCTACCATGCTTGCTTTTATTACTACCGATGCCAAAATAGATGGAGCCCTGCTGAAGAAAATGTTAAAGCAGGCCGCCCAAAATTCTTTTAACCAACTCTCAGTTGATAATTGCATGAGCACTAACGATTGTGTCATTGCATTGGCTAATGGAGTATCCGGGTATGAGGTAAGGGGTAAGAGGGAAGAGGTGAAATTTTTAGAAGCGTTGGAGCACGTCTGTATTTATCTGGCCAAAGAAATTGCGCGGGATGGCGAAGGAGCAACAAAGATGATCGAGGTGCGGGTGGCAGGGGCCCGGACCAAAAAGGAAGCAGCACTGGCTGCAAAAAGGATTATCAATTCGGCCCTTTTTAAAGCGGCGGTTTTTGGGCGTGACCTGAACTGGGGGCGCATTATTGCAGCACTCGGGTCAACCCGGGTCAGCTACGATCCAAATTATCTGGATATTTATGCCGAAGGTATTCCGATCTTTGTTGATGGACAGGGGCATGATGTAACAACTGCCCAGAAAAAAAGAATTTTTAAGAAAAAAGATATTATTTTTCTGGTTGATTTAAAAGTAGGGGATTGCTCGGCTGAAGCGTGGGGTTGTGACCTTTCATACGACTATGTCAAAATTAATGCGAGGTATCATACCTGATGGAGAATAAGATCAAACGGGCCAAGGTTGTAATGGAAGCTTTACCCTATATCCAAAAGTTTTATGGAAAAATTATTGTTATAAAATATGGTGGTGCGGCGATGGTTGACCCGGAATTGAAAAATGCGGTCATGCGTGACGCCGTCCTTTTAAAATATGTTGGGATGCATCCGATTATTGTCCATGGCGGCGGTCCGGCGATCAATAAATATTTAAAGCGGAAAAAGATTAAGACTAACTTTCTGCATGGCCAGCGGGTGACCGATAAAGCAACCTTAAAAGCAGTGGCCCATGTTTTAGGTAACAAAATTAATAAAGAAATTGTTCATCTGATTAAAAAGAATGGGGGAAAAGCGAAGGGATTTTGGGGGAAGAAGGGGCATGTGATCAAGGCGCGAAAATACTGGCACAAGGATCTTGACCTGGGGCAGATCGGAGAAGTAATTGGAGTCAAATATCGTTTTTTGCTCCGCTGGATGAAAAAAGGTTATATCCCTGTTTTGTCTCCGATTGGAGTGGGGAAGCGGGGAAAACTTTATAATATTAATGCCGATAAAGCCGCTGCCGGGATCGCAGCTTATTTAAAAGCTGCCAAGCTAATACTTTTAACTGATGTTAAAGGGGTACTGGATAAAAAAGGTGAACTGGTTTCACAGATTAACACCTATCGCATTAACAAAATGATCCGGACCGAAGAGCTCAAAGGCGGAATGATCCCCAAGGTCCGCTCAGGTCTTTCGGCTATCCGTAAGGGGGTTGAAAACGTTCATATCATAGATGGCCGTGTCCTCCACGCACTGCTGCTCGAAATCTTCACCGATGTCGGAATCGGGACGATGGTGGTTAAATAACCAAAATATCCGCTTGACAAGCTGTCAATATTCGGCGAAAATGTAGTGTATGCAATACAAGATCAGGTTATTGGAAAAAACAATAAATCACCATCTTAAAAGAGGAAAGAGTATTTTGCTGTTAGGTCCAAGGCAAACCGGCAAGTCAACCCTGGTGCAGAAGTATAAGTTTGATCTTTCACTCTCTTTTCTTCTTCCGGCGATAAGGCTGCGTTATGAAAAGAATCCAGACCTGTTAGCAGGTGAAATTGATGCCCTGAGGGGAAAGAAAAAGAAGCAGATCCTGGTTTGTTTAGACGAGGTCCAAAAGGTTCCGGCAATAATGGATGTTGTCCAATACCTGATTGATAATAAGACAGCCCAGTTTGTTTTAACCGGATCATCTGCACGCAAATTAAAGAGGGGATCAAATCTTAACCTGCTGCCGGGAAGGCTGGTTAGTTTGCGGTTAGATCCGTTTGTTTATAATGAATATTCAGTGTTAACGATTGAGCAGATGTTGCTTTATGGAAATCTACCGGGTATAGTTCAGGAAAAAAAGAGAACGGACCGCGAGATTGATCTAGCCTCATATGTAGAAGCATATTTAGAAGAAGAGATCCGCTCAGAAGCACTGGTTAGGAATATTGGTTCCTTTGCACGCTTTTTAGAATATGCCGGATTAGAATCAGGAAAAATTGTTAACTATAGGGCCCTTTCACAGGAAATTGGAGTAAGTCACACTACAATAATGGCATATTTTGAGATTCTAAAAGATTGTCTGATTGCTGAGTTTATTGAACCGCTTTGTAAAAGTAAAACCCGAAAGAAATTAACTAAGACGAATAGATTCTTACTGTTTGACTTAGGAGTCAGACGCCTTTGCGCAAAAGAAGCAGATCGCTTGCAACCGCAACGAATGGGTGAACTTTTTGAACAGTATGTAGGATTAGAGTTGATCCGTTATGCCAGATTAACTGACGCAGGGACAAAAATAAGATTTTGGCGTGATCCAGATGGGCCGGAAGTGGACTGGGTAATCGAAAAAAATAATAGTTACATTCCAATTGAAGTTAAATGGAATACTACTCCCCGCAATAAAGATATTAAGCATCTTAAGGTTTTCCTGGAGGAATATCCACAGGCTAGTATCGGTTATCTTATTTGCCGCACCCCGCGAAAGGTAAAATTAGAAAAAAATATTTTTGCCATTCCATGGAAAGAACTTCATAATCTATTTGACTGGCCAGAAAGCGGGCACCATACTAAGAGTAAAGAAAAAAGAAAAACATAAAAACCACAACTAAAAAAAACTCTAGTTTTTCGTTTTGATCTGTGGCTTTAATCTTTTCTCTTTTATGTTTAATATTTGCAAAATCCCATGCAAGTTAATACGATATATACCTATAAATACGCTTGACAGGTAAATAATATACGCAATAAATGGTTGACAATCCAATATTTACGTATATAATAGGAATATGTACTCAAGAACTATTAATTTATTACAATTTCATAATTCGTTGTTCCTTTTTGGTCCGCGCCAGGTCGGAAAGACTTTTCTTATAAATAACACACTTTCTCCGGACTTTTTTATTAATCTATTAGAACAAAAAGTATATTTAAGGTACGCAAAAGATGTATCGCTTTTTTCTAAAGAAGTAAGGGCATTAAATAGAAAGAAATGCTTAATTGTAATAGACGAAATTCAACGTTGTCCCGAACTATTAAATGAAGTTCAATTACTAATGGGAGAATTGCCGGAAGCACAATTTATTTTAACTGGTTCAAGTGCACGAAAATTAAAACGTGCCGGGGTAAATATGCTTGGTGGCAGAGCTTATACTGTTCATCTGCATCCACTAACTTTTCAGGAATTAGGCAAAAACTTTTCACTTGATCAGATATTAATGTATGGTTCAATACCAAGTGTTGTTCTAAAAAAGGATGTTGAAAGCAAAATAAGATTACTTAGAAGTTACATAGAAACATATCTCAAAGAAGAAATTCAGCAGGAAGCGTTAACCAGAAATATTCCTGCTTTTGCCAGGTTTCTTGAGCTGGCTTCGTTTGAGAATGGAAAAATTCTAAATTTTCAAGCAATTGCCCGCGAAGTCGGAGTAAATTCAAAAACCATAAAAGAATATTTCTATATTTTAGAAGATACGCTGCTTGGATTTTTGTTTTCACCATATACAAAATCACATCGAAAGAAATTAGTATTGCATCCTAAATTTTATTTTTTTGACTGTGGTGTAACCAGAGCATTGCGTGGCGAAAGCTCGAACGAATTGATACCAAAAACAGCTCCTTATGGGGAAGCATTTGAGCATTTTGTGATATTAGAAACAAAGCGTTTTCTCGACTACAGAGAGCGTGAAGCAAAGATCGGTTTTTTTAGAACTGCGGATGGCGCAGAAGTAGATATGATATTGGAAAAAGGACATGAAATATGGGCCATAGAAATAAAATCGTCTTCTAATCCCAGTTTGTCTGACCTGAGAGGATTAAGAAGTTTTATAAGAGATCATAAATATTCACGGGCCATTTGTGTTTGCCAAACTCCGAGAATTTATAGCAGTGAAAAGATAAATTTTATACCCTGGAAACAGTTTCTGAGTGAAATTTAGAAGATTTATCATTCCTTGCCTGCAGCCCTCCAAGCCTTAAGCCTTCGGATTCACTTCATGGGCCTTCATCGCCGTTTCCATATGTAGGGTCCACTGAAAAACAAAGA
>JBHPMS010000010.1:0-36979 GCA_042563095.1 Candidatus Margulisiibacteriota bacterium
TGACAGTATACAGTTCACTAATCTTGTTTCCATTCATGATAACTGAGTAAACGGTACAATTCCACTTACCCGCCTTTTTGGTCCCGGTTTTATTATAAGTAATTTGTGGGGTGGCTAAATCACCGCCCATTTTTCCCTGCATCATCTTCTCCATCATTGCGCGCTGTTGCGGGGGGACGTTTTTAAGCTGGGCTTCCATTTGCTTTTTTGCTTTAATAATATCAGCTTTAGTTAATTCGCGGTAGGTTTTTTGGTTATGGTCAAATACCCAATAAACACCGGTGGCAGAGTTGTAGATCATGCTTTGATTTGCCTCATCTCCTTTTATATCTATCCTAAAGTTTTTGTTGTTGACATAGTTGGTCATACTGGATATTAATTTGTTATCAGGAGACCTGGTTTCTGACAGCAGCAGCACACCTGCATTAGCAGCGCTGTGGGCGAAAAAAAATAATAAGAATAAAAAAATATTTAGGCTATATTAGCGAGTTGGTTGCCTTCCCTCGCTCCCCATCAGTATTATTATTGGTGTATGTATATCTAAAATTGACTAGAATCATCGGATTTGTTAATATAATGGTACATTAATTTGTCATTTGAAAATTTGACATTTGAAATTCCGAGCGTAGCGAGGCATTCCCCGGTAGCCCCTCGACAGCGGTAAGAAAACATGATCCCCAAAATCCAAAGAAATAATCTATACAGAAAAATTTGATAACAAGTACGATGCATATAAACGTGAAAGGGAAATTAAAGGCTTCAGTAGACAGAAAAAAATAAAGTTGATAGAATATAAATAGCTCCTAAATTTGGCATTGGTTATTGGTCATTGGACATTGTCATTAATGCAGAGCGAACGAAGTGAGTCGAAGCATTCCCCGGTAGCGCAGCGGTAGCGCAGTTGACTGTTAATCAATTGGTCGTTGGTTCGAATCCAACCCGGGGAGCTTACTTTTTTTGTAGTAAGTTAAACTAAAATTCGACTCGCCTCTCATACCAACCACCCCCTTAAAATTAGTTATGCTAACAGATATGCTAACAGTCAGGAGGCATTGAAGAAAAAATGATTAGAATGTGGCATCTTCGAGTGGAGCTAAAAGTCTATTTTTCTTATTTAAAATGGAAAGACCTTCCTTAAATGTATAGGTGCTTCGTATGCCATGTCCATAACAATCAGTGCAAGTCCAAAACGGTTCCCCTGTTGTTCTATTGAATAGTGTTTTCATTTCTTTTTTACATTTTGGACAATTTAAAAAATAATTAGGTAGAGAAGTATCTTTATGAGAAGTGCATGTAAAAGCTAAAGCTAGGGGTATAACTTTGTGACAACCAGCATCAATAAGCACCTTAATTCCTTCCTTTAGAGTAGCTCCAGTTGTTGTTGTATCATCAATTATTATAACTGTACGACCACTCACATCCCCATTCACATTAAAAACACCATTTACATTGAAGCGTCTTAAGAGAGAGCCCCCTGCTGTTGTTTGTTTTTGGTAGTCTTTGTTACATTGTAATATGTTGGGTCTAATTTGCTCTTGAGAAATTGGAATATCCTTACAACACAATAAATCAAGTATGCTTCTAAATCTATCGATTGTATCTGAAGGCTTCGGAGGTATTCTAGTAATGTAATCAAAACTCCCACGACAAGACACTTTAATTAATGATCGAAAAGATAATGTGATAAAATGTTTTTGTCTTTCAGGGTTATATTTTGAATCGAGGATTCTTAGGGAAAGCGGGTGTTTTTTGTGTCTTGGGTCTGCCTTTGAAAAATACCTTCCAGCAGCGAAAATTTTGAAATCAGGGAATTCATCGTTTGCTAGATCAATAATAAATCCAGTGCCAGATGGGGAGCGAGGGAAGGCAACCAACTCGCTAATATAGCCTAAATATTTATGATTTATGATATGTTCCATATCTTGTTTATTTGTAATAACAAAATCTGCACCTGCTTTGTATAACTCATTGCTTTCGGTGGAATCCATTGCAGCTATTATTGCAATAGTTCCAAGACCAAAATTAATAGCAATTTCTAAGCTATTCTTTCCATAACAAAGCAATACTGTGGAATACACTTTTCCATTTAATATATGAATTGCTTCTACGATCTGATTGTGAATAATAATATTGTCTATTTCCTTGGTGGGGAATATAAAATCATTAATATTAAAAATTTCTTTTAAGTCAGATGGGAGATCCTGCATAAAAACATCTCGAGATAATTTTGTAACTATTTTATGTGGGAAAGATCGAATTGCTATCATTAATATATCAATTATATTGGATTTATCTATTTGAGAAAGTGTTATATACCTATGAATTAAATCATCAATATCAATAATGATTGAGGCAATTTCCTCTGTTTCCACAAACACTATTTAAAAAATTCCTGTTGTTTGTTAGAGGTAATGTTTTGATGAAGAATGCGTAGTTCTTTCAACCAAGCATTTATTTCATCAATCTCTTTAATAACAATTGCTCCAAGTTTAACATATTTTTTAGGCCATTCTAAATCTTCACGCTCCAAGAGATGTTTAAGAATAAACAATTTCCTTTTTTGAGAAAAACAGTGCCTTGCTTGAATAAGTGAGCCACTTGTTTCTCCGGCCTCTACTATGATAGTGGCAAGGCATATTCCACTCATTGTATAGTTTCTTGTAGGGAAATTTGCCTTTGTTATGGGATGATTAAAAGGGAATTGGCTAATTAATAGATGGTTTTCTGCAATTATTTCTTGTAACTGTTTATTTTCTGATGGATATTGTTTATTGAGACTTGTTCCGATAACAGCAATTGTTTTTCCGCCACTCCTTATTGTTCCAGTATGTGCAGCTGTATCAATTCCCCTTGCTAAACCAGAAGCGACAATGTATGCCTGGTTTTTTAATATAGCTGCTAATTTGAAGGCAAGAATTTTTCCTTTTTCCGATGCTTGTCTAGCTCCGACAATCGAGATGCAGGGCAGGCTAAGGAGGCTAATATCCCCTTGGCTAAAAAGAAATAAAGGGGGTTTTTTCGTTTGTCTGAGTAATATTGGATAAGAATCGTCATAATAAGAGATAATATTGTAATCAAATTGGATGGACTCAAAAATATTCTTGACCTTGTCAAAGGTGGTTTTAATTTGGCGTTTATTAATTTTTAATAAGTCTTCCAAAAAATCAATTTCACCAATAATTGATTGACCATCCTTATAATATTTTTTTAATGATTCCCTTTTATCTGTAAGGGCTTTGTGGGAAAAACCAAGAAGATCAATAATTGTTGCGTAATTAATAGCTTTGTTATAATTAGGATTTATTGTAATGTAATTCATAAAACCACATAGTATTTTAGCATGGATTTCTTAACACGTTAAGGTTCAGCCCATAATCAATCTGCTTAACCGCACTCTGCAAATGTTCATTAGCTAAGTGTGAGTAAATCGTAGTGGTCTTGATATCTGTATGGCCTAGTAAATCCCTGATAGTAAGCAACGGAATACCCTTATTAGCGAGATGAGAGGCATAGGTGTGCCTTAGCGTATGAATGGTTATATCGGTGATCCCTGCCTTTCTCTTAGCGTTATTAAATGCTTTATGAAAGCTGGCAATCTTCCGACCATCGATATCACAGAAAACATAAGTCATTTGAGCCTGAGTCCTTTGCATAATTAGCATTCGCCTGAATTCAATATAATATTCTCTAAACCATTTGAGTGTATTAACTAATACCTTATCCATAGGCACTTCCCGTTCCCGGTTGGTTTTAGTGATCTTGACCTTGATTAGATTCCGAGTCCAGTCAATATCATGCCATTGCATGTTTGATATCTCACCCGCTCTCATACCACTATGAGAAGCTACTACAATAAAAATCCTTATCCAAGGTGAGGAATGCTCCCAGAGCTTCTGCATTTCCTCTCTGCTTAAGAATCTGGGGTGTCTGCGAGGCACTTTAAGCTTTTCTACTTTCTTAATTGGATTATCTTTAAATAGATACTGTTCTTCAATGGCTCTTTTAAGGATATGACCCAAACAGCCAAGCTCTATATTGACTGTTCTCGGCTTAACATGATCTTTTCTTTGTTTGATATAATCCTCAATCAATTTACTGTCTATGCTGGCTAAGGGAATATCTTTAAAGAAGTCTATTAAACGATTGGATGAATTAACCGCATAGATGAAGGTATTCCTTGCCCGGCGGGTTTCCATGAAAGGCAAATACCGATCTTTAACGAATTGAGCGAATGGAATTGGCTTATCTCTTTTGATCTGTTCTTCCAGTTGCCCCATCTCAAGCTTATATTCAAGCTCTTTTAGTTTTATTTTGGCAACCGAATATATCTTGCCAGCACTCTTCCATTTACGTTTTCCATTGTACTGATAGACAATAGTGTATATTGTTCCTTTCCCACTTTTTCGCTTAATCAGGCTAGCCATGCTTATATCCTACCACATAGTGCTATATATGTCACCTTGCTATATATGTCACTGTGTTTTATTCTATTAGGTATGAAACAAAGACTGGGCAAGAACATAAAGAAATTTCGTACAGATAAACATATCTCGCAAGAAACACTATGTAAAATAATTGGCATAACAAAAAGGCATTTAATCAGGGTTGAAAAGGGAGAAGTTGACCCCAGTTTTTCTTTAATCCAAAAGATATCTAAAGCTTTAAGCGTCTCAATTGACAACTTAGGGAAATAGGGACACATTAAAATGTTTGGCTTATTTAGCAATGCAAGAATAGAATATAACTTTTCTATTTTTATACCAGGATTTTTATTAACATCATTACTTTTATCTATGTTGCCTCTTAATGTTTCAACCGGAAGCGATAATTCAATTAATACACTATTGAGTGTCGGCATTTTTTTGAGTTTGATTATTGTTTTGGGTATTGCTAATGATTTCATTATTACTCACCTAATAATGCTTCCTTTGTTCCTAAAATACTCAAAAGAGCATGAAAACATATTTGACCCAGAAATATTAAAAAAGGAACCGAATCAATATTATCTTGATTTATCAAGATTCTTTTCAAATTTAATGTCGCCATGTTTAATTTTTTCTTGTATGGCACTTTTCGCCAAATTTTTTCTTATCTCTTTTATTGGATTTGTATTTTTCCTGCTTTTTATGTTTTGGGGCTTTTTGAATATCAAATTCTACAATCAAAGAAGATAGGCAACCATATGATTTCCAATCAACTGGATATCCGCACAAAAACAACCGTAATCCGCTATTTGCTAACACATTTGCTAACATCATGGCTCAATATATGGGTTTATCGGTTTTGATTCCCGTTGTTTAGCCCACTCCAGCACCGAGCTCTTTAAATAGCGGTATTCACGCCCCAGCCCCTTTATAAATGGCAATTGGCGGGTAGATGTGAGATAAGCCACCGTCCGGGGCTTAATCTTTAATAGTTCAGCAAGCTGAATTTTTGTTAATAGTTCATCATTCATATTATTTTAATAATTGATCCAATACTGCTTTTGCAGCTGACAAACCGTCCTTTTGCTTCTTATGATTCAATGCCTCAAATATTAAATCAGGGTGTTTTTTAAATATGGCCATTCTATTATCGTGTTCTTTAGAGCTTGTATATGTCAGGTTGTAACAATGCCGACAACCGAAGTATTTGCCAGCTAAATATAAAACACCGACTCTGCGACCGCAATAATTGCCGTTTATAAGAAGCGGGCAGATAAACCACCACCGATGCCCTCCGTAATTACAAGGCGTGGTAATCAATCTGACCATGTAATTCATGTCTTCCTTATAATCAGTATTATTATTGGTGTATGTATATCTAAAATTAATATATTGATCTTTTTCAGCGGTTGATACGGTAAAACCCGCACTCCCTATTTTTTCTCCACCACGGCTACAAATTACACTGCCCCGGCTAATATCACTCCTAAAATGTCCTTGTTGCTTTATGAATTTTGTTGATATTGACATGCAGTCTTCAACCGTTAGCCTCCCTGAATATGACCATCTACCCATATAAAACCCCAATATTTTTTATATTTTTACCTAAATCATTAAGGACTTGAGCTTGACATAAATCCATTATCAGGCAATACATACTCCAATTTTCTGCTAAAAATATACTACTATTTGTCATTTCTTACCCTTTTTTTCTTAATTCTTTGTAATTCTTCCATGTTTTTTTCAATGTTTTTTTCCAAAGAAGAAGTATATTTGCGAATATGGAATACCCCCTTACAATCATCCAGTTTGCCGATAGCATTGTATGATTTATTGCTCAATTCCTCTTCGATATAATCGGTTTCTAATCTGACCATTCTTTTATATCTCCAGTAATCTGTTGCAATCTTTTCGATTAATAAGAGCTCGGTGGTTTCTTCCGGCTGAAATTGATCGATAAGAGAACCCAACAGGCTGTTATAATCGCCCCGCTTTTCCTTATACCTCCCTTGAGTTATTATCAAATCCTTAGATAACAACCCCAGCTTTAAAGCCTTTTTACTCGATAGTTTTGATTCGATCTTCTTCGTGGCTATCCCTTTTTCACTGTTCATTTTGTCCCCCTTTATATAAGATTAATATCCTATTTATATTAATTAAGATTAAGAAACTCTTATCCCCCCTTTCTCTGATGTCTTTAATAGTGGTGTTTTATTTGACACGGGGCAGGCAGATTTCTTTACATCTGCATAGCTAGGAATAGGCAATGTCCGTCTTACCTCACTAGCGGTCTTATACTTTTTATGTTGCAGACCCTTTTTATAATTAATTAATCCATTAAAATGAAGGCTCTTAAGGGCTTCTGCTATTGTTGGTCTGGATAGTCCGGCTGTTTTAGCACATTCCCGGTGAGCAACAATTAATACACGACCCGGCTTTATTCCTTTTATTCGCTCTAACTTGCACAATCCGGCATAGGTTTTAAGTTCACCTCCAGTAAGCCAAGGTAACCATCCTTTATTAAGCAAGGTATGCAAACCCTGTGCCTTTATGCTTTTTGAGCCAGTAAAATGAGATTTATAATAGTCGCAATTATCCCTGCCAATACAATATTCCTGTATATGCTGGTTATTACAACCATAAGTACGGCCTACCATATCGCCGGTTTGCTGATTATGCTTTAGCTTAGAGGCACTCTTAGTAATTGCCTTTATATCAGCATTGGTAAGCGGTAGAGATTGGTTATAATTTTTATTTATGAGGATACCCTCTACTTGAGAAGGGTCTTTTTTTTGCCTGTTAATGAGGTCACACGCAAGAATATAGAAGCTTTCATTACGAGAGCCCTCTGGTATATCAAAATCAAGCATTTTAAGCAGGCATGGCTTTTGAGCATTTACAGGCAGATTCCATTTGCTTGATGTTTTATTGCCTTGCTCAATTGATGCTATTTCATCTATAAAGTCATTATGTTGTTTCATTCCAATCTTCTTTCGCCAATTTTTCATTTCCTTCTCAAACTAATTATTCAAAACACTTTCTTTAATATCATCTTCGATAGCTTTATCCATAATAAAGGCTTTATAAGACTCTATTAGGACTTCATCAAACACTTGCGCCATCTCTCTTGTTATTGGTTTAAAGCACGCCTCTTCATAACCAGTTGGCATCATTTTGGTCGGGTATACCAACCTGAAGCCACCCTGTGGTCTTGTATATATTGAGATATTACTTATTTTTAGTGCTCCATTGAGGACGAAGGAAATAACGGCTATTCTGCCTTTCTGAGGACGTAGAGGAATGATTTCTAGCTCATCGATCTTTAGATATTTCAATAGATTTTCCATAATTTTTCTCCTTTAAAAACAAAAAAACCGCACATTGTTAAAATGTACAGCTTTATTATAACTAAACGTATTTATTTCTAGGTTACATGTAAGGAAACCTTATTTTGACAATCTTTTCTTTGCTCTATGTCTGGCAGCTTTTATGGCGCTGGGGGTGGTTTTTAGTTTGTCAGCAATATCTTTATCTGTTTCTTTGTATCTATCTGTTTTCCTTTCGTTGATAGTAGGTTCATAGTAATCTTTATTAATAATTAACTTTTTTTTGTATCTGCTTATTTTTGCGTCTCTGATTATATTCTTTTTTTCTCTCCATCGCTCACTTTTGCAATATTTCATTGGGTTCATCATGAATAAACAGGTATTGTAACGATTCCAAAAATTATTATTAGAAATTATATCCTTCTTATTGATATATTCATTGATTGAAATATTTATTCCAACTGGCGTTGACTTTCCATTCTTCCAAATAGGCTCTATCTTATACGGTATTGGATTATTATTGTCAAAAAGAGAAAGGCTACCTAGCAAACTATTGTTAGGATTCATTCCATTGTTAAGCCAAGAAGAGACATATCTTTTGCCGAAAATAGCTAAAACAGTAATCAATCTCTCCCAGCTTTTATGAAGAGAATGTTTTTTCAGGATTACTTTTGTTCCGCTTAACTTAACAGGCTTCTTCCCCGCCATTAAAACAATATAACCTTTACCAACACTGAATTTTGGCGGTTCTTCGCCAATTGCTGTTTTGTTCCAATAATAACAGCCCTTCTTTAAAGTAAAGCCGTTTTTGGGAATATGATTCTGCTTTCTAAGTTTGATAATGTCTTTCAAGAATGAATCATTAAGTAAAAGTATATTGGCCTGTTGTTTGAGCTTTCTGTCTGATAGGCAGAGTTTCTTCACATTTTCCTTTGTCATTTTCACATTTAATTGTACTACAATAAAGACTCACTAATCAATTTATCAAAATGACGAAGACAAAGACTCTAACGACACAAGTTAATGTGGCCATTGACCGGAATCTTGACACCCCGTCCGTTTTCCGCCACCCCCAACCGTAATTTGAGCGTGAATCTACCCCAATAAGCGAGCATGAAAATTGCTAGTAACAGTTCAGGGGGTGATCAGTAATGGACAATAGTCTAAAAGAGTTTGAGGCTGAGCTGGCTGGTCTATCTAATTTAGGGTTGATTGTACTGATAAAGAGTCTAGAAAATACATTGATTGAAGAGAGGGAGAGGACAAACAGGGAGAATAAGCAGACTTTAGAAGTCTACTAATTCTTTCAAAGAAATTCCAAGGCCTTCGGATATTTTACTTAGCGTGGTAAGTTTTGGGTCTATTTGCCCTTTCTCAATCTCGCTCAAATTGCCTTTTGCTAAGTCTGATACGAAGGCTAGCTTTTCTAGCGTAAGACCTTGTTGTTGGCGCAGGAGCTTTATCCTGTTACCGAGAGACCTCTTAATTGATTTCATAATAAGCAAAGTGTATAATAAACCCACTGATTGATAGTTCCCTGCGGGGAACAATAGCCAAAAGGGGGATTAAAATGAGATCTAGCGAAAAAGAATATTTAAAGGAAAGCAGGTGGATTGAAAGCTTGAAACAATTATTTTGGATAATCCTTATTATTCTTGTTGTTTGTTATGGGTTTGAAAATTATAATCTAGGCATAAAATTTGCCATTATCGGTTTATTGGCTTTACTAATGGATATTAGAAACTATTTAGCTAGAACAGCAACAGAGCTGGTGGAGCTTAACGAAGACTTCTCCAAATTAAAAGAGACGATTGAAGAAAACATCAAAGGTGTAAAATGAAGATCAAAGGTTATTTTTATAATATTCTGCCTTGGATTATTAAAAGCATCATTCTAATAATCATAATCATGCTCATATGGCCTCTTAAAGATGAAAAATGGTTCTTTCCGTTGTTATTAATTTATGTATTATTTTATTTAAGTCAAAATGACTTTTCAAGCAGGCTAATTAAACTAGAACACGATAATGAGGGAATAAGTGAGGGGATATATGAGCGAATAAGAAAGAATAAATATGAAGATATTGAAGTCGACTGTGATGATTTGGGGTTTAAGTTGCAACGAATAGTCTCTTTTAATTTTCAACCACAAAAGGGGCTTTGTAAAAAACTTAGTTCCATTGTAAACGAAAAGCAAGAAACTATTGGCAAACAGCTAATGGCGCAAGGGCATGGTGTGACCATACAAATAATTGACTACACAGATGACCTAAGGATGTTTAAAACCACCTACATTAAGAAAGGCAGCGGAGTGAAAGATGAAGTTGTAAATTATGAATACATTGATTATCCAAATCATAAAGATTATCCTTGGGAGGCCGATATTGCATTCCATGATGTTGCTGACGATATTCTATTTAATTATGATTTGAATGAAAATAAAACCGGATTCACTAATAGATTATATATTGGACACAAAGGATCCGATGACAAAGAGGTAATAACTCTATTTATCCAAGCATATGACAAGAATGATGATTGCAAGAACACCATATTGAAAGAAATCCCTGTTTACAGTAAAGAAAACGATAAGCACTCTATCCTAGAGGATAAATATGGGATGAAAAAGATGTATAAAATGTATGAACAAGATGACAAAGAACTCGGCGCATTCTGGAAATTATACATAGTTGAGCATAAGAGTATGGTTGAATACAGGAAGAAATATATGGAATTTGAAGCTAAGCAGGTTTAAAAGTATTCATATAGCTTTAATTCTAGAAAATCATTGTAGCCTAAGAACATAGAGAGTATAATCCTATGAATATGCAGAAGCTTTTATTCTCTTTTATTATTTTTCTTCTATTGTCTTTCCCTGCCCAATCAGATGACCTGTTTATGGTTAAAAGAGTTGTTGATGGCGATACCATCAAGCTAACCAATGGCGAGAAAGTCCGCTATATTGGCATAGATACCCCCGAAACCAAACACCCCAAAAAACCAGTCCAATACTTCGGCAAAGAAGCCTCAGAAGCTAATAAAATGCTGGTGGAAGGCAAGCAGGTTCGGCTCGAGTTTGATGTGCAGAAAAGGGACAGGTATGGCAGGTTATTGGCTTATGTCTATGTAGATGATATATTTGTTAATGCTTGGCTGGTTTGGAATGGGTATGCTCAAGTAAGCACCTATCCACCCAATGTTAAATATCAGGAGTATTTCTTGAAACTACAGAGGGTAGCAAGAAAAGAAAAAAGAGGATTGTGGAGGGAAGAAAAATGAATCAAAAATGGTATGCAGATATTGAAAGTTTTGGGGTAAGTTGTCTTTGGACATTAGAAAAGGGATTTAAAGATGAAGTTGAGCCGCTTTATAATCAGGTAAAAAATGAATTATATCCTAACAAATCAAATAAAGACGTTTCAAGATATGAAAATCGGGAGATAATAGGAGAAATGCACAATCAGTTGTTAATAAGAGGAAATAACGATTTTGCAAAATTAGAATGTTTAATGTCCGTAAAAGGTAAATTTGAAGAATACGATAATCCTAAGAACCCCAATGGCTAATAAAATCTGCTAACACTTTTGCTAACACTCTCAGTCGTCTTCAGTGGTATACAGTGGTACGCAGTGGTATGCAGTTGAGAGATAAAACCGAATCCACGAGGGAATAGTATCTATCTGTTAATCAATTGGTCGTTGGCTCGCATATCTTGAGGCATTCATTCTGCACGGTACTATTAAATAAGGGCGTAAATGTTGCTATAATAAAAGAGTTAGCGGGGCATAGGAGTATGGAGACGGTGCGAAGATATATTCATTTAGCGGATAAAGAATTGGAAAAAGCAATTAATGTATTATAACAAGGGATAAATATATGACATTTGTCATTGGTATTCAATCTGATTTTTATAACATAGTTGCAGCGGATACCAGGGTAACAAATTTATTTGGAACCTGTTATCAAGATGGAGAGCATAAGATTATTAATTGTAACTTGGGTTTGGTTTCTGGTTCTGGATGGGTTGCTATTCTCAATGGGGTTAAGGAAAAACTGCTGAGTGCAGTTATTACAAATACCGATCAAGTTACAAACATTATTCGAGGTGAATTTCGACGAATAGGAAAGCTCCCTTATCCAACAAACTTTATTGCTTCTGACCTTCCCCCCAAAAACTGGACCAGTACCGGTTAGAATTTAACCGGTATAATAAACATAGGGAGGTACCAGAAAATGAAGGGGAAGCGTTATTCAGAAGAACAAATAATCAGCGTATTAAAAGAAGCAGAAGCCGGAGTTCCAGTGGCAGAATTGTCCAGGAAATACGGCATGAACCAGGCAACTTACTACAACTGGAAAGCAAAATACGGTGGAATGTCGGTCAGCGACGCCAGGAAACTTAAGTCGTTGGAAGAAGAGAATAGAAAACTTAAGCATATCGTTGCTGATTTGACTTTAGATAACCGGGCACTTAAGGGTATACTCTCAAAAAACTTCTAAAGCCCAAGGCAAAAAGGGAAGCCGTGAATTATGTCACAGGCAGCTTTGGGCTTAGCATACGGAAGTCGTGCGGACTGGTCAGTTTGTCAAAATCGGTTTTTTGTTACAAACCAAAACCGGTAAAGAGCGATGAAAATATCGTCCGGCAAAGGATGAAAGAAATTGCCCAGCAGCGAACACGCTTCGGCTGCCCAAGGATACACACCTTGTTAAAAAGAGAAGGATTGGTAGTGAACCATAAGAAAACAGAAAGGTTGTATTATAGAGAGGAAAAGCTTTCTTTGAGAAGAAAAAGAAAACGTAAAAAAGTATCTGGCATAAGGGTAGAAATTCCAAGACCGGCAAGGCCTAATCATATCTGGAGTATGGATTTTGTTTCTGACGCTATTTCTTCCAGCCGTAAGATCAAAGCTTTGCCCGTTGTTGATACCTACTCCAGAAAATGTTTTAAGATCGAAGTGGATACTTCGATCAACGGCTTAAGAGTTTGCCGTGTGCTGGATAAAATTGTTGAAAAAGAAGGATTGCCAGATATTATCATTGTTGACAACGGGCCGGAATTTTCCGGCCGTGCCCTGGATGAATGGGCTTATAGGAGAGGAGTAAAGCTGCATTTTATCCGTCCTGGAAAACCTGTCGAAAATGCATTTATTGAAAGCTTCAACGGCAGACTCAGGGATGAATGCCTAAATGAGAACTGGTTTATCAGTCTGGATCATGCTAGGCAGGTTATTGAGGATTGGCGTATCGATTACAACCAGGTGAGGCCGCACAGCTCCCTGGGGGATCTCACGCCGGAAGAATTTATTCAAAAGGAGGTGAATATGGCCACTTGCAGTCCCGTTTTTTCTAATTCATAATGGTCCTAAAGATGGGGGAAGGTCACTTCATATTTGACTACGGATAATGCTCAAAAGAAATTATCGATGTGCGTTTTTTTGCCAGATGATTATAAGCCAGTGAAATTAAAAGACGGGATTTATATCCTTCCTCCTAATGGCTTATCAGCTAAGGGAGTTGAGGGATATAGGGAGTTGATTATTAAGTTTAGACGAACATCAATGCCTCCTGAAGGGATGTTGGAAAATGTAGTTTTAATTGCTCAGTGTTTTAAGCAAATATCTGATCAGTATGGGAACGTCAGTCCAGATTTAGATATTGTCATAATGGATATAAATGGGAATTGCCATTATTTATATTTGAATTCGCAGGATTATTTAAACAGGCCGTTAGAAAACTTTAAACAATTATCAAAAGGGTCTTATTTAATCAATCCTAAAGTGGTGCAAGAGACAAAATTAAAATGAAGAGGTTATTGTATGGCAAATAAATCACTATCTCAAAGTGTAATTAAAAAAATTCAGATGTCAAAAGCATTGTATTTATTGGGGAATAGCTGTTTTGAAACAAGCATCAATCATGAAAGAATTGGCATAGGGGTTATTTTGTTACAAGACGCCGTGGAACTCTTTATGATCGCGTTGTGTGAGTATTTTAAGGCCGAATTTAATAGTGACCTGATAAATTATTATCAGTATTTTAATAAATTAAAAGAAAAGGTAAGTGAAGAGATTCCATTTAAAATAAAAATGTTAAAATTAAATAAGCAGAGAATTAATATAAAACATCACGGTTTTTTACCGAACATTGATGATTGCAAAACGTTGCCAAGCGATGTACGGGGTTTTTTTGACGAGCTAAGTACCAGATATTTAAAAACGAATTTTGATTCGATTTCATTGATTAGTCTTCTTCAAGATGGAAAAAATAAAGTTTTGTTGGAAGAAGCACAAATATACTTGAGCAAAGACGAATACAGAAAATGTCAAATAAATTGTAGAAAGGTGTTTTTTTTAACATTTGAAAGTAGTTTTGATATAAGAAGGTATGAAAATATAACAGAAAACGAACCAAGAGGTTTAGCAATATTGCTGATGATGTCCAATGCGCCCTATTATACGCGAAATAAGGAGTATATCGAAAAAAACATTAAAGACCCAACGGATTATATTGTTTTAGATCATGATAGATTAGATAAAGAGTTAATGAAGCAAGGGATATCTTTAATTGATTTTTGGAATATTTGGAGGCTTACTCCTTCGATGTATTACTACAAAGAAAATGATGAATGGGTGATAAAAGAAGAATTTAGAAAAGGTTTGTATGTTCGCGAAAATGCTGAATATTGTTTGTCAAAATTGGTTGAGATGTTATTAATTCAACAACAAAACTCACAGTTATCAAAAAGTGCTGGGGCTGGGGGAGCTATAATTTTTATAAAAAAACAACATGTGAAAGTATTTGAAAAAGCATTAGCAAGTTCTAACATTGTATCCCGCATTATTCATAGGCTCCCAAAATCGCTAAAATATTTTAGCGATTTTGGGATTTTGTTGTTTTCCGGCAGGGGCCAAAAGCGGGCTTTGAGCAGTTGAAGCAAGAAAAATGAATCCTGCCGCAAAATTATCCCATTACAGACGATTTAAAAGATAGCTTCCCCGCCTCCAGAAAGGATTGAAAAGAAAATATGGATTTAATTGATGGCTTAGGCCAAGGAAAAAGCCGGTGATCCTCGAATAGCCTTATAAGCTTGCTGGAATAAACTTCGAAATGGCCAGGAAGAAGAAAGATGCAGCCAGATTCTTCGAGTGCTCTCTTGAATCCATGCTCCAACTTTGAAAAGCTTTAATCTTAAAGTATCAATCTGAGCTCCTGCTAATTCCTTTAGATTTATTTTAAACAAAGCAATAAAATTGTAAGCGCAAGCATGCAAGAGCAGACGGAAATAATTAGCCCAAAATCTATGGCAGCTTAAACGGTCAGCTTTGAATCCAATTTTATACTCTTTGATCTGGTTCTCACAATTTCCTCTTCGACCATAGAGTTCGTAAACAGGCCTGGGGTTCCCCTTTTTATTAGTAACCACAAATCTGATCTCTTCTTTATGCTCGTTAATTTCTATCTTATAAACTATTTTTCTTTTTTTGTCCCATGATTCTGCTTTGTATTTGAAACTGTTATACAAATGTACCGTGCCCTTATTCTTCTTGAATAGTTTTCTGGCTTTGGTTAAATCCTTTTTTGCCAGCTTCTTTAAAATGTTGTTGGGGCCAATCCCTACAACATAAATCAATCCTTCATCTTCACAGAATTG
Source organism: Candidatus Margulisiibacteriota bacterium (assembly GCA_042563095.1). Classification (GTDB taxonomy): domain Bacteria; phylum Margulisbacteria; class WOR-1; order XYC2-FULL-46-14; family XYC2-FULL-46-14; genus JBHPMS01. Next base: position 15,404 of record JBHPMS010000010.1, read on the forward strand.
GTAATTTTCAGGAGAAGAAAAGCCGGCGTCTTCTCTTATGGTTATTTTAGTCTTGGGAAATGCATTTTTAAGCCTTTTTACTATCGGCCTCAAACATTCAAGAGCATTGTTAGCAGTATGAACATTCCCCGGCCTTAAAAACGCTCCCAGACATAACTTGCTTTCATCTTCATAAATTAAAAGAGGATGATAAATGGTTTCTCCATAATATCCATGATACATGCTTAGTTGTTGGTGGCCATGGGTTGGGTCATTGGTAGAATCCAGGTCCAGGACAACAGATTTTGGCGGCTTCTTTCTTGATTTTATGTAATTACCCAACAAGAAATTATTCATCCAGGAAATTTCTTCTTCAAATATTCTGTTTTCTAGACGAGATATGGTTGGCTGGGAAGCCAATTCTTTAATCTCATTTAATTGGAATATTTTCTTCTCTTTATGATTTTTGACAGTTAATTGGAAGAGCGGATCATGGCGTAGCAGATCTGAATCATCAGCATCTTCGTAACCTAAAACAATCTGAAAAATTCTCTGACGCAATAATTCCTCCTGTTGATGGGCAACAAACAGAGGGTTGCGGGGATCCTGGATGCATTTGTTAAGACTCTGGATAAATGATGTTTTCTTATCAAACTCACGAAGGAGAACCAATCCCCCATCAGAAGAAACTTGGCCACCGTTAAAATCGGCTACTAATTTATCGTTAAAAGAAAAAAACAGTTGCTCTTGGTTTGATTTTCTGTTATTTTTATTCATGGGATACCTCCTATAATTTTATTGTCACCTGTATTTTACAGGATTTTTTAGGGGTATCCCACCTCTTTTTTAAGTAAAATGGGATTCCGATAAATCGGAATCCCTTCCTTTTTCCTTCCCAATTTTCAACAAATCAACTTAAGCAGAGTGCTTGGCTTTTATGAGAGGCCATGAATAATCCGGGGTATATGAGTTTAAAGCTGGGGATGAAGGGGAAGAGCTTATAAGCTTCAATGCTGTTCAGGGGTTCGATAAAAAGATGTATTTTTTCATTATGAATGAAATTGAACGAGATGGAGAGAAAAAAATTATAAGAGGTTACATAGATAATGATGATGTTGCAGAATTTGGTCCAATTAAATAAAACACGTTTATCCCATTGGATGTTTCTCAATCGCCCTCCTCAAATCATCCATTGTTGTATGTAGATAAATCCTGGTTGTTGATAAATCAACATGACCAAGCAATTCCTGAACAGCAATGAGGTTTTTACTCCCTTTAAGGATCATTGTCGCGAAAGTGTGGCGGATTTTATGAATGGTGATTTCCGGTCTGTTAATTTTAGCGTTTTTAAGATGTTTCCTGAAAAGCTGATACAAACCATTTTTACCAAGACGACGGCTATGATTAATGGCAGCGAACAGGGCAGGGTGCTTACCTGGCTTTACTGCCAGATATTCTCGCAAGCTGTTAATCAATGGGGCATTGAGAGGAATTAATCTGTCCTTATTGCCCTTGCCTTTTCTGACTTTTAGAATCCATTCGTCCATATTAATATCAGCGGTATCAAGATTGATTAGTTCGCTCTTTCTAATGCCGGTGTAGAAAAAAGTATCAAGGATTGCCCGATCTCTTTTACGGATCCAGCCCAGCTTATCTCTGGTGGGAGTATCAATATATCTTTTGCTCTCCTCATCGGTTAGATAAATAGGCAAGGGCTTTTCTTTCTTTGGCGTAGTGATTTTATTCATAGGGTTGGAAATGATATATTCCTGATTCTGGCAGTAGAGAAAGAACGACCGCATACTGTTAATCCGCCTGCACATTGTATTGATTTTATATTGATAAGCTTGCTGCATTTCCAGAAAGTATTGCCGGAGCAGAGCGGTTGTAATGTCTTTTAAATCCACAAGACCTTTTCGCTGGACGAATTTAATAAAAGGCTGATAATCGTAACGATAGGCGATAATGGTTAAATCAGAAGATCCTTTCTCCATTTTAAGATACATCAGAAACTCTTTGATCGTAGATAAAATATCCATTTTTTTTCCTCCTAAATTTCTTATAAATAGCAGGTGCTTTTCCGGGGTTATGTCTTTCTGGCAAAAAACCGCATAAAAAAAAGCCCTTAAATTCCTTAATTGACAAGGAAAAAAGGGCTTTTCAGTTTAACAGGCGGGCAGGCCTATAAGCCGGGTTCTGTTTAAATACAATCATCTATCTGGGCCTGGCATCTCTGCCAGGCTCGTTGCGGTCTACTCGGGATTTTAGCGTTCGAGCAAAACTCTCCCTATTTGACCTTGCTCCATGTGGGGTTTAGCGTTCCGACATGTTACCATGTCGGAATGGGTGCTCTTACCACCCATTTTCACCTATCGCCACCGTTAAGTTCGGCTGTGTATTTTCTGTGCCACTTTCCTTCAGGTTACCCTGACCTCACGTTATGAGGCACACTGCTCTCTGGAGCCCGGACTTTCCTCCCCTCGACAAGCTCGGGGCGATTGTCTGACCTACCCTGAGTATATTATAACATGCAGGTATGATAGAATTATATGGTGGAAAAGTTAAAGATCGTAATCAAGATTCTTGGAAGTCTGGGTTTTATGTGGCTGGCCTTGAGCCGGGTAGATCTGGCAGCACTGCAAGCAGTTTTATCGAAAGCTAATCTACTTTTTATTGTTTTTTCTGCTCTCTTTCTTTTTATTGCCGTGGCAGTTATGGTATTAAGATGGGAGCTCTTGCTCCGTCTTTTTCACAAAAACATTCATTATACCGATCTATTTTCTATTTATTGGATTGGGCTCTTTTTTAACCTTTTTCTCCCTTCGGCTGTTGGTGGCGATGTAGTCAAGATGTATAAGCTCTCAAAAAAGCATGGGAAGCCAGTTGAATCGAGCACTACGGTTTTAATGGATCGGGTAGTGGGGCTTTCTTCCTTAACTTTTTTGGCCTTAATCAATATAGTAATCTTTTGGAACACGATGGATTTTAGTATTGCGGGTGGCATTATCGTTGCGGTTGCTATTATTTTAATAGTATTCTACGTGCTCATCTTTAATGTGAATATAATCAGAAAGCTGACCTGGGTAAGAAAGTTGTTTGTATTATTTAAGGTTGAAAAAGTCGTAAAAGAACTTTACCTGAGTTTTAATCTTTACAAGGATCATCGCATGGTGATTGTACGTTCTTTTTCTGTTTCACTCTTTTGCAATCTACTGATGTCTTCTTCTTTATATTTTATTGCCAGGGCGGTGGGATTGGATATTTCATTATTCTACTTTTTTGTCATCATGCCGGTAGTTTTTATTATTATGATGATCCCAATTTCAATTTCCGGGCTCGGTTTGCAAGATGGAGCTTATGTTTTTTTTCTGGGTCAATTGGGAGTTGCTCCAACCGTTGCTTTTTCGGTATCACTTTTAGCCCACGCGGTTAGATATGGCATTGGCCTGCTCGGCGGCTTTGCCTACATGCTTGAACGTGATAAAATAAAGAAATGAGTATAGAAGAACAATTATATGAGATTAAAGAAAAATTTGATGCTTTGGTCAAAACCTGCCCCTTTGCGGTAACGATTAGTAATTTGGAAGGAAAAATTACCGATGTCTCTGAGCAAACTTTAAAGCTGCATGGTTTTGATTCCGAAGGGGAATTAAAAGGGAAGAGTGCTTTCGAGTTAATAGACCCGTCAGACCATCAAAAAGCGATGGAAAATTTGCAAAAAACTATAAAAGAGGGTTCGGTAAAAAATTTAGAGTATACATTAAAAAGAAAAGATGGCTCAACTTTTATCGGTGAGCTAAACGCGGCGGTTTTGCGTGATGCCAGCGGTAATCCCAGGTTTTTTATTGCTACAACCCAGGATATTACTTATCTAAAAAGTTTAGAGAAAGCATTAGAAGAAAAAGAAGCACTTTTAAAAATTCAAGAGATTAGCGGCAAGCAGTAATATCGATTGCCTGGTTGGCTAATTGGTCGGCCCGGCTGTTATTTTCTCTTCGAATATGACTGATCGAAAAATTTCCAATCTTATTAGTTAATTGTTTGGCTTCCTGGAAGAGTGGTTTTAATCCTGCATTTTTAACTCTATACTCACCCTTGATCTGTTTGACCAGTAATTCTGAGTCTGCTAAAAAATGGACAGACTTTGCTTTTAATTTAACCGCTGCTTTCAATCCAATAATAAAAGCTTTATATTCTGCAATGTTGTTGGTGGTTTTACCGATATATTCCGAAATTTCTTTGATGGTTTTTCCAGCTTGTTGTACAACTACTCCAATCCCGGCTGGGCCTGGATTCCCCCGCGCTGCTCCGTCAGTGTAGATTTTTAACAATTACTTCCCCAAACTCTTTGGCTGACTCTGGCCCATCAGCAGTGATTAAATTCCCATCAATTTCAACCGGAGCCCCCGTATAAGTTGCGTGCATTGATTCTAATTCTGCCGCCTCTCCGCTGAAGGCTATTATCATTACAATTCGTTTATTCGTTGTCATGTCCGTTGATGGTCACCCCAAATCATTTTTCATCTTAAATAAACCCAGTATATCTTTTTGAGATAAAATCCCGACTACCTGCCCGGGAAGGTTTTGATGGTTGCTTTTTTCCATAACCAGCAGCCGGCCGATCCCGTTAGAGGCCATCAGCGCGAGCGCGTCATCCAGGCTGGCATTGGGGTGAATATAATGATTGTTAGTAAATGGGGCCATAACTTCTTTAGCCCGTTTTTTCTTCCACTCGGTTTTTGGGGTTTCTTTAATGTCATGAAAGTTTAAAAGCCCGACAATGTTGCCGTTTTCTATAATTGGGAAAACGTGGTGGCGATAGCGAAAATAATAATTGTTGATAACATTATCAATGCTTTCATCCGATGGGATATAAACCACATTCTCACTCATCAAATCTTCAACATGGAATTTTGAAAAAACTTTTTTCATTAACATTTGGCGGTAACTCATCTCAGCTGCTTCTTGTAAGAATATTCCGATGAAAATAAACCAGATCCCGCCGATATAATTACCGGACATAAAAGTAAAGACACCGAGTGCCATCAAGCCCAGAGCAAAAGTTTTACCGATGCCAGCAGCAACTTGAGTCGCCTTTTTTAAATCTTTTAAATAATACCAGAGTGTTGCACGCAAAAGCCTTCCTCCATCCAGTGGGAAACCGGGCACCATATTAAAAACTGCAACCGCCAGGTTTATGATAAAAAGATAGTTGCTAATTGCAATAATTATAATACTTAAATTTAAATTGACCGCAAAAGTCTTGACCAGAAGAAATATGATTGCAAGAAAAACGCTCATGATTGGTCCAGCTGCTGCCATTTTAAATTCGGTGGCCGGATTGGCGGGTTCCTTTTTCATGTGTGCCACACCGCCAAAAACAAAAAGAGTTATTCCAGCTATCGGAAGTTTATTTTTTATCGCAACAACAGAGTGGGAAAGTTCATGCAGCAAAAGGCAGACAAAAAGCATAAGAGCGGAAATCAGCCCCATACTCCAATGGATAAGGGAAGAGAGTTGCGGGGTTTGGGCGGGGAAATAGCCTTTACTCAGAGATAAAAGAACCAAACAGAAGATAATCAGCCAGGTTACATTGATCTCAACCGGTATTCCCATAATTGTTATTAATTTAAAGTTTCCCTTCATAAATTACCCTGCCAGTGAATCAAGAATACTAATACCCCAAAGAACCGGGACAAAAATGAATGCCATTCCTAACAAAGAAAAGAAAAAGATTATTTTTTCTGCTAAAAGCAACATATAGAGTGTAATCGGTAGAGCAAAATAGATGGTAAGTAGGATTATTATCCCCCTTTTAGCCTTATTTTTGCCCCTAATTATTTGCCCTAATCCCGCAATCGGAATCGAAAGTAGTGTTGCGATGGTTCGTTCCATAGCAGGATTATAGCAGGGTTGAACAACCTTGACAAATAATTAGGCAGGGTATATTATTACTCAATAATGCGAAAGTTATTTTTATTTATATTAATCATTATATTGTTGGCAACAGCAGTTAATGCAGCGCCCGAAAAAAAGTTTAAAGATATAGGAGACCAGCATTGGGCTGCACCGGCGGTTTATAACCTGGTTAAGTTAGGGATTACACAGGGATTTCCGGATGGAACTTTCCGTGGTAAAAATAAAATTAGCAGATACGAAGTTGCATCGTTTCTTTCTAAGTTATCTGATGCGATGGGCGGGGTTGAGATGAAACAGTTAAAAGATGAGCTTAGACTGTTTAGGGATGAAATGGTTAGACTGAAAAAGAGTTCTGAAATGCCAGTTTCAGGTTCTTTAGGAACAGTTTTAAGATACGGTAATTTAATGTATAACGATGTTGCCGGCCATGGGCCGGTTGCAAATTATCGCTTGATGACCAGCATTATCAAAGACCTGGGACAAGGGACGAGCGTTAAGGTAAACATTGATACTATGGATGCAGGTTTTTATGGCGGCAGCGGCGACCTTTCTACCAACCTTTTTGATTTTGAGGGGAAGATGAAAGTTGATCCTGCCGAAATTGGCTTAAGCGAAATCGGAATCAAGAATCCTTTAGACGTTGTGCTTACAGTTGGGCCAGGCGGGGTGCAACATGTTGATTCTACTAATATATTATTGTCTGAAAACGGACGGGTATATTCCAGGCCCGATACCGGAATTGCTTTAAAGACTGATGTTAATGGGATCAAGTTGGGCGGTGGATATTATTCGGTCGGGTATGAGCCTAGTGGGAAAATAAATACTAATCGTTTACAGGGAATGGTTGGTTATACTTTTAACAAAGCTTTTATTGCAGACAATTTAGAACTTTCTGCCACTGGCGACTATTATGTTAAAAGCCCGCTCAGTAACGGGGCAAAGGATCTGCGGGCAGTGATCAATTTATCGGCACCGTATTCTAAAAAAATAAAAGTAGATACCATTTTCGGATTAGGCAGTTCGCAACAGAGCGGGATGATGGTGGGAGCAGCAGTCCATCTGAATGACCTTTGGAATACTGGAACCAAGATTTCATTATCTGGATCAAAAATTGGTGGTAATTATATTTCCATGGATGAACAATTAGACTATGCAGGCTTAGATAATTTTGACCGGCCGCTTGAAAATTCGACCGTAAATATTGGTGGCCAGGTTGTACAATCCTTAAACCGCAAATGGGCTTTAAAAGGAAAAGGTGATATCCGGTTGTCGCCCGATTTCAAATATGGAAATAACAATACAAAATCCCGTGCCACTGCACAGGTCGGTTTAGCTTACGATATTGCTCCGCAAACTGTTTTTGATGCATTCTACCGGGTTGAGCAAGATCCGACCATCAGCCAGACCAGTGATATAACTGCTGCCGGACTGCTCTATCGCTTCTAAGTGTCAGTCATCGGTTCAAAGATCATTCGTTTTGCTACAATCTCTTCTACTTCTGATCAGGCTAAAGAAATCGCTCCAACCGCCGGCGAGGGAACAATTATTGTTGCAGAAGAACAGACCGGCGGACGTGGAAAACCAGGGAACAGCTGGTACTCGCCGGGAGAGAAAGGTTTATATTTTTCAATTATCCTTAAACCGTATAAAAACCCAAACGAATTAACTCAGTTAACAAAACTGGCGGCAGCAGCAGTTGTAAAAGCTATAAACAAAGGTTTTAAAATTGAAGCAGTTATTAAAGAACCGAACGATATTTTAATTAATAACAAAAAGGTTGCTGGTATTCTAACCGAAAAGAATGGTTCATCCTTAATCGTGGGGATTGGGATAAATGTTAACAACACTGAATTTCCAGAGGAGCTTACGGGCAACACAACTTCTCTAATGCTTCAAAAAAATAGGCTGATAGATAAGGAAGTTTTTTTTATGCAGGTTTTAGCTGCACTCGACCTGGAGTATTCAAAATTCCTCGGAATTAGGATATAATATTTTTATGCTAAGAGGTGTACGCGGTGCGATCACTGTAAAAGAAAATAGCAAGCCAGAAATAATTGCGGGAACCAAAGAATTATTAAGCGAAATTGTTAACTGCAATAGTATTAACCTTGGTGATATTGCTTCGGTAATTTTTACAGTTACCCATGACCTCAATGCTGAGTTTCCTGCAGTTGCTGCACGTGAGCTCGGCTGGAAACATACCCCGCTTATATGTACTAATGAGATTAATGTGCCCGGAAGTTTGGGAAAATGTATTCGGGTATTACTCCACTTTAATTCAGAAAAAGAGCAGAAAGATATAACCTCAGTTTACTTAAATGACGCAAAGAATTTGCGGAGGTAATTAGATGATCATCATAATGAATCCCGGAGCCTCAGAGGAACAGATTAATTTTGTAGCAGAAAAACTTAAAGGACGTGGCTTTGGTGTCCATTTTTCGCGTGGAGTTGAGCGGACCGTGATCGGGGCAATCGGTGATAAGAGTGCGATCCAAATCGAAGCAATTGAAGCTCTGCCCGGAGTATCAGAAATTGTTCCAATTAGAAAACCATATAAACTGGTCAGCCGTGAATTTCAAAAAGAAGATTCGCAGATTAAAATTACCAAAAAAATATCAATTGGAAGCAGGCATCCGATCTGTATAATTGCGGGCCCCTGTTCGGTGGAGAGCAAAGAGCAAATATTAGATACAGCAATAAGTATAAAAAATTCAGGAGCAAGGGCTTTGCGGGGCGGGGCGTTTAAACCGCGAACTTCTCCCTACAGTTTTCAGGGGATGGGTGAGAAAGGCTTAAAATGTTTGGAGGCTGCTTATCGCAAAACCGGTCTTCCCATTGTAACCGAGCTGATGGATATCAGGCATACCAGGCTGGTTGCAAAGTATGCCCATGTTATTCAAATTGGAGCACGTAATATCCAGAATTTTCCACTACTAAAAGAGGTCGGAAAACTTAAAAAACCGGTTCTGCTTAAGAGGGGAGCAGGTTCAACCATTGAAGAATTACTAATGTCAGCTGAATATATTCTTTCAGAAGGAAACCATAATGTTATCCTTTGTGAACGCGGAATTAGGACCTATGAGAATTACACCCGAAATACACTTGACCTGAACGCCGTTCCGGTAATAAAAAAACTGAGCCATCTTCCGGTGGTAGTTGACCCGAGCCACGGCACCGGAAAATGGGATTTAGTTGAAGCGATGTCAAAAGCGGCAATTGCGTGCGGAGCAGATGGGCTTTTGGTTGAGGTCCACCCGCATCCAGAAGATGCGGTTTCTGATGGCCAGCAATCTTTGCGGCCGGAAACATTTGAAAAAATGATGAGAGAATTAAAGGTTATTGCGGCGGCAGTTGGTCGTTCAATATAAGCTCTAAGATTTTTTCTTTTAATCGATCCAGCCCATTACCATTCAGGGCAGAAATTGTGACTGATGGAGTGAATTGTTGAAGAAGGCGAGGGTCGCCAGCGGTGAGATCAACCTTATTAAACACATTCAAGATTGGAGTATCAATTATTTTCAATTCCTCGAGAGTTTGGTAAACTGCTTCGATCTGCCTTCCAGCATATTTTGATGATGAATCGATCACGTGTAACAGGAGATCGGCTTCGATGGTTTCCTCCAGCGTTGCCCGAAAGGCGTTAACCAATTGATGTGGTAGTTTTTGGATAAAACCAACTGTGTCAGTCAACAAGACCGTTGATTTATTTGGCAGGTAGAGCCTGCGGGTGACTGGATCTAAGGTTGCAAAAAGCTTATCCTCTGACAAAACATCCGCTCCGGTTAAAGTATTTAAGAGAGTCGATTTTCCGGAATTAGTATACCCAATTAATGCTGCTACTTTCATCTGGTTTGACTTTCTTTTACTGCGCAATAATTTTCTTTTTGAACGGACCTTTTCTAACTCTTTTTTAAGAATCGAAATTCTCTGCTTAATCCTGCGTCGGTCGACTTCTAATTTCTTTTCACCTGGTCCCCGGGTTCCGATTCCCCCCCCCCAAGGCGTGAGAGCATCGTTCCAAATCCGGTTAAATGGGTCAGCCTGAAGCTGGTTTGAGCAAGTTCTACCTGCAGTTTTCCTTCATGTGAGTGGGCGTGTCGGGCAAAAATATCTAAAATGAGCTCAGTCCGGTCAATTACTTTTTTTCCGATTAACTCTTCCAGGTTGCGGGCTTGGGAGGGTGAAACGGTGTGGTCGATGATGACTAAATCAGCCTCTTTGTTAGCACAGATTTCTTTAAGTTCCTCTGCTTTTCCGGTGCCGATGAAATATTTCAAATCTGGCTTATCACGTACCTGTGAGATGACCTTGATTGCCCTGGCATTTGCCGAGAGTGCCAGTTTTTTTAATTCTTCGATTGACTCGTCGAGAGGGGTGTTTTCAGCCTTAAGTTTTATTCCTACCAGAACTGCTTTTTCCATTTGATTCTTGACCAATTATAGCATATAATTCAAAAATAACATGAGTCAAAGGTCTATTTTAATTGTCGATGATGAAGAAGATATTGTCAGGGCTTTAAGTATCCGTTTGGCCTCAATGGGGTACCAGCTTTTTACCGCAGCTGACGGCCTAACCGGGCTCGAGATTGCCCGGGCAGAGAAACCAGATCTGATACTATTAGATGTAATGCTGCCAAAGTTAGATGGTTTTAAGGTTTGCCGCATGCTCAAGTACGATGAAAAATTTAAGAGAATCCCAATTATTATGTTAACTGCAAAAGTAACCGATGTGGATCAGGTTATGGGAAGAGACGTTGGTGCCAATGAGTACCTGACCAAACCCTTTGATCCGGATAGGCTGGTTGAGCTGGTAGAAAAATATGCCGGTAAGGCGTAAGTATGAGACGAAAAGACCTGAAAGAAGCACTTTTAGAATCGAAACTATTAACTCCTGAAAAAATTAAGGATGCGGTTAAAGACTCACGTGAGAGCGGAAGGAGTTTAGTCAGAGTGCTGCTGGTTAAAAAATTCTTAGGTGAAAAAGAGCTGCTCGATTTTTTTGAGACCCAGCTCGATATTCCCCGTGTTGATTTATCGACTTATTTAATTGATCCCAAAATGGTTGAGATGGTTCCGGCCAACGTTGCAAAAAGATATGGGATTATCCCTCTTTTTAGGACTGGAAACACTCTTTCGGTTGCGATGATCGATCCGTATGATATTAAGGCAACTGATGAGTTAAGAGTTCGCACCGCGATGCAGATAGAAGTAATGGCAGCTACTCCTACTGATATCAGCACAGCACTAACTCAATACTACGGCATTTCCGGTGCGTTGGAAGAAGTATTAGAAGCATTAAAAAAACCGGAAAAGAAGAAAATGCCAAAAAAACAACTAATTGCTGTGGCAGAGGATGCCCCGGTTGTAAAATTAGTAAACTTAATTATCACCCAGGCGTTAGAAGAAAAAGCCTCTGACATCCATCTTGACCCGATGGAAGATGAAGTAAGAGTAAGGAATCGGATCGATGGTGTTATGCACGAATCTTCCAGTTCTCCGATCCACCTGCATGCCCCGATGGTGACCAGAATTAAGATCCTTTCTAATCTGGATATTGCAGAATCACGCCTGCCCCAGGATGGGCGTTTGGAGTTTAATTTTGAAAGCCGTTCAATTGATGTGCGTGTTTCAACTTACCCCAGCGTGCATGGTGAGGCTGTAGTTATGCGAATTCTGGACAAACAATCAATGATAATAAGTTTAGAACAGCTAGGATTTGAGGATGACAACCTGGTAGCCTTCCAGAATACAATCAAAAGGCCGTATGGGATTGTGCTGGTGACCGGACCAACCGGGTCAGGAAAGACCACCACGCTCTATGCTGCCCTGAATTCGATCAACACACCTGAGCGAAATATTATTACGATTGAGGATCCGGTTGAATATGAGCTGCCGGGGATCCGGCAATCAAATGTGAATGTTAAAGCAGGACTGCTCTTTTCAACAGCGCTGCGCTCGATGCTCCGTCAAGACCCGGATATTATTTTGGTTGGAGAAATTCGTGATTTAGAGACAGCCCATATTGCAATCGAAGCAGCCCTAACCGGTCATCTGGTTTTTTCAACCCTGCACACCAATGATGCAGCTGGAGCTTTGACCCGTTTGGTAGAAATGGGAGTTGAACCCTTTCTGGTATCTTCTGCTACCACGGCAATCATTGCACAAAGATTGGTCAGAACAATTTGTTCGAACTGTAAAATTGCCCAGCCGATCGATCCACATGTAAAAGACAAGTTTGAAATTTTTAAAGATATGGATGTTAAAGAACTGTATAAAGGAAAAGGCTGTAAGCATTGCCACGAGAGCGGGCTTAAAGGACGCCTTGGGATATTTGAGACTTTGATTTTGAATAATGAGATCAGAGAGATGGTGTTAGAAAAAGCTGCCAGCCACCGGATTAAAGAAGCTGCTATTAAAAACGGGATGCGCACTCTAAGAGAAGACGGCCTCCTAAAAGTGGTCAAAGGTAAAACAACCTTAGATGAAGTAATGCGGGTGACCCAGCTTGATTAGCACAATCCTGGTTTTTTTGCTGGTTTTTCTTTTTTTCTGCCTGGCGCTTATTTTTTTGTTAATCCGTGAATTATACTTACTAAAAAAAGTGCTTATGGAATTTGCACAGGGAGATTTTGAGGTTAAGCAGCCGATTGTCTTTTTAAACCGGCCGCTGGCATTTATGGCTCAATCCATCTCTAAACATGAGCACGATGTCGAAGGCCAGCCAAAAAGCAAGATGGATTATGTTGATCGGGAAACCCATGCGGCAATTTTAAATGTCTTAGATGATATCGAGTATGCCAAAAAAGAGTTAGAATCGGAAAAAATTAAATTTGGATTGGTTTTAGAAAACCTGGGAGATGCGGTTGTGGTACTGGACCGGGAAGGAAACATCATTTATCATAATCCGGAGATGTTAAAATTATTTGGTAAAAAACACCTTAAAAAGAAGGCCCACTTTGGGGCCCTGCTTAACAATATAAATAATAATATCAATATTGACCAGAGGTTGGACCAGGTAATAGAAAAAGGGCATATCTTTGAGACCGAAATTTTACTTTTTCCAAATTTAAGCAATGAGATGAGCATCCGGGCGATCATGGCACCACTGGTTTTTCCTGATAGTAAAATCCACGGGGTGGTCGGGGTTTTTCACGATGTTTCAGAGATGAGAAAGTTAGACCGTCTCAAATATGATTTTATTGCCACGATTTCACATGAGTTGAGAACTCCGGTAACGGTTATTTCTGAAAGTATCAATTTGATCAAAGATAGTAAGGTTGGAAATTTATCCAAAGAGCAGGGGGAGTGCGTTGATCTGGCTGAGCGTAATTTAAGACGGTTAAACAAACTGGTAGACAATGTTTTAGACGTGGTGCGGATGGAAACCGGGCATTTGCGGTTTGAAATAAAGAAGTTTTTTTTAGATCCTCTCCTGACTGGATTGGCAAAATCATTCCATAATATTTTTACCAAAAAAAATATTGAGCTTGAATATAACGTTGAAGATGAGCTCCCGGCGGTTGCGGCAGACGAAGACCGTACTGCTCAGGTTGTCGCCAATTTATTAAATAATGCGTTCAAATATTCTTCTACCGGCAAGGTTATTTTGGGAGCAAGGCATGTTGATGGGTTGGTTGAGATTAGTGTAAGGGACAATGGTCAGGGGATAAAACCGGAGGATATAGAAAAAATATTCAATAAATACGAGCAGCTCAATAAGGGGAATGAAATTGATAAGAACAAAGGGACCGGGCTGGGATTGTTTATTGCCAAAAATATTGTAGAGGCGCAGGGTGGAAAGATTTGGGTTGAATCAGTTTACGGCAGCGGTTCTGACTTTAAATTTACAATCCCGATTTACAAGGAGGGTTAAGCGATGCCAAATTTTGCATATACTGCAAAAGATAAAGGTGGTGATACAGTTGAGGGGAATATGGAAGCGGCTGATTCTTCTGCAGTGGCCAACCGCCTGGCTCAACTTGGTTATATCCCAATCTCGATAAAAGAAAAAGGGGAAGCGTCATCTTTAGACATTGACAGGATGTTTAAAGGAATGGCAAAAGTTAAAAGTGAAGAATTAATTGTTTTTGTCAGGCAGCTATCATCCATCCTGGAAGCAGGAGTGCCGCTGCTGGAATCATTGCAGGCATTACACGAACAGATAACTACACCAAAGTTAAAAGGAGTTATTGCAGATTTAATAAAAAATATTGAAGGTGGTTCATCCTTCTCTGACGCTCTGGCAAAATTTCCAGAAATATTTTCGATTGCGTTTGTGGCGATGATTAGAGTTGGTGAAAAAGCTGGAATCTTAGGGGATGTTTTGGACCGCCTGGCAAATTTACTGGAAAACGATTATGAAAATGTTCAAAAGATTAAGGCGGCAACCCGCTATCCGGTTTTGGTATTTGTCACGCTTGCGGTTGCTTTTGCTTTTGTTATCACCTTTGTTGTCCCGAAATTTTCTTCTATTTTTGCGGCGGGCGGGGCAGAGCTGCCGGTTCCAACCAGGATCCTGATCGGTACCAATGATGTAATCAGGGGGTATTGGTACATTCTCTTACCGGCGCTTTTTGCTTTTATCTACGTCTTTAAATATGTTACCAAAAAAATACCGGCAGGAAAGTTGTGGTGGGATGGATTGATTTTAAAAATGCCAGTTTTTGGCCCGCTCAACCGAAAAATGACTTTATCCCGTTTTGCGCGGATGCTTTCGTCGATGTTAAAAGCGGGGGTGCCGATCTTAGATGCACTTTTGATTACAAAAGATACAATCGATAATAAGGTAATCTCTGACCTGATTGGCCACGTCAGGGATGAAGTCTCGCAGGGTAAATCACTGGCTGAACCGCTCAGAAAAAATGTTGCGGTTATTCCACCTCTGGCCAGCCAGATGGTGGCGATCGGGGAGCGCTCTGGAAATTTGGAAGGGATGTTGAGTAAAGTTGCTGATTATTTTGATCGGGATGCAGATTATACCATCAAAAATTTAACGCCAATGATTGAGCCGATGATGATTTTTGTACTGGCAATATTTGTAACAATCTTAGCCCTGGGTATTTTCTTGCCGATGTGGGATCTGATTAAAGTCTACCAGCAGTAGGTTTAATGTTTAAAAAAAAGAAGCTAAAAGATCTGTTGCCGCTCCTCTTTTTGCTAATTGCGGTTATTGTTTTTTTTGGGGATGCGTTTTTTCTTAAAGGGATATTTGTGACCGGTGACTTAACCGGATCAGATATTCTGCAGCTAAACTATCCAATCCGTTTATTTGCTGCAGAATCGATCAGAAGCGGTAAGGTTCCGCTCTGGCTGCCAGATAATGTTTGCGGGATACCCTTTCTAGCTGAGGGGCAGGCGGGAGTATTTTATCCGCCCCAACTTTTGCTCTATTTGATTTTTCCTCCAGAGATAGCGTTTAATTATTCAATTCTGGTTTCATTTTTCCTTGCAGGGATATTTGCTTATTTATATCTCCGCCTGCTGGGGATTGGCCAGGCCGGGGCGCTGCTTTCAGGCCTGGTTTATTCGCTTTCCGGTTTTATGGTCACCCACCTAAAACATGTCAACATGGTTTCAGCCGCAGCCTGGCTGCCGCTTTTATTTTTGCTGGTTGAAAAGCTGTTCCAAAAAAAGGGTGGTTCTTTATTAAAATATAGTTTGGCGCTGGCGGTAATTATTGCGATCCAATTTTTTGCGGGGCACCCTCAAATATCCTTTATCTCTCTCTTGGGAGTATCCTTTTATTTTATTTACAAGTTATTATTATTTAAGCGTAAGCTCAGATTGGTTAAAGTGTTTGCAGCTGCCCTGGTGCTCGGAATGTTAATTTCTGCGGTCCAAATATTGCCGACACAGGAATTAACCGGGAACTCATCCCGGGCGGCGGGAATAAATTATGCCGAAGCTTCTTTCTGGCAATATAATCCGCGTGATTTTATTGCCTTAATTTTCCCTTACCACCTCGATAATCCGGCAGCAGGAAAACATGCTTATTGGAGTAACGGGATATTCTGGGAAAAGTGCTATTATGTTGGCTGGTTGGCTTTGTTGCTGGTCTTTTTTTCAGCCTTATTTATTGGAAAGAATAAATATATTCCCTTTTTTATCGGACTATCAGCTTTTTCGTTTTTATATGCAATGGGAAAACAAGCCTTTTTGCACACGCTACTATATCATCTGCCCGGATTCAGCTACTTTCGTTTTCCGGCCCGGATGCTGCTGTTGTTTCAATTTTCGGCAGCAGTACTTGCTGGAATTGCACTTGAGCACTTAAAGCTGAAAAGAACGCTTAAAATTATAATTGTATTTATAGTATTTCTGGAGTTATTAAGTTTTGGACAAGGCCATAATCCAACGGTGCCCATGGCTGCCTGGAGAAAAATCCCAAAAACGGTAGAGAAAATAAGGGAAGACCAATCAACTTTTCGGATTTATAGTTACAGGGCTAATGAAAATTGGCACAGTGACGGGCTTAAGCCGTATTTAGACTATCGCGAAATTATCCAGCCGAATCAGAATATTATTTACGGCCTGTCTGATGCCTGGGGATATTATAATTTTGGCTTAAGGCGCAACCAGGTTTTGTTTAAAATCTTTTCCCGGGATAAATTTTCCTCCAAAGTGCTCGGGCTGTTGAATGTTAAATACATTACAGCAATGGATCTTATAAAAGATAATAATTTAGAACAGGTCTTTGAAACTGATGTTAAATGGAATTGTAACCAGATTAAAATTTATAAAAATAAGCAGTGGTTACCGCGGGCTTTTATTGTGCCAAAAGCGGCGCATAATCACTCGCCAATTGGCATCTTAAATAAGCTCTTCTCAGATGAGTTTGATCCGTTAAAAGAAGTTTTGATCGAAGAGGAAGTGTTTTGGGGATCTGACCAAATTAAAAATGTCAAATTAAAAATTAAAAATTATGAGTCCGATAAAGTTGAAATTGATGTCACGTTGTCCGATCCGGGTTTTCTGGTCTTGTCTGATAATTATTATCCGGGGTGGAAAGTGTATGTTGATGGGTTAGAAGGGGAGATTATCAGGGCAAATTATGTAATGCGTGCCGTCACACTTAATGCCGGAGCGCATAGTGTAAAGTTTGTATACCGGCCCGATTCGTATCGGATGGGAAGAGATATCAGTTTAACCGCGCTTATGTTAGTTGTGGTACTCCTGGTTTACAGATGGAAAAAAAAGATTTTATAGCAATAATTGGATTGTTGGTTCTGGTTGTAATCTTCTTTTTGCCTGCGGCGACTCTTAAAGAAGTGTTTATAACCGGAGATGTTATCGGATCTGACATCTGGGATTTTAATTTTCCGGCCCGTACTTATTATGCTCAATCAATCAAAACCGGAAAATTGCCGCTCTGGTCACCCCGGCTTTTTTGTGGTTATCCGCTTTTAGCTGAGGGGCAGATTGGAGCATTCTATCCACCTAATCTATTACTGAACCTATTGCTGCCTGCAGCTGCTGCTTATACCTATAGTACGCTCTTAGTTTTTTTTATGGCAGCGTTCTTTACGTATCTGTATGCCCGTTCGCTTAAGCTCGGGTTGATGGCGGCAGTGGTAGCCGCAACTATCTTTGCCTTTTCTGGTTTTATGCTGACACACCTTAAGCACCTCAGTCTCATTACCGCAGCTGCCTGGCTGCCCCTTAACTTTTTCCTGGTGGAAGCTATCTTTAAGCATAATAAAATCAATGTAATATTAAGGTTTTTTTTGTTTCTTGCTTTGGCGGTAGCGCTGCAGCTATTTGCCGGGCACATTAACCTTACCTTTATTGTTTTAGCGGCTACAACTTGCTATTTTATCTTTAAGCTTTTTTCTGGAAATAAAAGTAGAGGGCTTTATCTTTTTTTATTCTCACTGGCGCTGCTTTTAGGGATTGCGCTAACTGCCATTCAACTGCTCCCTACCTACGAACTAGTCCAATTTTCTGGAAGGGCTGGCATGGGCACGGCGGAGTGGTCGCAACCGGAGCCGTTCCGTTTTGCCGATTTTATTACCCTGGTCAAACCGTTTAATTTTGGTAATCCTGCAACCGCAACTTATGACCGTTTAGCCAACGGAACTTTTTGGGAGAAGTGCGCATATGTTGGAATCATACCGCTCTGGCTGATTGCTATTGCAATTTTCAGAAAATATGATGAAAACTACGTTGTTTTCTTTACAATTATATTGGTTGCTGCAATTATTTTGGCACTCATGCCGGTGGTACCGGGGTATTCTCTGCTCTTCCGCTTCCCCGGCAGGTTCTTAATTCTTTTTGAGTTTGCCGCAGCAATACTTGCTGGCTTTGCACTTAACTTATTAAAAGGGAAAAAAGGACTTATTCTATTTTTTCTACTTTTTACCCTTATCGTGGCAGATTTATATTTTTTTAATAGTAGAACCAATGCAACCTATCCGGCTGAAGAATGGTTAAAGGAGCCGGAGTCAGTAAAATTTCTCAAAAAGGATGATTGGACCTTCAGGCTGTATAGTTTTCGGCATGATCGCAGCTGGCAGGCTATAAATAAGAGTCTTGCCAGGGGCTGGCTGGGAAACGCTGCTGCATATAAGATACACCAGGAAATTCTACCGCCGAATGCTTCGCTGCTTTACGGATTAAACGATTGCTTTGGTTATTCGCCGCTTGAACCGCGCAGACAAAAGATCCTTTTTTACGGATTTTACCGGGATGATCTTTTTAATCCAAACTGGGTAAAAATGCTGGGGATGTTTAATGTAAAATATTTGCTTTCGCATCAGAGCTTAAAGGACAAGAATTTGAAGCTGGTCAAAGAGATCAGGCATAAATATAATTTCCCGACCTCAAAGATATACCGCAACAAAACTTTTCTGCCACGCGCTTTTGTTGTACCAGGGGCCCGTTATCTTTCAAAGGGGGAAGAAATTGTTAAGACTATCTGGAGCGCAGGCTTTGATCCCCGAGCATATGTAATACTTGAAGAAGAAATAAACTGGGGATCAAAGCAAATTAAAAATGTCAAATTAAAAATTAAAAATTACGAACCAGAAAAAGTAGAAATTGGTGTAAGCATATCTGATCGGGGATTTTTGGTGATGTCGGACAGTTATTATCCGGGGTGGAAAGTGTTGGTTGATGGGAAAGAGAAAAGGATTTTAAGGGCGAATTATGTGATGCGGGCGGTTGCGCTGGATAAAGGTAAACATCTGGTTGAGTTTGTATATCAACCAGAATCGTTTTTACTGGGGTGCAAAATTTCTGGGATTGCACTGGTCTTGCTCTTATCCGGACTATGGATAAATAGAAGATGGGTAGAAGTAGAAACATAAATAAAGATTTGTTAGCAATTGCTTTTTTGCTGCTCCTGGCAGTGATAATGTTTTGGAAAGCGGCCACACTGCAGGGGATCTTTTTTTCGCCCGATAGCAGAAGCTCTGACCTTGCCCACTGGCATTATCCACTTAAAACCTACATTGCCGAATCGATCAAAAGCGGCAAACTTCCGCTCTGGATTCCCAACAGCTTTTGCGGTTTTCCGCTCTTGGGAGAAGGGCAGGTGGGGATCTTTTATCCGTTTAATCTATTACTCTTTTATATTTTACCGGCTTGGATTGCATTAAATTACAGTATTCTGCTGGCAATCTTTCTGGCGGGCTGGTTCATGTATCTTTATATAAGAGGGCAAAAGCTTTCTCGTTCATCCGCACTGCTGGCGGCGATTGTTTTTATGTTTTCTGGCTATTTTGTTGCACATGTGCGTCATCCAAATATCATTCAGAGTGCCGGTTGGATCCCTCTCCAATTTCTGCTGATGGATAAGGGGTTTGAGGTAAGAGATAAAGGGGTGAATTATTATTTTCTTCTTTTAGGTTTTGTTTCTGCAATCCAACTTTTAGCCTGGCATCCGCAGATTCCTTTTTATGTAGTAATTGCGCTACTTTTTTACTCGTTGTTCAAACTTGCTCAAAAAAAGAAAAAAAACGTTTTTATTCTTAATCTATTGCTAGCGTTGTTGTTGACGATCGGAATTGCATCGGTTCAGCTCTTACCAACCCTAGAATATACGCGCGAATCGGTGCGGTCTGCAGGTATGGATGCACAAGCAGCGCTTAATTGTTCGCTCAGTTTTGCGGAGTTGTTTGTTTTGGGAGGAACAACCCCGGAGAAAAGTTTTTACGTTGGTATTCTGCCGATTATTTTAATCTTTTTATCATTATTGCGTTCTAAGCCTGCGAAAAAATTCTCGGTTCCGAATGGTTGGTTTTATATTTTTTTATTATGTTTTTCTTTGTTGTTAGCTTTTGGATCAAATCTTCCTTTACATGAATTCATCTTTAAACTTCCTGGATTTAATCTCTTTCGGGCGCCGACTCGAATTTTGGTGTTAACTGTTTTTTCGCTTGCAGTTTTAACCGCTTATTCAGTTAGAAAGCTGCGCTTAAACTTAATGGTCCCAATTATTGGAATTATCGTGGTAGATTTGTTTTTCTTTGGATTATATAAAAATACGACTGTTCCGGTATCGGATTATTTTAAAAAACCAGGTACAGTCAAATTTTTAGAAGGTAAGCTTGGTCCGAATCGAATCTTGAGTGTTGGTGGTTTAAGGATTGGGCCGAAAGGCTGGCAGGAGGTGATTCATCCTAATTTAAATATCCTCTATGGAATGCCATCAGCCTCTGGTTATTTTCCCTTTGGTCTGAGAAGAAATAAGGTTCTCTTAACTGCTGCTGCCATGCCTACCGGCAGGCAAGAAAAAAAAGGAGCTAAATTGTTGGGTTTGTTGAATGTTAAATATGTTATTTCTCCGCTGGTAAATCGATCAAAAGACTTTAAATTAGTCTATCAAACTGAGGGGCTTCCACTGATTCGGATATATGAAAATAAAAAACTTATACCAAGAAGTTTTCTGGTGCCAAAGGCGATAACAATTACTAAAAGTCAGCACATTCTCAGCAAGCTTTGTTCTGCTGACTTTGATCCATTAAAACAAGTTATTTTAGAAGAAGAGGTAACTTTGGGTCAAAATGCAAAAATACTAGTAACTTCTGATACCTACTATCCTGGGTGGAAGGCGTTTGTTAATGGTACGGAGAAAAAGATCTATCGGGCAAATTATATGATGCGAGCGGTCGTGTTGAACCAGGGAGAGAACGCGGTAAAATTTGTTTATGATCCGCTCACGGTTAAGGTTGGGGCGGCAATTTCGTTTTTTTCGTTTCTCTTTTTCCTGGCTGGCCTCTTAAAGAAGTATAAGAGAGCATAAAAACCGCTTAAGCCTGTTTTTATGTCTTCAAAAGATCTAATGGTAAAGAGCTTTTTAATAACATAGCTTGGGCTGAAATAAAAACTTCTAAACATCTTTGTATATAATTCTCTGATTTCTTCTGCGTCAAGGTTTTCTAACCTCATTACCGGTTTGGTAAAATTATAGTCATCCCAATTGTAGGTTAAAATAAGCTTTCTCTCTTTAGCCCAATTAAACAGGGCCGTTCCTGGGAACGGGGTAGTAATATTAACTATCAAATAATCCGGATTTACTTTTTTTACAAATTTGATGTTTTTTTTGACAATCTCTTCGTTATCTCCTGGGCTGCCAACCATGAAAGCAAGTCGGCATTCAATCCCTGCTTTTTTGGTCCAACTTACGGATCTTATTACCTGCTCAAGGTTGATCCTTTTGTTAATATTTTTCAAAACTTTT
>JBHPMS010000011.1:0-22535 GCA_042563095.1 Candidatus Margulisiibacteriota bacterium
AGTTCGAAAGCAGTTGGACCGATAATACTTGCAAGAGCGGCCAGGGCCGCCAAAAGACATTCCCGAAAAAGAGGAGGAGATTAAGATGACCGGACTTGGAAATTGCAACATTGGGTATTCACAAAATAGTTCAAAAACTTGCCTCGAAGGTCGCAGCCGATATCAAGCCGGTCAAAAATCAATTGATGATTTAAGAAACGAAATTCAATCTAAAAATATAAAAACCAAATCAATTGCAATTGCACAAATGGGTCATGCAATAAGTAAGCATGTAAAAGAAATGAGCCCGGAAAAACAATATAAAGCAATTGCAGTTCTAACCCATGTGATTAAAACCGATTCTAGCGAAAAAGTAAAACAAGAAGCTGCCCTAGCATTGATAAATGCATCCAGGAATTATAAAGCATTAAGTCATCGCTCAAAAAGAGTATTGGTCAACGGCATAAAGGATTGCCTGGATAATGTAAATTCAAAAATCCAAACGGAAGGATTAAAAATGGCTGAACAATTAGTAAGCCTGTCAGGAAAAGATAAACTTAATGAAGAAAATGCCGGGATAATCACTGATTCTCTTAAATATTTTTCATCAGAAAAAGAAA
This sequence comes from Candidatus Margulisiibacteriota bacterium, assembly GCA_042563095.1. Lineage (GTDB taxonomy): Bacteria > Margulisbacteria > WOR-1 > XYC2-FULL-46-14 > XYC2-FULL-46-14 > JBHPMS01. Next base: position 600 of record JBHPMS010000011.1, read on the forward strand.
ACAAACAAAATACTGATAAGGCTAGAGACCTCCACAGGGCTGCGGCTCACAAACCTCATTCTGCACCGATTGCCAAGAATATATTTGAAACCTAAAAAAGGAGGAATAAATTGATTAATCCAATTGATGATTCTCAAGCTGCGGCCTCCCATCTCCATCGCATGCTTCCTTTTCTTTTTTCCAATAAGTCTATTGATGAATTAGCCGGCTGCCTGAGGAAAAAAGACGCGGACAAGAAATCTGTGATTCTGGCTATTGAAAACCGCATATGTGAAAACAGCCAACAGCTTGCTCCCGCTTCACTTAACAAAATTATAAATGGATTAATATATATAATGCTTTATGACGACAATGAAAAACCCGAAGTCAAAGAGCAGGCAATCAATTGCCTGACAAATATCTACTCATCAGTGAAAGATGAGAAAATCGCCACCGCTTTGAGAAAAATGAATAATCATTAAATATTACAATTAATTCCTTTCTCTCTCCTGTTATAATATAACCATGGCCTTAGAAGAAAAAGATAAACGCTACCTCTGGCATCCCTTTACCCAAATGCAGGACTGGATTGAAAATAATCAGTTAATAATAGAAAAGGGGAAAGGTTCGTATCTTTACGACACCAAAGGAAAAAAGTACCTTGACGGCGTCTCATCCCTCTGGGTAACTGTTCACGGACATCGGAAAAAAGAGATTGATCAAGCTATTAAAAAACAGCTTGGGAAAGTAGCTCACTCTACCCTGCTTGGACTTGGAAACATACCATCAATAAAACTGGCTGAACAACTGGTCAAAATTACTCCCAAAGGATTAAACAAGGTTTTCTATTCTGATAATGGATCAACTGCGGTTGAGATCGCGCTAAAGATGGCTTACCAATATTGGCAACAAACAAGATTAAAGAGAAAAGATAAAAGAGAAAAGCCACAACTTAGAACTAAAAAATATAAAACATGTTTTCTAACTCTAACCAACGCCTATCATGGTGATACAATCGGTTCAGTTTCGGTTGGAGGGATTGATCTGTTCCACAAAATCTACAGTCCGTTACTTTTCAAGTCTTTTAAAACCATACCAGATACAAAAGAAACAGAAAAAATCCTGAAAAAACACCATCGTGAAATCGCTGCTATGATCGTTGAGCCAATGGTGCAGGGAGCAGCGGGGATGTTGCTGCTGCCAAAAGGTTATATGAGAGCCGTGCGGAAACTGACTAGAAAATATAACGTTCTGCTAATCTGCGACGAAGTTGCCACTGGCTTTGGGCGGACCGGAAAGATGTTTGCCTGTGAACATGAAAATATTCAACCAGATATAATGTGTCTGGCTAAAGGGATCACTGGAGGCTATCTTCCACTTGCCGCAACTTTGACAACTGATAAGATTTACAAAGCTTTCATTGGTGGAACTTTTTACCACGGGCATACTTATACTGGAAATCCTTTAGGCTGCGCTGCTGCTTTAGCCAACCTGGAAATCTTTAGGAAAGAAAAAACAATACAAAAACTCCAGCTAAAAATTCGATTTCTACAAAAAAATCTGGAAGAATTCTACAAAATCCCTATCGTTAGTGAAATCCGTCAAAGCGGGATGATGGTCGGGATCGAGCTGAGCGGGTACGCTCCCTCCGTTATTCTAAAAGCACGAGAATTGGGCTTGATCATCCGGCCGCTTGGGAATGTAATCGTTTTAATGCCGCCGCTTTCGGTAAGCATTACAGAATTAGCAGCAATACTTAGGAAAACCTACTCTTCAATCTTAGAAATAAGTCAACAGCTATAGTGTATAACTTATAAAAAAGTTTGTAAAAAATTGGCCGCTTCACCCTGATCGCTCCCTCCGGGCACATCTCGGCACAGCAAAAGCAACGGATACATTTATTGTAGTTAACAATTGGATATCTTTTGGGGAATGCAATTGCACCGGACCGGCAGACCTTAAAACAGACTTTACAACCGGTGCATTTCGGCAGAACCGGTTGCGGTTTTTCAATTAGAAGACCTTTTGCCGCCTCTGCCAAAAACCCGATCGGCCCGGTTAACGATCTTTCAGGAATGATTGGGATTTTTTTGAACTGAACGTTTTTGACTTTTTCCAGCTTTTCTCCGACAACCTCAATCTGCTCCGGTACCAGGGAATATTTTTTTGCGGCATAATTGGTTGGGATCTCCAATGGTGGAATATTTACAACCTGAGATAATATCCAGTCCAGGGCAATCGGATTTTCTGAGGCTGCAATGAGGTTAATGTTCCTGAGCGGCCCAAAATTCGGCCCTCCCTCACCCTCCAGGGCAACAACTGCATCCATAATGGAAAGTCGTGGTTTAATTGCAGCCGCCAGATCAACCAGCATCAGAGAAAAATTTTCTCGATCTGGGATTTTTAAGTGATACTTGCTTTTTAAGAGCCCCGGAATACAACCAAACATGTTTTTTACCGCTCCGGTTATCCCGGTAAGGTTGTGAGTTTTAAACTTTGCAAGATTGATGATTACATCCGCATCCAAAGCTTCTTTTGCAACACAAAAAGTTTTAAAACGCTGCGCATCCGGATTTTTCACTTCTGTTTCAGTTTTTAAGTCAATAAACTGGATATTTTCTTCGTCACACACTTTTTGAAATCCGGAATATTTTGCCGCTTTCAGAGCGTCTTCAAATCCGGGGCTATCGCCGACCACGGGAATCCCGCCTGCCTCTTTTACCAGCTTTATTACAGCCCGTACAACTTCAGGATGGGTAGTCACCCCCTCTTCCGGCAGTGCCATACCAAGCATATTGATCTTTAACAAAACCTTTTGGCGCGGCTTAATAAAGTTAGCCATTCCACCCAAAAGGCCTATTGACTTTTTTATTGCCATAGAGATATTAGCTCTCTTGTAATCCGGACAACTAACCAAAGACACTTCTGTTTGCATATTCCAGTAATTTTAACAGTTTACCGCAGCCGATTCCATGATAAAATATAGGTTGTATGAAAATAGCAATCCTGCGTGAATCAAAAAGAGATGCCCAAAGCCGCATTGTGGAAAACCGGGTGGTGATGCCTCCGGATGTGGTTGAGAAATTAATCTCTGCTCTTCCCCACACCAGAGTTTTTGTAGAAGCCCATGCCGGGCAAAAGATCGGCCACACCGATAAAGAATACGAAGCGGTCGGTGCAAAAATGGTCAGCCACACCCAAGCTTTTAAAGCCGACCTTGTTTTGGGAGTCAAAGAGACCCAGTATACTGATTTTCATAATATCCACAAAAACAACATTGTTATCTCTTTCCAACACTTTGCCGCCAGTGGGTATCGAACAAAAAAAGCAAAAAGTACAAAGGCTACTTATATTTGCCTGGAAACAATCCAAATTGACAATAAGTTTCCATGCTTGGCCCCAATGTCAGAAGCAGCCGCAAAAGTGGTAGCCCGCCATGCCGATATGTTTGCATTAATAAATCAGAAAACTATTGCTTCTGGTCTAAGTTTTAAAGAATCAAAAAGGTTAAAAGTAACAATCCTGGGAGCCGGAACAGTTGGAAAAACTGCAGCCAGAGAATTTTCTGCCCGCGGACTGGAGGTACACCTGCTCGACCGTCCAAACATTGGCAAACTTAAAAAATCAATTGAGGGATCCTTCTTTGTTGTCTCAGCCATGTATTGTGCAGGAGCTTGCCCGGAAAAACTGGTAACTAAAGAGCTGCTCAATAAAATGATCCCGGGTGGCTGCGCCTATCCGGTCGATATCGACCAGGGAGGTGGTATTGAAGGAGTAAAAGAGACGAGTATCCTTGATCCATTCAAATTACCAAAAATAAAAGGAACCAACATATATCACTTTGCACCGCCAAATCTTCCATCACTTGGTGCACAGAACGCATCAGAAGCGTTAGGGCATGTAATTTTACCATATGTTATTGAAATCGTTAAGAAAGGAATAGAAAAAGCTGCTCGAGAAAATCCTGCTATCAAGAATGGGATTAATATTCAGAATGGCGAAATCGTTCATCCCGGATTAGCTTCTGTATTCAATTGACAACCGCTTTAATTCCGTGCTACAATTAGCACTCAAAGGATGAGAGTGCTAACATGACACCAGAGATGAACAAAAGAAAAAATAGGATTCTAAAAGCCATAGTTGATGATTTTGTCGATTCGGCTATTCCGGTCGGATCGCGTACCATCTATAAAGAATATATCCGTGAGCTCTCTCCTGCTACCATCCGCAATGAAATGTCTGATTTAGAAGAAGAAGGCTTTATCGCGCAACCGCATACATCAGCCGGGCGGATCCCCACCGACAGCGGTTACCGTTATTTTATCGATAATTTAATGAAAGAGAAAGATCTCTCTCACAAAGATGCTGAATTAATAAAAAAGATTGCCCATCAGATAAAAGAAGATTTTGATGATGCTTTTGATGAACTTTCCAACATGTTTTCTGACATGATGGACTACCTGACCATCGCCGTCTCTCACCGAAAAGCCAAAAGAAGGCTTTCTGCTTCTGGCGTATCACGCCTGATTCAACAACCAGAATTTAGAGATGTTGATAACACTAGAAAAATTATCGAGATTTTAGAGCAGAGGGATTTCCTTGGAAATCTCTTAGATGAATACTCAAAAGAAGAAGCTGTAAACGTAAAAATTGGTAAAGAAAATAAACCTAAAGAGGTTAGGGATTATACTATTGTGGTAACTTCATTTAACGATGGTGAAATTGCCATCGTTGGGCCAACCCGCATGAACTACCAAAAAGTTACCGCCTACCTCAGACGCTTAAACCAGGAGCTGAATTATTAAATGGCCGAAGAGCAAAAAATTCCGGAAAAAGAAGAAATAAATAAAAAACTAGAAGATGAAAAGAACTTGCGCCTGCGGGCCTTGGCAGATCTGGATAATTATAAAAAGAGAGTAGAAAAAGAGAAAGAAGCACTGGCCCAGTTTTGCACCGCTGGAATAATTGCTGAATTACTGCCTACACTCGACGGATTCGAACGGGCAATTAAAGAAGCTGAAAAAGCGGGGGGGCATGAAGAAATCTTAAAAGGAATCGCCTTAGTTAAGAAACAGATGGAAGATACATTTAATAAATTTGGAGTTAAGGAGGTTGCTGCACTGGGTAAAAAATTTGATGCAAATTTCCACGAAGCGGTTTTACAAAAAGAATCAGACCGGCCTGAGCATGAAATAATTGAAGTCATGCAAAAAGGCTTTACATTAAATGGGAGATTATTAAGGCCTGCCATGGTCATCATCTCCAAGGGAGGAGTTTAAAATGTCTAAGATTATCGGTATAGATTTGGGAACTACTAATTCATGTGTGGCAGCAATTTCGGGAGGGGAACCGGCTGTTATACCAAACGCAGAAGGGGGAAGGACCACTCCATCAGTGGTTTCTTTCCAAAAAGATGGGAGCAAAACGGTAGGACAGGTTGCCAAACGGCAAGCTGTTACTAATCCGGAACACACTGTCTTTTCGATAAAAAGGTTTATGGGGAGAAGGTTTAAGGAAGTTTCAAACGAAATAAAAGAGATCCCCTATGTTGTAAAATCCGGTAAAAATGACGCCGCCATAGTTGAAGTCTGGGGGAAAGATTCTACCCCTCCACAAATATCAGCTATGATTTTACAAAAATTAAAACAATCAGCCGAAGAATTTTTAGGAGAAAAAGTTACCAGGGCAGTAATCACCGTTCCTGCCTATTTTAACGACTCTCAAAGGCAAGCCACCAAAGATGCGGGGGAAATTGCAGGATTAGAAGTTATGCGCATTATCAACGAACCGACCGCTGCAGCCCTGGCTTACGGCCTGGATAAAAAGAAAAACGAAAAGATTGCGGTTTATGACCTGGGGGGAGGAACCTTTGATATCTCAATTCTGGAGATTGGAGATGGTGTGTTCGAAGTTAAATCGACCAACGGTGATACCCACCTCGGCGGCGATGATTTTGATCAAGTCATTATTAATTGGTTGGTTGCCGAATTCAAGAAGGACCAGGGGATTGACCTGTCTAAAGACCGGATGGCCCTGCAGCGGTTGAAAGAAGCTGGTGAAAAAGCAAAGATTGAACTATCTTCAACTCTTGAAACTGAAATTAATCTGCCATTTATTACTGCAGATCAATCCGGTCCAAAACATTTGGTCCTAAAGCTGACCCGGGCAAAGCTTGAACAACTTTGTGGAGACCTGGTAGCCAGGACTGCCGGGCCGTGTAATAAAGCGATGCAGGATGCTGGAATTTCATCAGGGCAGATTAATGAAGTAATCTTAGTCGGCGGGATGACCCGGATGCCGGCAGTACAGGCAAAAGTAAAAACAATTTTTGGGAAAGAACCACATAAAGGGGTAAATCCAGATGAGGTTGTTGCGATCGGGGCAGCAATCCAGGGTGGCGTTTTAGGAGGAGATGTTAAAGATCTCGTCTTATTAGATGTAACTCCACTTACAGTCGGGATCGAGACTTTGGGAAGTGTTATGACTCCGCTGATTGAAAGGAACACCACTATCCCAACCTCAAAATCCCAGGTTTTTTCTACTGCGGGTGACGGACAGACTTCGGTTGAAATCCATATTCTTCAAGGTGAGCGCCCGATGGCCGCGGATAACCGAACGTTGGGAAGATTTCATCTCGATGGAATACCAGCAGCTCCGCGCGGCGTGCCACAGATCGAAGTGACTTTTGATATTGATGCCAACGGAATATTAAACGTTTCCGCGCTCGATAAAGGGACCAACAAAAAACAACACATTACGATAACTGCATCCTCCGGCCTTTCAAAAGATGATATCGAAAAAATGAAGAAAGAAGCGGAGGCGCACGAAGCGGAAGACAAGCAGAAGAAGGAAGAGGTTGAAGTTAGGAACCAGGCTGATGCAATGGTTTATTCAACCGAAAAGACCTTAAAAGATGCCGGGGATAAAGTCAGCAAAGAAAACAAAGAAAAAGTTGAGGCTGAAATTGCAAAAGTAAAAGAAGCCCTTAAGGGAACTGACAATGCCAAAATAAAAGAAGCATCCGAAGCCTTGCAGAAAGTAGTATACGAAATGTCAGCCGAACTTTATAAGCAGCAACAAGCACAACCAGGTCCAGATTCATCCTCCGAAGCACAAAGTGCAAAGGAGGAGGGCAAAACCATGGACGCTGACTTTGAGATGAAAGATGATAAGAAATAATGGCCAAAGATTACTATGAATCGCTTGGCGTTTCACGTAGTGCATCTGCAGATGATATAAAAAAGGCCTTCAGGCAAGCAGCACGCAAATACCATCCGGACGTAAACAAGTCTCCTGATGCATCAGCAAAGTTTAAAGAATTAAACGAAGCTTACCAGGTTCTTTCTGATCCAAACAAAAAACAGCAGTATGATACTTTTGGGACCACCGGTAGCCCGGGTGGATTTGGTGGCGGCGGTTTTGGCGGAGGATTTCAAGATTTTTCAGGTGGATTTGAAGGCTTCTCTGATATCTTTGACACTTTCTTTGGTGGAGCTGCAGGCAGAGGAAGACGACGGGGCGGCCCAGAGCGGGGAGCTGACCTTAGATATGACCTGTCAATCTCAATGGAAGATGCTGCACGCGGGACCGAAGTTGAGCTAAGTATTGCTCACCTGGTATCATGTAATACCTGTAATGGCACCGGCGCAAAACCGGGGACCAAACCGCAAAAGTGCGCAAAGTGCGGCGGAGCCGGGCAAGTTCGGCAAGCCCAAAGGACAATTCTTGGAAGTTTTACTCAAATCACCACCTGCCCAACTTGCGGCGGAACCGGTGAAACCGTCTCCTCCCCCTGCTCCACCTGTTCCGGGCAGGGACGGACTAAAGGGAGCCATAATGTAAAAGTAAAAATTCCGGCAGGAATAGACTCGGGACAGCAATTGCGAGTTTCTGGAGCAGGCAATGCCGGGCCAAAACGGGGACCGAGCGGCGACCTTTATGTTTTTATTACAGTAAAAGAAAAACACGGTTTTGATCGTGACGGGGCGGACGTACTTTATCGAACTAAGATTTCATTTGTGATTGCAACTTTAGGTGGTGAGATTGAAGTACCAACTATTATTGATGGGACCGCAAAAATAAAAATCCCGGCCGGTACTCAAACCGGTTTTACTTTCAGGCTAAAAAACAAAGGAATGCCGCGGATCCAGCAGTACGGGCGGGGTGACCTTTATATCAGGGTACAAATTGATACACCGACTAATTTGGACCGAAAACAAACTCAACTGCTTAAAGAGTTTGGGAAACTTCGCGGTGAAGTTAAGTAGTGCACCGCTTCTTTGTATCAACTAATCAAATTAGGGGAAAGACCGCTGAAATAACTGGATCGGATGTAAACCACATTAAGCATGTTCTCCGTTTGCATCTGGGGACACATATCTTAATTTGTGATGGGATTTCAAAAACATATCTTACAAGAATTAAAAGTATCAACATAGAAAGAGTTGAGCTTATCATAGAAAAAGAACTAGAAGAAAGCTCTGAACCAAAAATTAAAGTTACTTTGGCTCAATGCCTGCCGAAAGGATCAAAGTTTGATTTTATAATCCAGAAATCGGTTGAACTTGGGGTTTACTCAATAATCCCTACTCTTTCTGAAAGAACAGTTCCTGATATAAAAGGGAAAGAGAAAAATAAAACCGAGCGCTGGTATAAAATTGCTAAACAAGCCGCGGAGCAATCGGGTCGCAAAATTATTCCGGAAGTACAGCCGCCAATGTCATTTGAGGAAGTGCTAACTCTGAAAGACCAATATGACTTAGCTCTTCTTCCTTGGGAGTTAGAAAAAGATAAGCAGCTTAAACTAGCAATCAGGAACCGCGAAGTTCATTCGCAGGTTCCCAAGCTTCTCCTACTCATCGGCTCCGAAGGCGGTTTTTCTCAATCCGAGGCAGACAAAGCCAGAAAAGCTGGCTTTGCCACAGTCTCACTTGGCAAAAGGATACTCAGGACAGAAACTGCACCAATCGCAATATTAGCAAATATTTTCTACGAACTTGAGCAATGAAAAAAGCTGCTTTCTACACTCTCGGCTGCCGCTCTAACCAGTATGAGACCGAAGTATTAAAGAAAGACCTTTCAAAAGAATATAAAATTATCGACGGCTTCAATGAAGAAGCCGATCTTTTTGTCATCAATACCTGCACTGTTACTCACGACGCTGAACGAAAATCCCGCCAGGCAATAAGACGAGCCTTGAGGGAAGGGAAAAAAGTTGTTGTTGCTGGCTGCTATGCAAACTTAGAAAAGCAGCAGATTAAAAAGATGTTTCCGGATGTCGAGATCCTAAAAGTTAATGGAACCGCGAATTCATTCGCAGGTTCCACCCCACTCCGTGTCCGCGCTAACCTCATGCTTGAATCCGGCTGCGAAAACTTTTGCGCTTACTGCATTGTCCCGTATGCTCGAGGAAAGATAAAGAGTAAACCGGCTGCAGAGGCAGTAAAAGAAGCCGAAGCAATGGTTAAAAATGGGGTGCGGGAGATTATTTTAACCGGGATTAATCTTGGCGCTTACCAATATTCATTGGTTGAAGTATTAGATAGATTTTCTATGATAAAAGAGCTTTTGCGCATCCGTATTAGCTCAATTGAACCGATGTATATCACACCTGAGCTAATTGATACTGTAGCTAAATTACCAAAAGTCTGCAACTACTTCCATATTCCACTCCAATCTGGAGATGACAAAATATTAAAAGCAATGGGGAGAAAATACACAGTAAAAGAATATATTCATATTATTGATACGATAAGAAAAGTAATCCCGGATTGTGGAATAACAACAGACCTTATTGCCGGCCTTCCCGGCGAAGATGATAATTCTTTTAACACCACCGTTACAACAATAAACCGTATCCGCTTTTCAGGTATCCATCTTTTTCCCTATTCAAAAAGAAAAGGAACCCGCGCTGCAAAAATGGACAACCAGGTTGGTGTTAAAACCATTAAGAAGAGGATGGAGACACTTCAAAAGCTGCGTGATATGCATAAAGCTGAATTTATTTCCCGGTTCATCGGAAAAGAAGTTGAGATATTGGTAGAAAGCAAAGGTGAAGGATTAACCGGAAATTACATCCGGGTAAAAATAAAAGAAATCGGGAGCCCGATCTCCTAAAGTCTCCATGTTTCCTTTAAGAAAAAAAAGCTCCCGATTGTCTTATAAAACTAACATATGTCCGATTTCGAGCGTGATTCCTTTGCTTGAACAATCCGTTCTGGTACTGCTGTCCAATGCCCCAGTTCTGATAATTGTATATCCTAACTGCGCAAAAGATTTTCCACCCAAACCAACATCTCCAGCGATGCCGTAGTAGATCTGTCCACCTAGAGAACCTGAACGGTAAACCTGGTAGTTAATACCGCCGCCTAGGTAAGACTCGATTCCACCCAAAACCTCAGCCGGGATCATGATAACGCCATCAAGGTTAATCAATATACCACGATAGCTTGTATCATTATTATCATTTCCTGTGAATCCACCTAATCCGACTCTGTACATTACAGCTTCGGCAGGTAAACCAACAACCGGGCCCAGACCTAATGGATCTGGTAACATTGCATCAGCCCTTAATGTTATTACGGACTTATTTGCAACGTATCCGATTGATCCTGCTGTTGGCACTCCCCATCCAAAAAGAGCATCGGTATCAGCCTTTGCTATTTTCTTCATTGGTGGTGGCGGTGGTGGTACTGCAACAGGTGGTGGTGGTGGTGCAACAGAACCAGTTACCTCTGCTAACCTTGCTTTTTGCTTGGCAATCATTTTGTTGAGCTTGTTAACACGAGCCCAATTTCTGTTTGCCTTTGCATTAGCTAATTTCTTGTTGAGCAAACCGATGTATGCTCTGATCTTAGCCGGGCTAGCAGCAGAGGCCATGCTGACCAAACCTGCCACAAATGCAGCCACTATTAATAGTGCTATTACTTTTTTCATATATAAATTCACCTCCCCTTTTGCCAAGTTGGCTCCTTAAATTTTATCTGGATACCCCTTTTTTGTCAAGGGGATAATTGTTTGATATAATGTATATAATATGGAATTACTTTTAATTGCAATAACAGGGTTAGTGCTGTTGGGAATAGCACTGGTTTTTTATAAAATAAACGCCCTCTCACAAAAGCCAAAAGACGACACTGCCATGCAATTGATGCAGCAGCAGATGGAGGGATTCCGCAACCAGTTTGTAATCCAACTAGGGCAAATTACCGAACAGGTCAACAAACTCTATGCCGATAATCAGAATACTTTTCAAAAAGTTAATAGCGACATAAACAACCGCCTTGACAACGCTGCCAAAGTCATCGGTGATGTCCATAGAAAGCTTGGAGAAGTGCATGAGACTTCCAAACGGGTACAAGAAGTAGGACAAGACATTGCATCATTGCAAGAAATCCTGCGCGCCCCCAAGATCCGCGGGGGGATGGGAGAACTATTTCTCTCAGACCTGTTAAAACAGGTCTTGCCTCCCTCAAAATATAAACTGCAGTACTATTTTAAAAGCCGCGAGGCAGTTGATGCAGTAATTCTTTTAAGAGAAAACATGGTTCCGGTTGACTCTAAATTCCCACTAGAAAATTTTAAGAAGATCCTGGAGGCAGATGAAGAAAACAAAAAAATTGCCGCCAAAAAACTGTTTATAAGGGATGTTAAAAAACATATCGATGCAATCAGCAAAAAATATATCCTGCCGGATGAAGGGACCTTTGATTTTGCTCTGATGTATATCCCGGCAGAAAATGTTTACTATGAAACTATTATTAAAGATGAAAATCTGGATGAGGGGAAAGGGCTCTTTCAGTATGCAATTGAAAAAAAAGTATTGCCAGTATCGCCAAATTCATTTTATGCATACCTGCAAACAATCCTGCTCGGTTTAAGGGGAATGAAGATCGAAGCCCAGGCCCAGGACATCCTAAAAAATCTAGCCCGCCTGGCCGGAGATTTTAGCCGGATTACTGACGACTTTTCAAAGATGGGAACACACTTGAAAAATTTAAACGCCAGTTATGAAAATACGGATAAAAGATTAGGAAAATTCGGCGACCGCTTAACCTCTTTAGAAGAGAAAGACTCACAACCCCTAATCCCTAACCCCTAATCCCTATTCCCTATTCCCTATTCCCTATTCCCTTTTCAGTTTATTTGTTCTATAATAATCGTCATGAGATTGCTCTTAACCTTGGTTGCGCTTTATTCGCTGCTGCTCGGCTCCAGCCAGGTCATTTTAAAGCTTGGGATTAACTCTCTTGGAGGATTGCGTTTAAGAGAAATTGGCGACATCGTCCCGATTTTGATAAGAGCAGTTACCAGCGCTCCTCTTATGCTCGGGGTTGGTTTAATGGCTTCATCCTTTTTTATGTGGTTTTATATCCTTTCACTCTTTCCGCTAAGTAAAGCTTTTCCGCTTTCTTCAATGACTTTTGTTTTTACAATCTTTATGTCAGCGCTGATCCTGGGTGAAAAACTGACCATCTTCAATGTCCTTGGAACTTTTATAATTTGCTTTGGTGTTTTTGTATTGCTCTACAGCCCAAATTAGGCCAGCGCTTCCGGGCATACTTCGGAATAAGCGCAATAACCACAATTGAATGAACCGGGTGTAGCGGTAAAATTTTTTGACCTGATTCCTGCTGCTGCCGCTTTGATCTTTTCCCAGCACTTATCCAGATCTTTTGGGGACTTTTTACACGATCCGACCAGGCCGCTGTCTAAAAAGTAGAGCTGCAAATAATCGGGGATGCAGGAAAACATCTGCTGCCAGGCGATTGCATAGATTGAAAGCTGCATATTATCTTTCGCCCGCTTATCGGCCTCCTCCTGTTTCCTGACATCAGAAGATTTGTAATCTATGATATAGACTTCCCCTCTCCTTTTATCGACCCGGTCAAAACGGCCCCGGAGACGGACATCATCTTTTAAGATCGTAAAATTCTCTTCCACATAAAAGGGCGGCTGTTTTTCCTTTTCTTGAATCTTATAAAACTGAGCCAGGGCCTTCTTTCCAGAAGCTAAACGAAGCTCTTCATGTTCTCGCGAAATAAATCCCTCCGAAGACCAGTGATTTAAAAAAACTTTTTCTAAATCTTTTGCCGAAAATTTCTGTCGGTTTTTTTTTGATACGGCATAGGCTTGCACCGCTTTATGCAAAGCCGCCCCGTAGATGATCTGATGGTTAGGCAAAAGCGGAACCCTTAGAATATGAACGTATTTATATTTTAGCGGGCAGGAGAGGTAATCGTTTATATGGTAAAAACTTAAGCTGATTATCTTATCTGCCTTCTTCTTTTTGGCAACCGTTGGCCTTTGCGGGGCAAATAGTTCCAATTGCCCGGCTGGAGATTTTTTGATCGTTTCAATATCTGCCTGCGGCTTATCTAAAGCCTCCAAAACAAACTGAGAAACCTTGCGTGATCTCTTACCGCCGTAATCGTTGGCCGAAGTCAAAAAAAGCTCCCGCTTTGCCCGGGTCATCCCCACATAAAACAATCTCCGCTCTTCCTGTAAATGAAAATCTCCGGCCGGAAGAATATCTTTTATCAGTTTCTCCGGAAGTTCGATCGGATTTTTCCGTTTGCGGACTGGAAACTTTTCATTAACCAGAGAAACCATGAAAACAACAGTGAATTCTAATCCTTTGGCTTTGTGGACCGTTAAAATATTTACCGCATCCGCATCAAAATCAGGCTGGCTCGATTCTGGGTCATCGCCTGATTCCTTTAATATGTTTAGATATTTTACGAACTCTGCAACTTTATCAACATTTGCTACCTCATGAAACTCGCGCACCTTTTCAAAAAACCGGGCAATATTCTTGATTTTTATTTCATCTTCTTCGGCTTTAGAGTCAGTTAAACGCTTCAAAAAACCACTCTGCTTTAAAAACAAATAAAGCACTTCGCCGGTAGAATGCTCCCTGGCATAGTCGACATATTTCTCCATCTCCACCATAATCTTTAGGATTGTCTCACGAGTTTCTATTTTTATATCCGATAAAACTTTATATTCTTCGGTTTGATCCTCTAGATGAGTGAAAACATGATGGAGCGTATAATTTCGCCGCGTTGCAAAGGTGCTAAGTTTTTGCAGCTCTAGTGCATTGATCTTATAAAGAAATGAACATGCCAAATCGTAAAGACTAACACTATCAGAGAGATCTCCGATTACACGTAAGAAAGAAAGTAATAAGCGAACCTCAGGCAGTGAATAAAGTCCTCCTCCCCCGGCTGACTGGCTGGCTAATCCCTTCATGTTAAGTGATTGCTTAAAAGGTGTCTGATCCCTGTTGGAACGAGTTAATATTGCAAAATCAGATAACTTATACTCTCCGCTCTCATATTTTTCTTTTATCGCCTGAGCCACCCAGTCTGCTTCGGTATAGATGGAATCGAAATTCTTGTGTTCAGGAACCGCGAATTTCCCCGGCCCGCCGTGGCGGGCATTCGCAGGTTCCCCTCCTACAGCAATCAGCTTTTTATCTACTTTGCTTTTTACTTCTAACCGGTCCGGATTATTATGTTGGATCAGCCTGTAGGCTGAATCGAGAATCGGTTGGGTTGAGCGGTAATTTGTAGTTAAAATTACTTTTTTGCATTTTTTGTATGCTTTTTCAAAGTTTAGAATGTTTGAGATTGAGGCTCCGCGGAATTTATAGATCGCCTGGTCATCATCTCCAACAACTATAATATTTTTATGCTTTTTTACCAAAAGTTTTAAGAGTTCAAACTGGGCATAGTTGGTATCCTGGAACTCATCAACCAGAACATACTTATATTTATTTTGGAATTGTTTTAGGATTGCAGGATGTTCGCGGAAAAGCTTGAGTGTCAGATTTACCTGGTCCCCAAAATCCACAAATCCCTTCTCCAACTTCAACTGCTGATATTTCTGGTAGGCCTTCGCCACTTCTATTTCCTCCGCCTTAGCCTTTGCCTCATATTCATCTGCAGTAACATCTTCATCCTTAGCACGAGAAAACACTCTCAGCAGCGCTTCGATATGTTTGGTCGGATCACCGAGCGAGACATAATGTTTTAGCGGCAGTTCAAAAATATGGTCGCGCAGAAACATCGCCTGTTCAGCAAAGGAGAGGACCCGATAATCGGGCCGCATCCCCAGCTCAATCGCATAATTTCGTAAAACTCGATCCCCAAAAGCATGAAAGGTAGAGATAGAAACATCAACATATCCATATGGTACAAGCTGATCAACTCTTGTTTCCATCTCATCGGCAGCTTTATCGGTAAAAGTTAACGCTAAAATTTCTCCTGGTTTTGCTTTTTTTGAAGTAATGAGATAGGCAATTCTTTTGGTGATAAATGTTGTCTTTCCGGTCCCTGCCCCTGCTATGATTAATTCGGGAGTCACTGAATAATGGCGCGATCAATTCCGTCAATTTCGAGGACTTCAACGCGGACATTTTCTTTTCTGGCAGTGGGTATCATTTTACCAACAAAATCGGGGTGGATCGGGACTTCGCGGTGGCCGCGGTCAACCAGGGCGCAAAGTTGGACTTTTGCCGCCCGGCCGTAATCTTTTAGGCCATCCAGGGCTGCCCGGGCAGTGCGCCCGGCATAAATTACATCATCAACTAAAACAACTATTTTCCCTTCAATCGAGAAAGGCATATCTGATTTGCGGACTTCGACATATTCACCTTTTAGCGCAAGATCATCACGATAAAGTGAAACATCTAATGCTCCAACCGGAATTAACTCGCCTTCGGTCTGGTTAATGATTTGGGCAATTCTTTTCGCCAGCGGAAGTCCACGATTAAGAACGCCAACTAAAACCACATTTTTGGTGCCGCGGTTTTTTTCTACAATTTCGTGGGCTAAACGGTTGAGGGCACGTTTGATATCAGTGTCCTGCAGGACAACTTTACCCGCCAGTTTCTTTGCTTTGGTTACCATGCTTAATTATACCAGAGTTTTGACATAATCGGCAATAGAAGCTAAAGCGCTTTCATTCTTCGCTTCATAATAGATCCGCATGATCGGCTCAGTCCCCGAGGGGCGGACTAAAAGCCAACTATTATCTTCTAAAATTATCTTAACACCATCAATTGTTTTAACTGCTGACACTGCTAAATTGCCAATTTGCCTGGGCGGATTATCATTTAGTTTTTGCATGAGCTTTTTTTTCTTCTCATCTGTGGTGCCCAGCTTTTGGCGCTTATATTCGTACGGCCCGTATTTATTAGCCAGTTCTCTCCACAATCGGGAAAGGGGTTTTTTCTTTTTTGAGACCATCTCAACTACTAACAGATCTGCAATCAAACCATCTTTTTCCGGGATATGCCCAAGAATTGATAGTCCCCCGCTCTCTTCCCCGCCAATTATTACCGGCTCATTCATCATTATCTGAGCGATATGCTTGAACCCGACTTTGGTTTCGTGTACTTTTATCTTATGTTCTTTTGCAATCTCATCGACCAAAGAGGTCGTAGCAATTGAGCGGACAACTGCTCCTTTTATCCCCTTTTCAATCAGGTAGTTGAATACTAATGGAATAACTTTGTTCGCATCCAGAAAATTTCCGCGCTCATCAACTATTCCAAACCGATCAGCATCCCCATCGCTGGCAACTCCAAGATCGTATTTTAGTTCAAGCACTTTCGCTTTCAATGCGGTTAAGAGGTTATTGGCCGGCTCCGGATTTTGGCCGCCAAAGAGGACGTCACGGTAATTATGGATCTCTTCAACCCGGGCGCCGAATTTTTCCAATAGCTTATCTAAATATCCCCTCCCCGACCCGTACATCGGGTCATAAACCACCTTTGGCTGCGCTTTCTGAATTGCTTGAACGTCTATGAATTTTTCAATGTAAGTGAAGTATCGTTCTCCGGGCTCAAAGTGCTCAATCGTGGCCTTCGTCTCTCGTCTCTCATCTCTCATCTCTCGTCTCAGATTCTCTTCAATTTGTTTAGTAATCTCTTCGGTAGCTGGACCTGCATAGTCTGGTATAAACTTAATCCCACAGTATTCCGCTGGATTGTGCGAAGCGGTGAGCATGACCGCTCCGAGCGCGTTTTTATCTTTAATTGACCAGGCTACAATCGGAGTGGGAGTATCCCTTTCGGTGATAAGCGAAGAAATCCCATTTCCCTTCATCACCTTTGCTATCTCAACTGCAAATTTATCGGCCAAAAACCTCGCATCATAGCCAATTATTATCAGTTTTTGATTTTTTAGTT
This sequence comes from Candidatus Margulisiibacteriota bacterium, assembly GCA_042563095.1. Lineage (GTDB taxonomy): Bacteria > Margulisbacteria > WOR-1 > XYC2-FULL-46-14 > XYC2-FULL-46-14 > JBHPMS01. Next base: position 17,773 of record JBHPMS010000011.1, read on the forward strand.
GTGGCTTTTCTGTTTTATCTTTACTCTTTTCTCTTAGATAAGCAGCAATCGCCTGTGCTACTTTCCGCACATTTGCAAAAGTGAACTCGTCGGATATGATAGCCCGCCAACCATCGGTTCCAAACATAATTTCCGATTTGTTCATTATATTCCTTATTGTGTTTCGGAATCCCGGTTTTACGCCGAAGGCGGAAACATCGGGACATTGTTTATTTTAACATATAGACGAGATCATTTTTGAATTGTTTGATTGATTTTATATTGTCCCATTTTTTAATCGGGCATATATCGCCATGAACAACAATTATATCAACACCCATCTTTTTAAAAAAATTGATACTCCCGCTCTCTGGTAATCTTTTTGCATTTTCAACAATCTGATTATAGTTTTGTGGTAGATTGCTCCTAAAACCATTAACCAGACTCCTCCAGTGCAGAGTGGAATAATACATATATTTTATATCAGAATTTCCAAAGCGTTTATCATATTCTGCAATTGGCAATTCCAGGATTACACTATCTTTCGGAGTTGTTTTTAACCAGTGGTAAACTGCCGGAAATTCCATCTTTTGCTCCAGCTTATAAAACGGGATTGGAACACTAAAGCTCTCAAGCAAAACAATTATGGCAATCCCTCCTGCAACCAACCATTGCTGCTTTTGGAATAACTTAGTACCTAATATTTTCCTTACACCATATCCGGCCAAAACAGCAAGCGCAATAAAAAAGAAAACCGCAATCCGGGCCGGAACACGCATTCCATTAAATCCAGGCAGATACTTATAAAGCAACAGATAAGGTCCGGCTCCAAGTTTGTGCCTGGCAAAATAAATTTCCGGCCCGAGCGAGAGCAAAAAAGAAACAACTAACAGGACCAAATAAAACAATCTAACTTTCGATGATCTTACAACCTTGATCAGCTGGATCCGAAGATCCTGATTGACCAATAAATAGGCCGACGTCAAAGAAAGAAACAACAGCAAATATTCTTTGACAGACAAGATCCTGACCAAGGCAAAATATACCCTTGGATTGTTCCGGTCAGCAATAATTAAAACAAAAAGAATCAAAGCTGATAACAACAAAAGAATCTTTACAGCCCGGATTTTCCATCCCGATTTTTCTTTTTTTTCAGATTTAAAGGCATAAAGAGCAAGTATGATTGTTAATATCCCCGGAAAAAAGTATCCCTCCGGATTCCTCATATTTTTGGTCAGGCGGCCATAGATTAAATTGGTTTTGGATGAAGCCAGATAATTGCCTATACGAGCAGAAAAATATTTGTGCTGTTGCAGAGAACGTTCTCCCTTTAATGACAACAAAGGATGGTAAGCAGCAAATAATATGGTGAGTATGACCAGGGCGGCACCAATCATCCTTAACCAGATTTGCAGATCTTTTATTGTTTTATAAGTGATAATAAAATAAATAACTGCCACCGGGATCAAATAAACCAGGAACAGGGCATAGTGGATTGAAGATAATGCTTGCAATAAGAAGAATAATACAAAGTAAATAACGTTCCGCTTCTCCTTTTCCTTAAATGTTTTATGAATGTAAAGCAGAATAAATGGAATCCATTGGGCTGTAAAAAGATTGAGGTGGCTAATGTGCCCAAAACGGTAATTGCAAAAACCATAAATTAATCCTGCAACAATTGCAGCCAGCTTATTTCTGGTAAGATATTGGACTAATAAATACATCCCGAAGCAGGAAAAAATAAAGGAAGCCAACAAAAATATGTTGTAGGTAAGGATTGGATTATTAAACGCCTGATTGATCGGCCAGGCCAGCAAGCCCGCAGCCAGATAATATTCTGAATAGGCCAAGGCATTTTTGTTCGGGTAAAAAATATTCCCATCAAAAAAACCGCTCATATTTGTTGAAAGCTTATGGCTGATCCATGCGTTTGACCAAACATCTTTAATTGGATCATTCAGATTAGTTAAGTTATTATGCATCTTAAAAATTAGCGGATAGGTCATGATGATTGAAATAATTGTGAAAAAAAGCAAGATTGCTAATTGTTTTTTCATTACTTAACCTGCAAATGAATTCGCGGTTAATTGATTATACCACAGGAATAAGTTACAATTTTTATATGAAGAATATAATGCAAGCTGCCCTCAACGAAGCCCAAAAAGCCCGATCAAAAGAAGAAGTCCCGATCGGCTGTGTAATTGTAAAAAATGGTAAAATCATCGCCCGCGGGCATAACTTAAGGGAAACAAAAAAGGATCCGCTGGCCCATGCTGAATTAATTGCAATCAAAAAAGCGTCAAAAAAGATCGGTGACTGGCGGCTGAATATGTGTGAACTGTTCGTAACGCTCGAGCCGTGCCCGCTGTGCGCCCAGGCAATCATACAGGCCAGAATCCCAAAAGTCTATTTTGGCACACCGGATCCAAAATTTAGATCAAGCCGAATTTTGCGAAAAAACAAAGTAGCTGTAAAATCAGGTATAATGACAGTAGAATGTAAAAAAATCTTGCAGGATTTTTTTATAAGAACGAGAACAAGAACAAGAAGAAAGGAGAGGTGGCTGAGTGGTTGAAAGCGCTCGCTTGGAAAGCGGGTATACCCGCAAGGGTATCGAGAGTTCGAATCTCTCCCTCTCCGTTTTTCCTTAATCCTTAATTCCCCGGTAAATCCTCTCTCAACCACTGCCAAAAAAGTTTAAAAATATTATCCCGTCTATCCACCAATCTTTGGATCCGGGTGCTGGATACAGCAAAATTCTGGATATTATCTCCTCTGCCCCTGATTAAACGGAAAGAGACCGCCCCAACTACTTCCCCATTTTTATTGACCACCGGGCTGCCGGAAGCTCCCGGACTGATTGGATTGCTGATTTGAATAACCTCGCCGCCAAAATCGGGAACTTTGCCGACAAAAAGTACAATTCCCCGTTTGATATAAGGCTGCAGGGAATGTGCTTTTTCTACTAAATATATTTCATCCCCCTTTTTTGGAAGTTCAGCGCTGATTTTAAGCGGAATAATTTTGCGGGGAAGGTTAGTTAAAAGACAGGCAATATCCCCTGTTTGATCATTACAATGCAATTTGTGAACTTTATAATGGGTGTTATCACTGGTAATTACATCCGCTTCGGTAAAGCCTTCTATAATGTGGAATCCAGTGATAACTTTTCGACCGCGCCCCACCACAAATCCATTCCCAAAAATCTGATATTTTTGCCCCGGTTTTTTTACCAGCAGGACAACTGACGATTCGGCAACTTTATTAACTGCAGCGGGGATTGCAACTTCAGCTAATGACGAAGAAATAAGCAAGAGAACAAATAAAAGACATAATATCTTTTTCATAAAAAAATGGAGCCACTGAAATCTAATCGAACCCTAAGCATAATATTACCTATTACGATACATGGTTGCAAGAAGTTAAATCTTAAGAGGTCAAAATAGACTTGTCAGATGGTGCGGTATTACCGGGTAACCCCCCACTAAATCGGGGAAGATCAAGGTGCAGTGGTAAAGCCCGTTAAAAAGCTATTGTTTTTGAAAATGCCCCACCCCATAAAAAGGTTATTTGTTTCGTGCAATCCGCAACATCGAGGGGGGGGGTAAACCGCAAAATCAGCCCGGAAATCCCGCAATATATGCTAAAATTGGGTATAGTGCCTGACACTGTCGAATATTTGAATAAAAACGAAATTGATGCTCTTCTTAAAGCAATTGACGACTCCAGAGACAGAGCAATTGTTACTCTCTTTTTAAACACCGGAGTCTTCCTCCGCGAACTGGTTGATCTAAAAATCAAATCTATCAACTGGGAAAAGAAGATGCTCGGCATTTCTGGCAGCAGGAAAAGAGAACTCCCGTTAAATGATCAGGCTTTTGAGGCTTTAGCCAGATGGTCAAAGGATAGAGTCGATTCAAAATGTGATGCTTTCTTTACAACCACCAAAGGGAAGGTTAAAAACTATCTGACCGAAGCGTTGATCATTTAATACGCAAGTATGCCGGGCAAGCTGGAATTAAAAAGCGGGTCAATGCCCAGATACTGCGCAACACTTTTGCTGTCCGCTTATTCTCCAAAGAAATCTCAACTGAAAATGCTTCTATTATACTAGGCATAACTGATTCTGAATCAATTAACCGTTATATCCAGGCAGGCAAACAGCCCCCTGCTATAACCGACAAATCGGAACCGCGACTTTCAGTCGCAGGCTTAGAAGAGCTCGATACTCGCTCCCCTATCAACAAATTCTTCTCAAGGGCATTTTCCACCAAGCCCAAAATTGCTAAAAAGGTTTCAGATATTAAAATATTTTACTAAAATGCTAGGATCCAATACTCTCTATATTTCTTCCCCTTCTCCGATAAAAGGGATGCTCGGTCAAATCTGTGATAAGTTGAACCCTGAATGGAGAAAGCAGATCAATGCCCGCGCCTCCGCCAAAGACATTATTGATTACCTGATCAATTCCAAAGGCAGCCAACCGCCCACTCTGATCATTGACAGCCTGCAAAATCTAAGGGCTTCTGATATTGATTATTTCACGGCTATATTTGAAAACTTCACGCTGCTCGCCTCAGCTGATGATCTAAAATCCAAGTTAAAATCAGTCTGGTGGAAGTTCAAACAGATTGAGTTGAAAAAGCTTACTGATGAAGCAGAAAGAGAACTTATTAAATACTTGACCCAGAATCTATCAGTCAGTGACTATCAATTGCTTGAAACAAGAATAATGACTCTTGCCAACGGTCTTCCTCTTGCCGTTGTTGACATGATTCATCAAG
>JBHPMS010000012.1:0-20812 GCA_042563095.1 Candidatus Margulisiibacteriota bacterium
GCGATCTTAGAGATGGATCCAAAACCGTACGAACATACTGCTCCTACATTTGAAAGCGTGTACGTCTTTTCAATGAAGGCTCATCCGAAAGGGCGCTATCAAAAAGCTGAAGCGACAAATCTGGAGCTGCGCAACGACCGGGTTCATCAACAGGTCGGAACGATGATCCGGCATATATTAAAGACACATTTTACCGAACGCTTTGGCTTTTTCCGCATTCCTAACTTCTTTTCCGAAAGACTAAAAATTGATGTTACTGATCTGCTCCGTTTTTATACCGATAAAACTGCCGATTATCAGCACAAGTTAAAGCATGGCTTGCTGCAGGATGACATTGCCAGAAAGCTGATTGCAAAGATTAAAGGCGGAACAAAATCAAACATGGCGGCGGCTGAAGTATGGGAAGAAATCAAAAAAGCTTATGAGCAGGCAGAAGGAAAGGATAGTGTAAAGATAACCGAAGATATTAACGGGATGAGCAATATCGATGTCATCCGCGAGAATTTAGTTGACGCGGCCGGCGAAGCGGCGGTCCTTTACTACGGGTCCGAAGTTGTCAGAGAATTGCATAAAGGCGGGGCTGAAGCGAGAGAATGTTATAAGAAGATTAGAAAAGAAAAAAGACTCCGGCTTAAGGAGAGGGATCAGATAGAAAAAATTATCAAGCATGAATTTACGCGGATGCAAAAAGACAATTACTTCCAGAAAAAAATTCTGGCGGCGCTTGATGCAGGAAATGTCGAGCTGGCGCTCCAGTTTGAGCAGAAGATGCGTTACAAAGGGGATTCAAAAACTTATGCAGCACAGTACCGCCACGGCGAAAAACTACCAGAATTAGCTTTTGGCCGGGGACGAAGCATATCAGAAATTGCCGCCTGGCTCAACACAACCCAGAAAGCGATGGATTGGACAGTTGAGAATGGTGAACTTTTAGAAGATGGAAAACTGATCCGGAGGATAGCAGACATTTCTGACCGCTTGATAGCAGAACTTAAAGAAGGAAGCAGAGAGCTGATTACTGCTGACATTGCAGCAGAAAAAAATGAAGAGATTGAACTTCTGGAAGAATATCTCAGAAATGAAACCGCTGAGCACCGGCTTTTTAATAATTTTGATAAGGAAAAAGGAGAACAACTCGGCCAGCGAATCGATGCTTTTGAGGGATTACTCGAAGCGGTCTTGAGGGTTGAGGAGGGGAAAGCAAACGAAGCATTACTGAATAAACTTGCAACCAGAAACGAAAAAGATATCAAAGAGGATCCTTCTAACTTGCAGCCGGAGCTGAAAGAGGACCGGCCGATCGTAAATGTCTTAAACCGGAAACGTTTCCCGATGACCGCAATCGAATCGGTCAGAGCTGATCTGCAGATGAATGCCGATACCGATAATATCTTTTATCCGGAGCTGATGGATGCGGCATCTCACTTCGGATATCTCTGGGGAGTTTTATCCCGTCCAAACGAAGTTATCCAGTACGGTTTGAATTACGAAGTGCTCTACCGTTCACCATTCTGCCGTTTCCAGAGAGATCGCGATCTTGGTGGACCGCAGAACCAGTCGGTTATTCGTGCTGCTCTTGCTCCGCTTGGCAAAAACCGGCTCCGTTCAAAATTGATTGAATTTACCGGAACTTTGACCGGTTATGCTAACCTGCTTCCAATGTCAGCCGCCTATCAGGCTACAGAATATGTGATCGAAGCAAATCCACAGAGTACTTCTTATCACGGTTACAAGGCTTTTGAAAAGATATTTGGATCGGCATGGGAGGAAAGGGATGACTGGTTTGGAAAAATTATAAACCGAAATCCGGTAAATAAATTATTTGGCTGGCAGGATGGATGGGATGCGGCGATGGCGACCGACCGATGGTTAAAAATAATTCCATCAATCGCTGCTGCCGGATTGATCTTTGGCAACCTGGTGAATTATCTGTTTGATTACATGTTTGGCGGCAGTTTTGGAAATCCGACATTTTACCCCAAACTATCAGAAGTTGGCGGATTAAAGTTTGGTATGAAAGAACTTATTATCTATCCGCTCGGAATTCTGGCCGGCCTAAAAATCCTTGCCAGGATTTTTGGCAGCAGCCTTGATCTATATAACTACTACCGCGGCCGCAGAGTTTATGTAATCGATCCGTCCGAAGACCTGGCAACTACTATGCCGTTAAGGGTGATGGGATTTAAGCTAACTCTAGCAAAAGGTTTACGCCAGATGAATGATGCCATGATCGAATACGATGGCGATATGTTCCAAAAATTACGCTGGCAGGCGCAGAATGCTGCCAACTTCTCTAGAGTTATGCGTTACATCTGGGATTACCGTAAAGTTCTAACCAAAAAAGAAAGTTTCGATCTTTTACAGGGACCGCTCTATAACATGTTCGGTCTCCCCGGAACATTTAACCGCTGGGCGATATTGGCTTTTGTCTTCCTGGGTGAACCGTCTGTTTTAGTCAACGATAACTATACTTTCTTGCAGAATAATCTTGAATGGATTGTTGAACTCGGATTCTTAAATTATCTGAGTATCGAAGGAATGCTGAGGCTTTCACGGATGCGGGCCGGATCGAGCTGGAAGGGGGCCGGAGCGAACTTTGGATACGAAACTACTATGCTCGGTTTTAACTATATCAACGTTTCGCGCCGCGCCATCAGCGGAGCAAAATTCGGTTTTAACGCTACCGATCCGCCGGCAGAACCATGTTTAACTGAGCCAACCGGTTGGTTTAAGAAGAATTGGTTAAAAACCCGCCTGGAAGGACCGAGCGGTTTTATGTTCCGCAACAAGTTTAAGATGGCGCTCGAAGGTTATGCACTCTATCACATTGCAACCGGTCATCTGGCCGAAGCGATTGCTAAAGCAGACTTCTGGCAGATCTATATGGCAACCTTGCTCTTCTGGATTGGGTCGCGCTTCTATTACAACTGGAAGGGGCACAAGCTTAATACCGGAATCTCGCGCATCTCTTCGGAAAAAGAGTGGGAAGATAAGCATAAAGTTTGGAGGGTAAAATAGTGAAATTTCACTCAAAAATTTACGATATATATATAGGAGAGGTTTATTATGAAACCCATTAAAGCTCCTTCATATAGGGCGACGATGATCGGCGGTTGGTGGAAAGGTTTAACCACCAGAAGAAAATTCTTAGGCGTTGCTGCCGGAGCAGCACTTACAGCCGGTGGAGCTTATGCCGCCTATAAAACAGGAATTTTAGGAGAACCAATTGCTCCTCCATCTGTGGGCCAACCTCAAATCTCTTCTATCTTGCTCGAAGCCGGCCGGGTTGCACTTCCTGAACATGAAAAATTCATGGCCACTTTTACAAAACATTTAAACCAGGCTTTAAGCCAGAAATATTTTGTAAAAGAACTTGATTATGCCGGAGAAGCAATTCATCTTATTCAGTCACGCACCCAGGGACAGCAGATAGTATCAGAGGGATTCGGTTATGCCATGAGCACTGTGGTCAATTATGCAAAGCGGCTCTACGCCGAATTCCAGAAGACCGGTAATCCGAAATTTAAAATGCGGGCTCAAGGTTTGCAAGAAGAATATAACGCCCTGCTGCGCGGAGTCCTTCTTACTTTTAACAGAAATGGTCTGCCCGGATGGCGTTGTTATTATTATCAGGCTCCGCAAGAAGGAACGGCTGCTTTTGTTGACCAGGGCGGAAAATACCTGCGCCGTCCAACCAGAATATTTACTAATGCAGACGGCCAGTTGATGGAAGAAGGGATAGAATTGCGCAGTGACCCTGAAACCTATTCTGCAGTTGACGCAGATATCTATATTGCTGGAGCAGCTATTGGTGCAGAAGGTTTGGTCGAGGCAGGATTTTGGGAAGCCTCCCCAGATTTTACAATCCCTTCGTTTTTGAGAAATCAAATCAAACCTGCTGAAGGTTGGTCAAATCGGACCTATCCTGAAAAAATAACTTACCGCACTTTTACCGAATTCATCGCAGCCGGCATCAAGAATTTTGATGTAGAAAAAAAGGGAGAACGCTTGATCCTTAGAGTTTCTGATATGTGGGGTGGCGGGAATCCCGATTTCAGGGGCGGAGATACCAAGGGAGCAGTCACTGCAAACGATTCTTATAGCTTACTGAATGAACTTTATAGTCTAGCTCAGCGCTTTCCGCACGATCGCAAATTTTTCCTTCAACTGCGTAAGGATTCGTTTGACCGGATTAAAGCAGCCTATGACTTTGGTCAAAAACTGTACGGCCAATTGGTTTCGCGCGGTTTGGAAACAGAAAAGACAACGGTCCGGCTGGAAAGTGATGAGCGGGAACTCTTTTTAAGTTTACTTTACAAAATAACTCCGACCAAAAAAGATTCGGAGTTGCCTCAGGTAACCAAAAAGAAACAGCTAAATGCGTTAAACGGATTGCGCTACGAAGAAGGGCATCTGATTTTGGATAAAGAATCATATCAGGTTTATCAGGACGGGAGTTGGGAGATTAATCGCGAAGTCTTTCTTTTTGTTATGCAAAAGATCGGTGAATACGGTGTTCATCATTTTCTGCCTGACCAGGTCGAAGTAGAAGTGGATAAAGATGGTAACTATAAGGTCCGATTTGAACGTAATGCCCTGAACCTGAGCTTTACTGAAGGATATGACGCTGTCCGTATCTATGCTGAAATCGGAAAAGACCTGTTGATGCACAACGATACCAAGGATGATAACGTTCCGAAAGAATATAAAATCTCGGGAGATGAATTTGCCTTTTTAAGCAAAATCATCCGTCTGCCGCACCGCAATCCGCTAGAAGTCCGGGCTAATCGCTATCACAATGCGGTGGCAATATCATCTTATTTTATGGCTGCGGCAGGGGTAGCGGCACACCGGCAAGATTTAGAACAAAATCACAAAGATGTGATTAGGTTTTATAACTTTATGCAAAGGTTGCTTGGTTACGATATTTTTGATACCGAAGAAGATATTCCGCAGTATTATAACGCGATGCTCTCTTTAAAAAACCTGTCAGAATTTTTGGCAGGAAAATCAAAAATAACTGCCCGTCCGGCTGAACGTAAGCTAGAAAAGCTAACCAGAGTACAGCCCGAGCGAGAATTTAAAGATCCACTCTATGGTCACCAAGATTTTGATTACGCAGCGTTAGCAATCAAATCCGATTTTCAAAGGTTTATGCGTGTACTAATTAAACTTGGTGTTATTAAAGCGGATCCTAAAGACAAAAAAATATCACTCTCGCGAATTAAGGCAATGCACAATTTGCACCAGGCGATCGGAGCAAAAAAAGATAACAATCCTGCTACGAGGATGAATCTGATCAAGGCTTACATGGGGGCAGGGGCCTATCATTCGGCATTGAGAGAGGCTTTTTTAACTTTAAGAGATATGCCCGAGGCGCAAAAAGAGTTGGATATCAAACTTTTGCGCAACACTATTCGCATTTTGGTTGATATTATGCAAATCTTCAACATCTCTTCTTTTCAAATATCTGATCTGTTAGAGTGGTTGGTTGAGCGCGAAGCGGTCGGAACTAACAAAAGAAGATATTTGGAACTTGCTTTGTTACACGAATACAATTATCAAAGAAGAATTGGATTTGCAAAAAGAATACGAGAGAAGATAGGAACACCAAAGAAAGATCCCCTGGAAAAGTTGCGGCATGTTGTTGACCTGGGGCCGATCGGAAAGAATCCTTTGCTCAGAAAAGAATTTATAACAAATCTGTTGGTTGAAAACATTTTTACAGTTGCGCGGGATTATGATATTACTTCATTTGATCCTCCCGGCGGAAAACCGGGTGCTTACAGGGAGAGGGAGTATCATTATGGTCAGGCATTCTATCTTCTGTCGGAACTTCTGGGAAAAGATTTTCCATCAAATATATTAAAAAATGTGACCCAAGATAAACTCCGGCAAAAAATGTGGGGGATCGGAGAGAAAAGGCCACGACGTTCATTGATGATCAGAATAAAAAAATTGGCACAGGCAGGATTGACCGCAGACCTTAAACCGCGATTATTATTTTCTTTGGGACAAATTCTACAGCAAATGGCTTATGACCAAAATGATAGTATCGGAAGTCGTGATTTTTATTCAAAAGAAATAAAAGGAGATAAAAGCTGGAGTAAATATTGGGACCAGAACCGCCCTCATTTATTTGCAGAATATTACCAGGTCATTCAGAATACAGATAGGGCTATAAAAGTATTCAAGCATGCTTTAGAAAAAGAGCTTAGAAAAGATAATAAATCTAAGGGAATTCAGGATCCTGCTTTTTTGTCTTTGGTATTAGATCATATTAAGGATGCTTATCAGTACAAGATTGTTGTTCTTCAACAGATTGCCCAGGAGGCCAGCACTTCGTATAATGCCGATGTTATGGGTAGGGGAGTATCCGAAGAAAAATACAAAAATATATTCGAAGATGCAAATAAAGAAATCGGTAGAGTAATTGATGATATTGAAAAACTAAGCAAAGCAATTGATAGCCGATACAGCAGACCATTTAATACCAGAGTGTCATCGGGCGATAAAAACGATGTTATTGACCGTGCCTTGATCAGGATTGTAAACTCCGAATCGATGCGTTCCCCTGACCCCAGAAATATTAATTATATGAACTGGATCAGAAAGCTGGTTGGCGTCTACAGCAATGCGGGCATAAAGACTGGACAAAAACGCTTTTTTGATCTTGCCTTAAATCTTACTACAAAAATATTTGATGTAGATGTTAGCAACAAGCGGTTAAAATCTTTATTTATTGTTGAATTAACTTTGCAAATGGCAGATGTTCTGTTTAATTATCAAGAAATTCAAAGGAAAACCGGGAAAATATCGGATAAGGATTTACTTAAGTTGAAGCAGCAGAGGAGGAGCATGATTGCTCTTTTTAATGTTCTTTTAAATCCGGATAAAGAAATAGTATTCCGGCCGGGAATGGATAAACGAGTAATTGCAATGTGCACGTATATTCGAAAAGAAATCGGAAAATCAATTAAGGAAGTTTACAAAACTGATCCAACACAAAAGGCAAAAGTTCATGTTGCTTTTGGAGATCTGTTGTGGTGGGGTGAAACCTATGACAGCAAAAAAGTAAAGCTAGCGTTAATACAGTATAAGCAAGCACTAAGAATTGATCCTATTAATCCCGGGGCATTGTTAGGGGCTGCAGATCTTTACAGCGTCGATCAAAATATTGAGGAAGGAATTTTACTTTTTGCGCGATCTTTGAGTGCAATTCGCGGACAAGCTAATCAGAAAGTCAACAGCGAAAGAATCCAGGGATTGTTAAAACAATTTGGTTTAAGGATTGCTGAAGAGAGGAAAATTGGCAGAATATCAAAAGCTGAACAAACTTTAATGGTGCGGATTCAAAAAGCCCAAGCATACTTGGCAAGGGCCAAGGGTGATCTGACACAGGATATTTTAGATTATTTGAACGAGATTTTTAAGGATTACTAATTTTTTGGCAATAAATGCTAAGGAGGTGACTAATTATGGCTCCGAAATGGGTTTGTGGAACTGATTGGGAGAGTAAAGTAAATGGTCCTTTTGTTGGCACCTGTTTATCCGATAATGAGTTAAAGAGTGTTCAGAGAAAAGTTGATCAGGCAACCGAACGCTTTGAAGACAACTCTGAAAATCCTAAAGATGGAAATTTTGAAAATAGTTTAAGGAGGCTTGAACTACCAGTAGAATTATCGATTAATCCAAGAAAGATAACCGGCTGTCATTTAGGAAGAAATGTCTGGAGAATGCAGATTACCATAGCGCGACTGCGTCTTTATCTGCGTTATTTACAAACCCGAGCTCGTTTTTATAAAGAAGCAAAAGCATATGATAAAGAAAAATCATACACAAAGGCAAAACGAATATACGAAGAGCTTTTTGGCGGGAGTCACAGATGTCTTGAGCCTTTTCAAAGGGAAATTGACCGGCAGATTATCAATCACGCGATTAACCGGAATGAGCACCGCCGCAAAATAGTCAATTTTATCAGGGATGACAAAAAGGCTCCCTTGGCAATGCTCCGGCTTGGCTACGCACAGCTTTTGCTTTTAGATATTCATGCTGAAAAGATTATTCCTGACCATTGGATTAAATGGAAGAATAGAAAAAAAATTAGCTTAAAAGAAATTGCTGGTTCTCTTCGATTCAATCTTATCCGGCATTTGAAGGTGGCAAGAGATAATTTGAAATTGGCGCTTAAAAACTGGAGAAAATTACCGGAAAATGATAAACACCTTAAGAGAGTAAAAGCTCGAACTTTAATTAGAATAAAACGTGCACAAGACAGTATCAATGTTGAGGCGGCTAGGTATCTTCTGGAATCGGCTAAGCGACTTAAAGTTAAAGACCATAACATAGCGCTTAAACTTGTGAATAGATCCTTCAAGTTTTGTACGGGAAGTGATGACAAAGAGGCACAGACTTCCTCCGATTTAACCCGCGCCTGGGCTTATTCCAGCCGGGCCAGTTTAAAAGAAGAAAAAGAAAAAGGGACCGGGAAAGCAGATGCGCTAAAAGCAGCTCGGATATATCAGCGGGTTTATGGCACCGCTAGCCCGAGAGTTCTTCAGCGCCTGGCTATGAGCAAGCTTGAGATTTATCTGAACTATGCCGACAACCTTAAACTGGCAGAAAAGTATGACCAGGCAATCCAGGCATACGAAGTTGTTTTAAAAGGAGGATATCCTCACCGGCAGATAGTTAAGCATCGTGCCCGATTAGGAATAATTAGCACTACTATCGCTAAAGCCAACTACGATTATTTTAAAAAGGGGGATGACCAACAGACTTTGGCCATTGTCGAAAAAACTTCTCAAGAGGCAAAACAGCTGCTGGCTGAAATTCAAAGAGGAGTTAATGGTTCTTTTACCGGGAAACAATACAAGGCCGAGGGAGTAAAACTGAAAGATACCCTGGCCTGGGCAGAGGCAACTAGGGGGAGAATAATAAGAGAAAAAGAGGGGGGAGGGAAAGAATATTTTGAGCGGGCAGAAAAACTATATGCGGAAATTTCTAACAGTTTGGACCTTAACACTCAGATTGAATCCGGTATTACCATAGCTCAGCTGGCCATGCGCCAGGGGGATATCTACCGCGATCTTAAACAGTATGATCGGTCGATTGCCAGCTATAAAAAAATCAAAAAAGAAGATGTTATCTATAACCGCAGCCGCCTGTCCCGTGTTCAGGCTTACGTTGATAAGACCAAACAAAGTTTTGCCCGCAGCGGTAATCTGAGCGGAACACTTATAAATCTAAACAAGATTTATAATGCTTTAAATTCACCGACACTTGATAAAAGATTTACCGAAACTGAAAAATTAAGCCATAAACTGCTAAAAGTCCAGGTCGGCGGCACCCTCGGCTGGCTAAAAATCCAGGAACTAAAGCGTGGTGAGGGGAGAATCTATCTAAATCAATCGATTGGAATAATTAAGGATATTATTAGTCAGCTTGGTAAAATAGACTATAAATCAAGAACCACTCTTTTAGATAATGTTTATCAGACCAAAGCGCAACTGCTTTTGACAATTGCAGAACTTAAAAAAATTGCCGCAGAAAGGGATGAAAATCTTTTACTCCAGGCTGAAAAAGATTTTGATCGGGCCATGGCCGCCTTTATTGAGCAGGGGGATCATCCGAAATCAGTTGCCGGAAAGATCCAGGCCAAGTTGAGCAAGCTTGAAGCGGCTGCCATGAGGATTAAACAGATACTCTGGACCAACCAGTACCAGAAAGCAACGGTTGAATTGCAAAAAATAAATGATTCGTCTGACCTTTTACACGTAACTGCCAGAACCAAATATCTGGTAAAGAAGAAAGAACGCCGGCTGATCTTTAGGATGCTTTCAACCCGGGCACTCCTCTCCGGTATCAGCGGCGGATTAAAAGAGAAGATGAAAGGGGAGGGTGAGGGGCGGAAATTATTTGAAAAGGCCCGTCAGTACAATAAGTATGCAAAAATTATTGCAACCCCAGAGCTGCTTAAAGAAAGTGATATCCCCGAGACCAATCTAGCTTTAACTAGAGCTGATCTTTTAAAAGCTGAGGGGCTAAAAGACGCCGGAACTCTGATCTGGGCCATCAAGGCATATAGGGCAATAATAAATGCTCCAGTCGATTCGGATAGTTCATTATATTATTTATCCCAAAATAACCAGATTGCTGCCAGGGCTGGTCGGGCCGAAAGTTATATTTCTCTGGGTAAGCTTTTAGAAGAAGAAAAGCAAACACCAGAGCTTTTAAATGAAGTGCGCAACCTTCTGATTGAAAACGAAAAAAACAAAGAAAAGAAACAGGCCACGCTGGCTCAGCTTTGCTATGTTGAAGCAGCTAAAAATTCTGCCGAAGCAATCGGAATAGTTAATAAAGCAATCCGAACAGAAGAATTGAGCCGAGCCGGACTGGGATTAAGGGCGATCAAGGCTTTGACCGGAGCCTTGGGAAGCCTGGGGCGGATCAAAGAAGAGAGTTCGCAGCTGCGTGACGATGATGCTGAACCGTTTAAAGAATATAAAGTTGCCCTGATGATCCTGCATCTGGCTTTAAAGGGAAACAATATTGATAAAATTGATACTTTTAAAGAATTTAAGGATAAATATAAGAACTTGATCTCGTTTTTAGATAATAACCGTGGGAAGGACGGATCGATCTTTACTCATGATGAAGTTTATTATAGTACCGATACCTCTTCCTGGAGTCTTCCTTTTTCTTACGTTGGTTTCCAGATTGCGGCCCGCGAATATGAAGGTGCCATCCAAAGTTACGAAGAAACCCGCCGCTCCTTTGATACGGCCAAATCCTTTGCCATGGACGACCGCAAATTTTTAGCCGATATCCACTCAGCTATGGGGGATCTTTTTACCTACAAATTAAAATGGTTCTGGACTGCCCGCAAATCATACCGGTGGGCACGGGAACAGATCAACCAGTTAAATGCTGGCTTAAAAGAATTTCCTAAGGTTAAAGAGATTGAGCGGAGGCTGCTTTTTGGAGAAGGTAAAATTTTAATTGAAAAAGAAAAAAGGAAATCGAAACTGCAACAAGATAAAAGAAAGTATAAACTAGCCCTCTTAAAATACAAAGAGGTTTTAGGAAAACTAAAAACTATTCCCAAAAAGTCATTTAAGAAAAAAGATATCCGTGACCGGGCCCGTGCCTATCTGAGCCTGGCCGATGTTTATGCCTATCATCTGGATGACGGGATTCGCGCTCTTGAGCATTACCGGAAAGCCCGCAACTATTTAAGCGGTTTTGAAAAGAATATGAAAATGCGCAGGATGCTGGCGCAAAGTTACCTGGGGAGCGGCGATGTTTACCGTTTGCCTAAACTGGGCCGAATCGATTTTAAGGCTGCCATCCAGGAATACAGTAGCGGCATTAAACTGCTTGAAAATACCGAAAACAATAAAGGGTTAGAAATGTTGAGCCAGCTTAAACTTGCCCTGGCGGGTGCTTTGCTCGGAATAGGTGGTTCCTACTTGTGCAAAAAAGCGGAAGTGTTAATTAAAGAAGCGCGTAAATTGATCGAGCCTATTCCTCAGGATTTTAATACAGAAGTTGTAGAATTAAGTGAAAGGATTGAAGCTGCCTTAGTTGATTACTGGAGGGACAGTTTCCAGAATTCCGATTGGTCTTTTGGATCAACCCTTCGTTTGATATGGGGGAGTCACCTTGGCAAGAAAGAACAGGGGCAGGAATTGAACCTGGGCATGCGCCGGAGACTCAATCAGAACCAGAGCCTTGGCATTACATATAGCATGAGCAACATCAAGCGGGTAATTGATTTTGCGAATAAAACTCGTCAGCGCCTGGTTGGTGGAGCCGCGCATTATATCAATCTGGATTACCGCTATTATAATGAAAAGAGTTTAAGCTGGCTAAACTGGGGCTTTAGCCCGTCGGTTCAAATAGGATTAATGGGTTTTGATACTTTTAAATATAAGTGGGGAGCCAATTATCCGGAATATGAAAATAAGCAAAAAAAATCACACCGATTGCTAACCGTTGCTCCCAAGCTGGAAGCGGTAGCTGATTTTAAATACCAGGCATCACCGAAATTATTTTTGATGCCAGGAGCCAGGGCGGCCCTCTCTTATCAGACCCGCTCAGGTGATAACGCTGGGATCGTTGACCATATTGATCAGGAAGAAAAATCACCCGAAAAGAGAAAACCGGTTACGCCACAAATAGATAAACCGTGGTCGTTTAAGGGTGAAGCCTATCTTAGAGCGATTGTGCCGCACCTGCGATTAGGTAAGAGATTGATGTTGAGCAACGTTATGGGTGCGGTGGGCGGCATGTTCAGTTATGACCCTGCTGCAGCCACCGCCAACGGATTCTGGAAATTGGATGATAAAATTACTCTTAAGCGCGCTGCGCTGACACTTGATTTTAGTGCTGACCTTAATTTTACTGATGATTACAACTGGATGCTCTTTGTTGATTCTCACCATGAGATTGGCAATGTTCATAATTATAATCAGGCCAGAGTGGGGGCCAGGTACTATCCCTGGGGATTAGAAGGTTATGCTGGAGGGTCACGCTTTAGCCTGGGCGATGAGCAGAGCTCCAACAGCTTCTTTATGGGTCTGCGTGTTAATTTTTAAATTATTTGCAGGTGCTCAGGTGTTTTCTTTTATCCATTTTTCAAAAAAAACATCTTCCAAAATTACTTTTCCGTTCTCCTTTTCGATAATTTGCTTGTCATAAAGAAGGCCGGCCTGGCGCTGGATGGTTGAACTTGTACCGATCCGGCACCTTGTATTAAATTCGTTTGAATAAATATTTATACCGGGATTGTTTGCAAGTGCAATTAAGAATCCTTTTTGCCTGGCGGTCAATCCGCTCCAGATGTTGGTATAATTTGCAGATTCTGACGCAATTATTTCACTGACCGCTTTTTCTACATCAGTCCATCCTAATTTCTTTCTTCCCCTGCGCTGTTCCCAGATAAAATGGCAGAACTCCTGTGTGTAATAAGGGTGGCAGCGGGTCAGATCAAGTATATCTGATATTATGTTCTCTTTTACTTTTAAACCTGATTCTGCAAATCCGGTACGCACATATTCAAGAAAGTGCTTTTTGTCAATTTTTTTAAGGTAATATTTTCTGCCGCTGTTATAAAACGGACGGCTTTTGTCGTTAAACAGTTTAAGCATCAGCTTTCTTTTGCTTCCCAGAAAAACGTAAGCCACATTCCGGTGGAACTGGAATTTTGACCTCATGCCCGATTCAATTTCACCGTCGTCAAAAGATAGAAGTTCCTGGAACTCATCAAATACAACCACCGCCTTCTTTTTAGCCCGTTTGGCGTATTTATGGATGCTGTCATAAAGATCTTCTAGTATTGGAGATACTTTTTTTGTCCGGTCATAATCAAACTCAAAAGTTGTATCGCCGCCGGTTTTAATGACGATTTTCGGGACAATTTTTGGAATCAGTTTTCCCAGCGTATTTGCTGCTTTAGTAAAAGGTCCGCTGACTGCTTCAGACAAAGCTTTGGCAAAAGCATCCACGAACTTTTGTTTAGAATTGATAAAAAACAGGTCTAAATATACTGTAACCAGTCCCTCTTTTTTCAGCTCAGCAAGTACTTTTTTAATTAATGATGTTTTTCCGTAACGCCGGGGCGAGAATATAATTATATTCTGCCCGTTTTTCAGCTCTGCCTTTATTTCTTTTAGTTCTTTTACGCGATCGGTAAAATAAGCCCCGGCTACAGCTTCGCCAAAAACAAAAGGATTGTCCATAATTTTCACCTTGTTTGTACTGGATGTATTATACATCTATGTATAATACATCCAAGTAATAATCCTGTCAAGCGAAAACCCCCTAAAATCCCTTCAAATAAATTATGTGAAATTTGAACCGATTTCCTTCGATATATACATAGAAAAGACCAAGCGTCTTAAAAAAGGAGGAAACAAAATGGTAAGTACGAACTTGAGTATCGGAATCAGAACGTTAGCATGGGGAATGAGGACTAAATATGTCCGTTCAATTGTAGAAGGTGTATCCAATAATGTTGGAAGAGTTATGACTACTAGGGCTGGCCAAGTAGCGACGAAAGCTTTATTGGGTAGAGAATATGATTTATATGGAGCTAGAACAAGGGCTGGTTGCTACAATATCGCAAAGAGACATATGGCACTCCCAGAAGAGCAACAAGCTAAAGACATATTTAGCATCACTGCTGTCCCAACGATCGC
The DNA here is from genome assembly GCA_042563095.1 of Candidatus Margulisiibacteriota bacterium. Classification (GTDB taxonomy): domain Bacteria; phylum Margulisbacteria; class WOR-1; order XYC2-FULL-46-14; family XYC2-FULL-46-14; genus JBHPMS01. Next base: position 14,202 of record JBHPMS010000012.1, read on the forward strand.
AATATACTCGGAAACCTGCGAATAAACTTCGCGGTTTCATCGTGATTTTGGAATCCGCGACGTTCAGTCGCAGGATTCCATTTCAAATCGAAAAATCTTTTTACCCTTGATTTTTCCTCTATAATTGCATCTTTCTCACTTCAACGTTGGGACGCTAGTGATTTAGCATTAATAATTATATCAGCGCACAAAAAAATGCAATTGAAATAGGAAAGCCTTTAATGGTATCTTTACTTTTTGCTAAATGTGGAAGAACAACACAACAGAAAAAACCAGAAGTAGCAAAGATAGCTTACTCTAATCCAGGGGAACCCTTATCTCAGGTTATGGATTCGGATAGAAAGAATGAATTGCTTTGGCAAGAAAATTTAGATACGGAAAACACACTTGATCCTGACCGTTTAAAAACATCTTGGTCAGAATTGAGATCACCTGAACTTAGATGGTTTCCTGGCATGGGTGGAATGGCAATGAACCAAGACACCGATAATAAAATACATTCTGGATCACCAGAAAACTCTGGTAGTTTGAGCAATTTATTAACATTGTTAAGGAACACTAGGTATGAAATTGTCCAATACGGGCTAAACTACCAATCTAGTGATAAAGATAGAAAATAATAAACAGGAGGAATAAATTATGTTTTCACCAAGTTCTCGTGCTCAAGGAATCAGTTTATCGCGGCGAAGTTTTTTAAAAGGGGTTGGATCTTTAACTGTTTTAACAGCTATAGGTACGCTTAAAGCCTGTGGGGGAGAGCCTCCGGTTGGACCTGTAGCAGATACAGGTGTGCCTGGAAAATCAATTCCAATTTCTTTAAGCGGTCCAAATTCTACTAATGGCATGAGTTATAAATGGTTGGGTGGTGACAGTTACCAATTAACTGGCAGTCCAAGAAATGGAGGAACATTTGGATTTTATAGCAGCCAAGTTGCAATTGATGGTTATAGCTATTTAACCTTCAAAATAAAAGGTTCTCTTGATCTTCTTGGTACTTGGAGTTCAAAAGTGTTTAAGGTCGAAATAAACGGTCAAGAAATGAAGTGGGAATACGATGCGCAAGGAGTAGTTAATTTAGATAAAACAATACGAGCCCCTCTACCTTCAGGAGCTTCAACAATTGACAAGATACAATTGGTTTTTGCAGATGCTAACAAAGTAAATCTAACTGTTAGTGATTTTAGATTAGAAGAATAATAATGGATTATATTATATGAGAATATTGAATAGAGTGGGATCTTCCTTTTTAGGAAGAAAACTTATCAGGCCTTTAACTTTAGCCGCAGGTGTTTTTTTGGCAGGATGCGGATCAGGTGCTTCAAAAGCACCTCAAGATGGGGGAATAAATTATGATCAAACAACCATTAGTGACTTGAGAGTAACTAATGACTCAAAGAAGATTATTGATAAAGGAAGTGCCGATCAATTGACGAGATTGGATAGCAAGCTAACTGACCTAGCATTAACAGATCAAATGGTAACTGACCAAACATTAGCTGATCAAACATTAAAATCTGATAAAACAGTTCCCGATCAAGCAGTAGCTGATCAATTTGTAAAACCTGACAGTGCAATTGATAAATTAATAGATAATTTCAGTAGTAGCACCTGCTATAACAGTTTGTTTAAAAATACTTGGAATGGTTTTACTGGCTTTTCGGGAAAGATCTCTTGTGGTAATGGAAGATTAAAAGCGAGTAACGGAACCGGTAGCTATCCTGGTTTTAATGTTACTGCAAATGTTGGTGTTGTTATTCCTACACAATATTACAATTATATAAGTGTAGACATAAGGGGTTATATAAGCACCACTTCAAAAGATGTAAAAATTGAAGCTTATGAAAAAACATCATCAAGTCCTGATGCATCAGCCGTTGTAAGTGTAGATCCGGTTCAGTTTAAAACATTTTATCTGCCGATAAATATATTGGGAAACTCTTTGAAAGCCTTAGACAAACTTCAATTTTTAGCTCATGCTTCTGGCCTAACGTCTGCTTGGATAGAGATTGATAATATTAAGTTAGTTAACAATAAATCTGCAAAGTTAGATTCTGGGATTCCGATAAAGGACATGGGAATAGACTCAGGGATACCAGTAAGCGATTCTATTGCTGCCGACAAAACAACGGCAGATCAAATGATAGGAGACGGTGGAATAGTAGGAACAGGAAGTTATTATACTGGTGTTTATCCTTCAGCAGCTTCGCTTACTGGCGCTCTCTATTCTCAATCATTTGCAAAAGCTAAATGCGATCAGGGTTGGGTAGAATTTAAAAAATTAATCCAAAGTGGTGCGGTTGTTGATCCTGATGGCGGCAAGGTTACATCTGAAGGACAATCTTATTGTATGTTCTTGGCATTGCAAAACAATGATCAAACAACTTTCGATTCATGCTGGAATTGGACCTATTCTTATATGCGTTCAAAATCAACAATTTATAATCATCCAAACTTGATTGCATGGACTTGTCTACCTCCAACTTGTTCTACTGGAAGAGATGAAAATCCTGCTCCAGATGGTGACATTATGATTGCATTTGCACTTGACCAGGCATCGAAGAGGTGGGGAAATAAAACAACTGTACCCTATAATTATTCTGTTCAAGCAACAAATATGAAAGGCGATATTTTAAAATATGAATTAACAGTCGATAATTATGTGGTTTTTTCTCCAGTCAATACAACCTGGTTTAATCCTTCTTATAATATGCCAGCATTTTTTAAGTGGTTTGCTATAAATGCTTCTACCCAGAGCGAGAAGACACGCTGGAATCAAGCTGCATCAAATGCATACACTTTAGCTAACAACACATTAACAACTACAAATGGCAATACCTTAAATGGACTGGTCCCGGAAATATGTAATAAAAATGGAAGTGAGATCACTTCAGGTAATCCTCCATTCAAATATGTTTTTGGATTTAACGCAATGCGTTGGCCTTTTTTTGCTGGATTGGATCAATATTGGTTTGGCGATGATCCAAAAGCCAAAAACTATATTAATAAGGTAATTGGTTATTTCTTTTCTCCAAAATATTCTACCCATGTAGATGGTTATAAGTTAGATGGAACGCCAAATGGTACTTGGCACAATGCAAGCTGGGCAGGATCGCTTACAGGAGCAGCAATGGGGGGAACATCAAACACCGACAAAGTAAATTTCTATAACGATTTAATGTCAACTTCTTATCCAACAGGCACCTATCGTTATTACAAAATTGCCTGGATGAATTTTGGTTGTTTAACATCATCTGGATTGATGAAAATATATAACTAAATATGCATAACATATTTTGGGGTGAAATTTCTCAAAATAGTTTGTGATAAAAATGTGGGGAAAGAAATAATATATTTAGGAGGAAATAAAAATGTTTTTAGCAAGTGCTGCTCGTTCTGTTTTTAGAGGAATTGCTTCATTGGTTAAACCAACTGCTGCTCCTACAATTAACGAAGGTCGTCGTAGTTTTATGAAAGGAGGATTGGCTTTGGGTGCTGTATTAGTTGCAGAGGCCTGTGGCTATCGCACACCGCCAAATCCACCAAGAGCAGATGGACACACTCATCACACTCATATCGATGGAAGTATGCCAAAACCAGATACTGTTAATGTATTAGTGCTCGAGGATTTTTCGAGTTGCTTCAATACAAAGTTTAATACTGGCTGGAATGGTTTTAATGGATTTACTGTAAAATGTGGCAATGGAATGCTACGAGCCGAGGGATCCGGAACTTATCCTGGATTTCATATAGTTGCTAACGGAAACGATCTTAATGTTTCTCAATATAAATATATTGAATTAAAGATCCGCGGTAAAGTGGCTAATCCGACTAATACTCCAGACATAAAAATTGAAGCGTTTGTTAACAATACCGGTCAAAATCCGGAAGCATTTGTGTTTGAAACAGTTAGCGAAAATTATTCTACAATAAGACTGGATATCAATGTCTTAAACAAAGTAAGCACATTACATCAACTGCAAGTAATGGTTTCAGGAAGCACAACTTCAGCTTGGATCGAATTGAGTGAAGTTAGATTAATTGGATAATAAAAAGGAGGTGAAAAGAAATGAGCATTTTAACAGTGGCCGGTTTGGCTCCAGAATCTATTTTAAGGCTGGAGTCGAAAAAGAAAGGGGAAAAGGCTGCAGGAACTGATATGGTCGGAAATCCAAAATTTAATCTCACCAGCGGGAAGATTTATGGATATAAAGGAGCCGAAGTGGCGGTAAAAGGAAACCGTTTTAGAGTCAAATACAACAGCAAAGAATACAGCGGTGCCGTGCACGATTACGACGGTGGAGATTGGAACGGAAAGCCGATCAATGTAAAATCCTACTCCAGGCTTATAATCGTGGTTGAAGGTAAAGCTCCCAATACCAAATTTGAGCTGAATGATACAGTGGTTTTTGATTACGGCAAGCTTAAAACAGGTGTAAACGTGGTTGATTTGGCCGCAAAGAAAAAAGATGATTTTGATCCTTTAAAGGAGATTAAAAAAATCAATTTTGTAAATAAAGCCGGGCAGGGGAAGTATATAATTAGGATTCGGATTAAATAAACAGGAGAACCCCCTCCGCCAGAAAGCCGGAGGGGGTTTATTTTTAATGGCTGATATAAGTAAGATAAAAATAGCTGACGCTGTCGAAAAACATCGGGTCTGCTTGAAAAAAGCGGATGAGCATAAAGGAGCGGGCGGCAGGAATAATGTTGTTGACAACAAGAAAGAAGCAGGAAGATCTCTTGATTGTGTTTTAGATAATCTTGCAATAGAAGATATTCATTGTCAAACTGCCCAGATCCAAATTGGGAAACTGCTTAAATTAAAACCTCCCGGCCCGGATAATTCATGGTGGCATTTTCTGTCTAAAGGGGAAGTTGCAGCTGTAAAAAAATTATTAATAAAAAAATATGGAGCAATGAAGGCCCTTTCTTGGATTGTGCTTCCACCAGTTAAACCTGATATCGTAAGTACAATAAAGCATAAATATAGAAACACAACCAAAATCAAGATAAATTCCCCATGGTCTGCCTCCTGGAAAAAAGTTGGCTTAAAGGCAATCCCATATAAGAATGGCATAAAAATTTCAGGCACACTAGCAAATGACTGTGAGAATTACTCTTGGATTATTAATAAGAAGGTGCCTCAAGGAAAAAAATATTTAGCATTTGATGTTAATTATTCGTCAATACCTGCAGCCTGGGGAGGAAAATCAATGTTTGCCCTCCAGGTAAATGGTAAATACATTAAACCTGTTAATATTGGCTCATCTCCTGATGCTATGATTGATAGGCATTCTGGAACAATTTATTTCCCAATTGATAATCTTGATGAGATTAAAACAATCTCAATTAAAACCTTTGCAGGAAAAAACATCAATTTAATGATTCAAAACATTCGTGTTCACTCTGCTTCAAATAAGATCAAAACAGAGAAAGCCATTTTTAGTTGTCATGTTAACCAGCTTGGCTATGCAGGAAAAACAAAAAGAGCGATCTTAGCAATCCCAAAAAAACAGGGTGGATTAAAACCTGTTTCATTTCACATTTCAGAAAAGAAAAGCGGGAAAAAAGTGTTTACCGGTAATAGTTCGAATTGGAAGTATTTTAACTTAAGCGGGGAGACATATTCAATTTTAGATTTTTCTTCTTTTAATAAGCCAGGGGATTATATTATTACCATCCCTGCTCAAACTGGTATTAAAAGCGACATTAAATCATATGATTTTTCTATAAGGAAAAAACCTTCTGACTTATATGTAAAAGCCCGCAATGCTTCTTTGAGAGCTTTCCAGTATTTTCGATGTGGTCATAAAAGCCATTACAAATGTCATGCTCAAGATAATAAAGCTGTTATTTTTGGCACAAAGAAAACGATGGATGTAAGCGGTGGCTGGCACGATGCGGGAGATTACGGAAAATATTCAGTACCAGCTGCTTACACACTTGGAATGCTTATGCTTGGTTTAGAAAGTTTTCCAAAAGCTTTTTTATATCAAGTTGCAGATGTACATAATAAAACTAGTTTGAGAGTTTATGAGATTATAAAACCAGAAATTCAATGGTTATTAAAGATGCAAAGGTCAGATGGAGCAGTTTATCATAAAGCCTGCAGCGCAAAATGGCCTCAAAGTAATGTTGCCCCCAGCTCAGATTCATTTGTTAAATCAGTTATGCCAATATCCTCAACTGCTACTGCAGATTTTGCAGCTGTTATGGCACAGACCAGTAGGATTTTTAAACAGGTAGATCCAGGCCTTGCCAAGTTATGTTTAAGTGCCTCAAAATCTGCGTGGAAATTTCTCGAAAGAAATAAGCAATTGATCATGATAAAAACAACTTATAATGGAATGGAATATGGTGGGCCATATAACGATAAGAGTGATAAAGATGAAAGATTATGGGCTGCCACTGAACTCTGGCGGGCAACAAACGATAACAAATATAAATCTTACATTCAATCAAATCTTGCAATAAAAGGGAGAAGTCCAAAAAATGAAAGCATACTAGATTGGCAAAATCTAAATTTCTTTGCATATTACTCTTTCTTATTAGGAAAAGGAGATAAAACTGGAAACCTAAAAGACTATTTAAAAACCTACGGAAATTACTTA
>JBHPMS010000013.1:0-17771 GCA_042563095.1 Candidatus Margulisiibacteriota bacterium
GATGTAATGATTGAGACTTCAAAACTGAGTGTGATGGTGCAATTAGCAGTTACAACTATCAATCAGTCGGTTAGTACGTTTAAAGAAATAACCCAGATGCAGATATAGTTTAAAGGAGCACAGGAGAATGGCAGAAGAGAGGAATCCTTTTGGATCGAACCTGAGAATAATAATTATTGCAGCGGTTATATTTGTAATTGTTGCAATTATCTTTGTTGTAGCAATCCGGGGTTGTTCGTCGTCCGGGCCAAAAGATATTACAATTTATTCTGACCTTGAACTTTCGGATGCTGCCAAAGTTGTAACCAGGTTAAAAGAACTAAAGATACCATATAAAATAAAAGATAAAGGTACGGCGGTGGTTGTTCCACGGGCAAGGGCTGATGAAGCCCGCCTGGGATTGGCTGAGAAAAATTTGCCGACCGGAGGACTGGTCGGCTGGGAAATTTTTAACGAGACTAAGATGGGAGCGACTGATTTTGACCGTCGGATTCAACTGGTGCGGGCTATCTCTGGCGAGCTTTCACGTACAATCAAGCGGATAAAAGGCGTACAGGATGCGCGTGTACAAATTGTACTTCCTGAAACCAGGCTGTTTGAAGTTGCCAAGGCACCGGTTACCGCCTCGGTACTCTTGCGCCTTGGTGCTGGAGCAAGGTTAACCGGAGAACAGATCCGGGGAATTACCCACCTGGTGGCCAGTTCGGTTGAAAATCTAAAAACCGAAAATGTAACAGTGGTTGACGAATCAGGATCAATCCTCTCAGATTTATCTGTCCCCCCGCTTCCTAGATTTGTAAAACCAGTGCAAAAAACAGAAACGGTTGAGCCGGTTACCACCGAAGCCGTTCGCACCTTTACCGCTGAGGAAAAAGCACTCTTAAGGCTTAAGGCAAAAGAAGAGTATGAGCGGCAGCTTTCAGCTTCTTCCCAGTTGATGTTGAATAAATTAATGCCGTTGAATGTGGCGGTCGCAAAAGTGTCAATCGAATTTGGGCTTCCCGAAAAAACACTCCATAATTATACTCGCTTAAAAATTAAGAGTGAATCTGGTTTGGTTACTGCAAACATCAGAAGAATGACCGTAATCGTATTAATTGACGAAAAATTTTCTCTGACAGAGGAACTTAAGAAAAATATTTATCAAACCTTAGCTTTGTCAGTCCCGTATAACCGTGAGCGGGGCGACCGGATTGTACTTAAAACAGTTCCGTTTAGGAATGTTACCGCCACAGTGGAGGATATAAAAAAACAGATTACACAGAAACTACCTCCAATCGAAACAAAAGAAGATGAAGAGCCAGATCAGCTGAGGTGGTGGATTATCGGTGGGGCAGTATTAATTGGGCTTATCATATTTATTAGCCGCAGAAGAATTAGACAGGCACAAGATGAGGAAGCTGCTTTGGTCTCGGAACGACCATCACAAGAGTCAGCTGGTGATGCGGTTGAGCAGATCAAAAATATGGCAGACAAAAATCCAGAGCGGATTGCAGACCTGTTAAAGCGCTGGTTAACCGAAGAGGGTGAGGAGGGCGCATGAATCTAACTGGGCGTGAAAAGGCAACGATCTTTTTGTCCATTTTAGGATCAGATGCAGCCAGCCGGGTATTGCGTTATTTGCCAGAAGAATTAGCTGATGTGATTGCAACCTCGGTTACACATTTGCCGACGCCGACACCTGAGGCGCTTGGCGCAGTACTTGAAGAATTTAGAGGGTATTTATCTTTAGGCCCGGCTAAACCACCGCCAGTGCAAATTGAAGAGCCAATTGATGTAAAAGAAGTGCCAAAAAGCCCGCTGGAAGCACTTAATTTAGCCTCGGCTAAAAAATTGGCATACATTTTTTCTTTTGAAAAACCATTAATAGTGGCGTTTATCTTATCCAGGCTGAAAGAAGAAAAAAAAGTTGAAGTCGCAAATAATTTAGGTTCACAAAAAATCCTGGTTGAAGAACTGTTGCAATCAGTTAAGATTAATTCTTTTACTCCTGTGATAGAAGAAAAAATAATTAAGATCTTTTCGGAGAAGGTTTGATAAAATATGGCATTAATCAAAAAGAGCCAGATTCAAGAAAGCGGCGAAGTATATCTTGAGAAAAAGCAGGTAAAAACTGAACCAGCAGCGGAAATGGGCGATCGCTTTTTAGGAGAAGAAGAGAGAAAGCAAAGAGATAATGATCATCAAATAGAAGCTGAAAGCATTATTGGTCAGGCTAGAAGGGAAGCGGATGAGATAAAAAATAATGCGCGCAAAGAAGGACTGGGGGAAGGGCGTTCAACCGGACGGGAGGAGATAAAAAATAAAATAAAGGAAGCTCTGCAAACGTTGAATGAAGCGGTAAAAGAGAGAAAAAAAATAATCAAAGATGCAGAAGCAGAGGTGTTACGGTTAGCGCTCAAAGCGGCAGAGCAGATCATCCGCTCCGAAGTTTCGCTCCACCGGGATGTTTGCTTAAATATAGTTTCTGAAGCAATTAACCGGGTTTCGGACAGGGAACAAATTATCATAAAAGTAAACCGCGAAGATGCGGACTACATTAAAAGGTATAAAGACCGGCTCTCTGGTATCATTGACGGAGTAAAAAGTTTTTCGGTCTTAGAAGACAACAGTATTGAGCCGGGTGGCTGCATTATAGAGACTAATCTGGGTTATATTGATGCAAGAATTGCTACTAAGTTAGAATCGATCGAAGAAGCTTTTGGTAAAATGAATGACTGAATCTCTGCAGATAGATTTTTCTAAATATCACAAAGCAATTGAAGATGCCGAGATGGTAAAAGTTATTGGCAAAGTTGTTCAAGTGGTTGGTCTTATTATAGAAGCGCAGGTCGGAGGCGTTTCGGTAGGAGATCTGTGTTCTGTCAGAATAGAAAAAGAAGGTCGGAATGCCTTTGCCGAAGTGGTAGGTTTTCGTGAAAACCGGGTACTCTTGATGCCGCTCGGGTCAACTGCCGGTATCGCACCCGGTTCACAGGTCTTTGCTGCAGGAAAGCCGTTGATGGTCAAAGTCGGACAAAAAATATTGGGAAGAGTGCTGGATGGTTTAGGAGAGCCGATCGATGATAAAGGTCCGATACTTGATGCCGAAGAGTGCCCACTTTATGCTGAACCACCTGATCCAGTCAAACGCCCCCGTGTTACAGAAGTTTTAAAAGTTCGTGTAAAAGCTATAGATGGAATGTTAACGGTTGGTCGCGGGCAACGTATTGGAATATTTGCTGGATCTGGTGTTGGTAAGTCAACCTTGATGGGGATGCTGGCCCGAAATTCTGAGGCAGACATAAACGTAATTTCGTTGGTGGGAGAGCGGGGCAGGGAGGTGCGCGATTTTATTGAAGAATCTTTAGGTGAGGAAGGCTTAAAAAAATCAGTGGTAGTTGTTGCGACTTCTGATAAGCCACCGCTAATCCGTTTAAAAGCTGCATTTGTTGCCACTGCGATTGCTGAATATTTTCGTGATCTTGGAAATAAAGTAATTTTAATGATGGACTCGGTCACCCGTTTTGCAATGGCACAGCGTGAGATCGGTTTAGCAGCAGGAGAACCGCCAACAACTCGTGGATATACACCATCGGTTTTTGCGCTGCTTCCAAAATTAATGGAGCGCTCTGGAACATCGGTGGTTGGTTCAATTACCGCATTTTATACCATCTTGGTTGAAGGTGATGATTTTAACGAACCAATTGCGGACCAATCCCGGTCGATCCTGGATGGCCACATTATGCTTTCACGTGACCTGGCTGCTCGTAACCATTATCCATCGATTGATGTACCGCACTCGGTATCACGATTGATGAGCAGCCTGGCATCTCAGGAACATAAAGAATCTGCCGGTAAGTTGCGAGAAGTTTTGGCCCGATATGCCGAAGCAGAAGACCTGATTAATATTGGGGCGTATGTGAAAGGGAGTAACCCAAAAATTGATTACGCCCTTTCAAAGATTGATCAGGTTAATGAACTTTTAAAGCAGGGGACTTTTGATAAAATTGAGTATGAAGATACCGTTAGTCAGCTGACCAGTATATTCTATTAATTGAAGGGGTTCTACGATGGCACAAAAATCAAAGGCGGGAAAAAAGTTTAAGTACGGATTGGAGACGGTCTTAAAGGTCCGCGGGATTAAAGAGCAGAAAGAGAAAGAGAAGTTTGCCGAAAAACAGAAAGAATATATGGACGAAAAAAGTAAAGAAGATACGATCAGGGATAAAAAAACCGGAGAAGAAGACACTATTCGAAAATCTTTCAGGAAAGGACCAATTTCTAACTTCGAAAAAGTGATGCGTCGTCATGCCCATTTGGGGATCCTTAAAAAAGATCTGGATAAGCAGATCGAAGAAGTGATCAAAGCCTCGCAAAAATTAGAAGAGCAGCGGGACCACCTGATTGTTTCGATGAAAGATAAAAAGATTATGGAAAAGAACAAAGAGAACCGCTTTAAAGAATACCAAAAAGCAATGCAAAAGATGGAAATCGACTTTTTGGATGAAATCGCTACTACCAGATTTAAACATGAGAAGAGGGGTAAGTGATGAAATCATTAGATCGCGATTTCCTAGAGCAGCAAGCAGTACCGCTTGAGTTTGCGGGCACTCTGCGTGTACTGGGTGAATACAGGGGAAAACAGGTACTGCTTACTCAACAAGTTCCACAGATACTAAAAACACTGCGGCAGGTGGCGATGATTCAGAGTACGGAATCTTCAAATCGTATAGAAGGCGTTATTGTTGCAGATAATCGAATTAAAGCACTGGTTGAAAAGAAGATCCGACCACAAAATCGTCCAGAGGCTGAAGTTGTTGGTTACCGGGATGTATTAGCACGCATTCATACTTCGTTTAATAAGTTTCAGATATCACCAAAAACAATTTTACAGATACATAAAGACATATTTCACCATACTGATCTTCCAGCAGGCAATTGGAAAAGACGGGATAATACGATTGAGGAGCGGTTAGCCGATGGGCGTTGGATCACACGCTTTATTCCTGTTGCTGCGAGACAGACGCCCTATTTTGTAAAGGAATTATGCAATAGATTCAACAAATTATGGGAAGAAGGTCGGATTGATAAGCTCTTATTGATTCATGCATTTATCCTGGATTTCCTTTGTATCCATCCTTTTACAGATGGTAACGGCCGGGTTTCTAGATTGCTTACCGTTCTTCTCCTTCACCAGGCAGGTTATGATGTTGTTCGTTATATTAGTCTTGAAAGATTGATCGAAGACAGCAAAGAAACTTATTATGAGGTGCTTAAATATACATCTAAAAATTGGGAGCATGGAAACCACCGCCTCTTGCGGTGGTGGGAGTATAGTCTTGGAATTTTGGTTGCTGCATATAAAGAATTTGAAAATAGAGTGGGTACGGTTAGTTCCAGTCGAGGAGCTAAGACAGGTTGGATCTTGGATGCAATTAATAATCTTCCGGATAAGTTTAGTGTTGGTGATCTTACAAAAGCTTGTCCTGGAGTAAGCCGTCCGATGATAAGGGTTGTGCTTGAATCACTTAGAAAGAAAGGAAAAATTAAGGTGTTGGGGACTGGCCGGAGTGCTCAGTGGCAGAAACGTGATAATAACTAATAAACGTGATAATAAACGTGATAATGCCACCACCCGCTTTAAGCATGAGAAGCGGGGGAAGTAAAGAATGCATGTTATAATTAAGAATGGAGGAATATATTATGGTTCCAGCAAAATTAGTTGAAAGAATTGCAAATGAACTTGACTTAACAAAAGAAGAATTGATTGAAGAAAGCCTTAAATCTGAACTCAGGCGCAGACTGGCAGCTTATAAATACACTGATCATCTTATGGCGAGTAAGTATAAAATGAGTTTTAAACAATTCGAGAAAAAAAATATTGTTAAAAAAAAGAAATTCAGTTTTGAGGTTGAAGAAGATTATCACAATTGGGATCAGGCAATAGACGGGATTAAAGCCTTGGAAAAAGACCTTAAAATGCTGGAAGATAATCAGGTTTAATGAAAACCAGCCAGATTAAAGAAGAAATATTTACTCTATGTAAGGATGTCAGTTATTTTGAGAGTTTTAATGTTATTGAGGAAACCTCTAACACTATTAAAATCAGGCTAACAGTTTCTAATAACTGCTTTGTTCAAATCTATATTAATACAAAGAAAAGGCTAAAAAACTATGTTTTAGTATTCAATGGGCAGAGAATCTACGGTTGTGATAATGACGGTAAAAAATGGCATATTCATCCATGGAAAAATCCTTCAAAGCACAAAAATTCAAAAGAAATTAACTTAAAAGAGTTTCTTTTTGAAGTATATAATGGCTTGGTTGAAAGAGGCATTGTCTAATACTACCCACTTTAAGCATGAGAAGCGGGGGAAGTAAGGATTTAATCCTTGATCAAATAATCCCTGATCTTCTCTCTAAACTGGGTATAACCCCACGAAACTCCAAGCAGTAATACTCCCAGGACGATAAAAGAAATGATGCGATAGATAATATCCAGGCCGCTGAGGTCATATAAAAATAGTTTCATAATACAAATAAGCAGTAGTACCAAGCTTGCCAACCGTAAAAATTTGTCTCTTAATAAGAAACCGATAATTAACAGCAGAACTCCACTTATACCCCAAGCCACTGTAACCAATTTTATTGAAATTTGGGCGTAGAGCAGTGCAACCAATAATAAGACTGCAGCGACAGTATAGATTAATCTCAAGACTTGTTCCCATTCAGCCAATCGCTTGCTTTCTTTTTCTAACCGGTAGCGGATTGCCAGGAAATAGAAGAAAATAATTACAGGAGCCACAATTAATAATCGTTCCGGAATTTGCAAAATTAAACCTGAACGAGTACAATCCAATAAACCTCTTAAAAAGATTATAACTGCCAAAATAAATCCCTGAATTCTAAATTGCATGAACGCTATAAAAAAACCGACTTCGATAAGGATTAATGCCATAGCGATGCTGGAAATGTTTATAAGGTTTGCCGGAAACTTAAGATAAGTTATTAATCCGAGTAATAGTAAAGCAGTACCCGTTAGTAATGTTGAAATACCTATTTTTTCATCTTTTGAAATAGATTGTTGAATGAAAAAATGGATCCGGACAAAATACGCGTATAATATTATTGCTCCGGCAAGAACCGGCAGATAGATCTCTGGAGTTGCTAACTTCATCTCTGCAACATTGTTGAATACAAAAATCATGGTAGCTATTATAAATAAAAAGAACGATTGAATTCTAAAATCTTTTAAATTTAAGAATTCATCTATTTCAAATAGCGGTATCGCCATGATCAATAGGCTAATCCCAATATAATGATGAGGAAACTCTATGGCAAGTAAAGCTGCAAGTAAAAAGCTGGCCAGGTATGAAAAGCTCCGGTCAGGTATTTTCAGTTTATCTTTTAAAATTGTGGCAGGAATACCGTAATTAAGGTAGGCAGTTGCTGATAGGAGCAGAAATAGAGGGCTCCAAAAATGGATCGGTAATCCGGAAAGATAACGATAGCTTTCTGCCTGATAGGAGAGCATTGTTTTTAAGACGGGGAAGAAAAATATGAATAAAGAAAGAGAACGCAAATAACTGTTCCCTAAAAACATTCCAAGTATAAACAGGCATTCGGCTTCGAGTGTTAAGGCAATAACTAAATTTGTTCCGGTAAAGCCTTTAAAAATTGAATAAAGATAACATAGGGCAGCGGCGGTTACTGCCCCTTCGAATCCCGTGAGGACCGAAACTGCAGTTGTTTCATGCTGGTTTTTCTTTGGATTAACAAAAAACCTTATTATGGCGCTTAGCGTAAATGCTGCGGCAATAATTGTGCCGTGCAGTGCCTGAATCGATGCTGTGCTGCTTGAAAGGATTAAAAGTGAAATTCCGATTACACCTAATAGATTAAGCGGGAATAATGCATTACGGGAATCCAGTTCATTATCTGAATTTCTTTTTTGGATCAGGTCAAAAGCTTCAATTGCAAGCCAGTTGATCAGCAAAATATTATGGATTTTAATAAAATCGAGGTAGGAGATAAATGATTCACCTGTCCCTGATATCTTTAACAGGTAGATAGAATACGCGGCAATAACCCCAAAGATTGCCAAACCATTCCAGTTAAAGCGGCTAGCAACAATTAACAATGATATTAGCATTATTGAAAGAGCGATCCCGGCAAACCAGGTTGTAGGGATAATGGCTAAAGTTATAAAAGTAATGAAATAAGAAAGCGCCACCACCTGTTCATTTTTATATTTTAAGGCATGCAAAACCATCATGGCAGCAACTGCTAAAAGCAGCATTGAAGCAATTACTGGATTGTAAATAATGCGTGAGGCGTCAAAGGCGAACATGGCATAAGTTGTAAAATAAAGTCCTCCCCAGCCGGCTGCAATTAGGCCACGTGCAAAAACAGTAAACTTCTCTTTGTCTTCAATAAATAATCCGCTGCCCAAAAAGCCTAAACTTACCAGCACCCCAAGAATAATCTTGCCCATTGGTCCGATATATTTAAGGGAATATGCCAGAAAGAGGGCGATTCCGATCACCAGAACAAAAGCTCCGATTTTATTCAGCCAGTTTCCACCGATCAAAACTTCGAGTTCTTCCCGTTCCTTTGGCTTTTCTACAGTGAGGGGGATGGCTGGCTCATTTATTGTTTTTGGTTCTGTGATAATTTCCTCTTTCTCTTTTTTCTCCTCTTCAGGAAGAGGTTTTTCATCTTGAATCGGTTCAATTTTTTCTGGAGGCGGCGCAGGGGGAGATAGATTTTTTTTAAATTCAACTACATCTAAGCGGGATTCAATCTTAGAAAGGCGATCAAACAGGAGGAATAGAAAGATAAAGTTTAAAGCTAATGCAGTTAATAAGATTCCTAACATGATTGCCCGTAATTATATAGTAAATGTATTATAAAGGCAAATTACAATTGACTTTTTTCTTCTATTATTGCTAAAATAGCTAACATTTATAAAGTGGAGCATGCAGATGAATAAGAAAATATTTATCGGAATTGTTGTTTTTTTTATAGCTCTGATCGCAATAATATTTTTGTTATACAGAGGGAATATCTTTGGGAGTACTGCTTATCCCGTTGGTGATAATGGCAATGCTACTGTTGCAGGAAAAGTTTATTATTTGACACAAAATGGGCATCCGTTTCCATTATCTGGGGCAAAGGTAAGGATTGGTCAACGAATTGTAGAATCTGCAAAAGATGGAAGTTATAAAATTGACAATGTTTCTGATGCGGCAAAAACAATCTGGGCTTCTTATCAAGATAAATATTATTCTGTTTTAGTAACTGATAAAGAAAAAATTGACCTGGTAATAAAACATTATAAAAGTAAACCAGCAACACCAGAAGGTGTTTCGTTTGATGCGGAATTAGAAGTAGTGAAGAATGAAACTATTGGAACTGCTGATGCTTTTGCGGTAGAAATTGAGTCTAATCATTTTGATGGATGGCCTTTTGATATTAAGTTCATTAATAATATTAGCACTATAAAAAATTTACCTTCTAATGAGAAAGTGTACGTTTATTACTACAAAAAAACAAAGCTAATGCATGCTAACAGTATTCTCGGCTATAAAAGTGATTTACTTGGTTATAGGGCTATAACCTTGCAAAAGGGTAATAATAGGATTGAAATTGGTATTGATCCAATGATTGAAATATCAGGGAGGACGATTCCTGATACTGAGCGGTTTCGGTCAGCTTCGGTTAGTTTGTCATATTATGATGATAAAGATGTTAGTTTAATGAAAGGAGAAATTGCTTCCTGGGGAATTAATAATAGTTCTAAGACAAACCTGCCAAATAAAGTGGTGCCACGATTAAAAGACGGGGACAAGGCTGTGCTGTGGATTACTTGTTATGGAAAAAAAGGTTATGAGCAACAACAAAATACAGATTCGGTCTACCAGGCAATGTGGAATCATCACTTAGAAAAACAAATCGAAATAGATTTAAATAAACTTCCAAAAATTGATTATAAATATCCTTCTCCACCTGACAATTCAACTTTGAGCTATTATCCAACCATCGCTTGGAATATGTTGCAGGAAGAAAATGTTATGTATATGTTATCCATTTATCCCGATATGGGCCAGCACCCTCAACTAGTTATATTTACTGATAAGAATATGGTAACAATACCCGAAAACTTTGAGTTGGTCGAAGGTGTTAAATATAACTATGATCTACACGTGCGATCTGGTAAAGATGTTGATTATTCAAATTATTACAAAGTTATTAAAAAAGCAAAAGAAGATTTTATAATTCTGTTAAGAAGGAGTTCTTTTACTTTCAAAAAGCAGAATAAATGAAAAGTCACTTAGCCAAAATTAAGCCGTATATTAGTATACTAATATTGTTGATGGCTGTGGGTGTGTTTATATCTTATAACTATCATCAATATCGATTTGACAAAATAAAGAATGATTTCTTCTCCTATCCGGTCCCTGGTGAATATTCAATAGAAATAAAAGATCCTGGAATTTACACAATTTACCTCAATGACAAAAATATCTATAAGTTTCAAAGAGATTTAATGGAACTGGAATATCCCGAAGAAGATCTCTGCTTATTGAGAGTAAAGGGTTACACTATGCCTCAACCTGACGAAATCTTAGCCTGTTTTCTGTTAGAAGAAAACAGCGGGGAAAAAATTAAGCTTATTAACGAAAAGGCATCGGCAAAGGGGCGGTTGGAAAGTGTTGGAGTTAGATTGTGGAGGTTTAATGTTATAAAGGCTGGGAAGTATTCTTTAAAAACAGAAGTATTTTTCAGGAATGTAAAAGACGGATTAGAAAAAAAAAGGCAATCTGACCAAGCGCAGTATTTCAATAATGGTTTATTCCTGATTTCAGAGAAAGATTATGGTTCAGCTATTAATAGAATCAAGCTGATTAGTTTAATCCCATTCGTTGTTTTTATGATAACTGCGA
This sequence comes from Candidatus Margulisiibacteriota bacterium, assembly GCA_042563095.1. Taxonomy (GTDB): domain Bacteria; phylum Margulisbacteria; class WOR-1; order XYC2-FULL-46-14; family XYC2-FULL-46-14; genus JBHPMS01. The sequence goes on from JBHPMS010000013.1 coordinate 10,929, forward strand.
TAGTTGTTTTGATGGGCGTTTTTTTGAGTAAGAAAGAAATTTCATCAGGGCAAATTCCAGTACTTAGTATTTTTAAAGTGTTTACTCCTCTTGGAAGAAACAGCCGTATGCAGTTTATTATCACCCTTAGTTGGATAATGATGATCCAATTCCAAATCTTTTTATACTTGTCAAAAACCAGCCAGCATTTTTTTGCTGGTGGACAGGTATTCCACTATCTGCGCAACTTTTTTGATCCACAGATATATTATCGTTTTCAGATTTCAACAGGTGGAATTATGGTTTTCTTGTTTAATAAGATAGGCAGCATTCCCGCTAAGTTGTTAATCTTAACAATTATAATTCTAGCTATTCTTAACTGTTTTAATTTCATGAAACGCTTAAGAGACATTAACTGGCACGCTTTTTGGTTTCCGGTCCTAATGGTTCTCTATCCGCTCTTTTCTTTCTGTTCATTATATATATTTGGAAACTCAATGGCCTACCGCAATACCAGCCCGTTCAAGGATTATTTTTACCTGGCGCCGGTTTTTCTTTATGGCGGATATGTTTTAATTGCAATATTTATTATTCTGGCCATCTTTTTGGCAATAAAAAAGGGGACAGGTGGTCGCAATCGGTTTGGTGCAGATCCACTTCAACCAGCAGTAACTCCACAAAAACAGGATGAAATTGATTTATCAGAAAAGCAAAAAAGAGAGAGTCGTTTCCGGAAAATGCTCTTTTTTTCGGTAGCAGCATTTTGGTTTGTTTTGTTAATAATCATGCTCATAATTTATTCAAGCCAGCAAAACCAACAGGTTATTAACAAAGATCAAGCTATCTCTCCCAAAAGTCAAACACAACAATCGCAAAAAGTTGCTCCAGATATCACGGTTGAGGATTTTAATGGAAAAAAAGTAAAGCTTTCTGACTTTCGTGGAAAAGTAGTAATGCTCAACTTCTGGGCAACCTGGTGTCCCCCGTGTCGTAAAGAGATGCCGTCGATGGAATTACTTTATGATGGAATGAAAGATGAAGATTTTGTAATGATGGCAGTATCGATGGGAGAGGAGAAAGCCAAGGTAAAAAAGTTTATTGATGATAACGATTATACTTTTCCGGTCTATCTTGATAAAAACCGAAAGGCGTCTGCAAAGTATTCTGTGACAGGTATCCCGACAACTCTGTTGATAGATAAAAATGGAAAAATTGCTTATAAAAAAGTTGGTGGTGAAGATTGGAACAGTAAAGAAAATGTTGACAGGATTGAAAGATTATTAAGAGGCGCATCGTCAATTGAAATAGGATCAAAAGGAATGGAGCAAGGGGGAGTAAAAATAGCATTACCAAGAAAAGCTGTTTTTCTAGATTTTGAAGGGCATCCCCTTGTTCATCGTAGGGTCGATGGAAAAATCGAAGCGGGACAATGGATCGGAGAAGGTAACAACAAGCTCTTTAGGTTCTATTACAACATGACCAATACTGCCAGTCTAGATAGGAACGGAAGAAAGCCGTATTGCGGTTACCTGTTTAATTTCGATCCGGTTAGAATCGGTAATGATGCGTCGTTATGCTTCAGATACAGGACAAAAAATTATAAGCATTTAAAAGAAGATTACAGGCAATTGAAGATTAGACTTTCGGCCGGAACAAGAAAAATCGATAAGCTGGATTGGTTTTTAAAGCTGGACTCGTCAAAGGAATGGAAAGAAGTTAGGCTCCCCCTAAAACCGCAGGCCAGGACCGATCTTACCGGAAGGGTTGTAGGAGTGATGCAGTTGACTTCTTTTTCTGATTTTCCGGAAGATGGTGATAGCCTGATCCTAGATCTTGATGATTTTAGAATTGAATCAGTTAAGAGAAAGCATGGATTAGCAGTGCGAGAGCTAGCTACGAAAGAAGTAGTTAATCAAGAAGATTTAGATGAACAAAAAGTTGAAAGTAAACAATTGGCAGAAGAGGTTGTGGAGCATGCTTTGCAAGAGTGGGACATTGATATTTTTATGGATTATCTTGTTTTATATGCAAATGCAGATACTAAAAAAGCATGGACAAAAATATTTAACGAGAAAAAGCTAGAATTTGGAAATATGGTAAGTAGAGAAGCGTGTAAGGAAATAGCTTATCAAAACAAGAAAAAACCACATACAGTTATTTATGTTTGTTCAGCTAAATATGAGAAATCAAAAATTAAATTACAAATTAATCTTATAAAACATAATGAGCAGTGGTACTTGTGGGGGCTAGGAATTTCAGGTTATCCGGCTTCTTCTCAATAATTCCCTTCTTTTGTAAACCTTCTTTCGCTCCCCGCAAAATAAGTGCTGTTTAAGAGAACAATCTGCGGGCAGTGGGCGAATTCGATGATGTTGATACAACAGTTATCCTGTTTGATATGAAAGAAATTGTTCAAATCAATTCCCATATAGTGAAAGATAATTGCCCGATTAATCCCACCATGCCCAACCACACAGATATTGTCCCCCTGGTGTTTACTGATAATTTTAGTAATAGCTGTCATTCCCCGTTTTTGTAAATCTTCAAGTGTTTCTGCTTCCGGGATTTTAGCCTGGTTCGGATTATGGATCCATTCATCATAGAGGGCTGAATATTGGTCTTTTATCTCTTGAAAAGTCATATCTTCAAAAACACCATAATACCGCTCCATCAGATCCTTATCGATTTCTACTTTTAAATGCCCATGTTTTTTAGCAATAATTTCGGCGGTTTTTCTTGAGCGTGAAAGGGGAGATCCGTAAATTACCGAGAAATTAATGCTCTTTAAAGTTTCGGCAACTCTGCGGGCATCTGCCAGCCCTTGTTCAGAGAGCGGTGAGTCTCCCTGCCCTTGATACCTGGATTCAAGGTTAGAAAGAGTTTGCCCGTGCCGTAATAGAAATAATTTTGTTTTTGGCATAATCAATCAGAGCACTTCAGAAAGTTTTATTGCGCCAGTGTAAATGGCCTTACCGACAATGCAACCTTCAACAATTTTAAGGTTGCGTAGTTTGTCGATATCATCTTTGGTCGAAACTCCACCAGAGGCAATTACTCCGGCATTAACTGCTGCGGCAAATGATTTTATCCCCTCAAAATTTGGCCCGGCCATCATTCCGTCCTTAGAAATATCAGTATAGACAAAACGTTTTATGCCTAATCCAACCGCTTCTTTAGCAAAGGTTATAATATCTTTTGTGCTTACCTCTTTCCATCCTTTAGAAGCGACTTTATTATCCTTTGCATCAATTGAGACAATAATTTTTTTACCATATTTTTTACAGATTTCTTCCAGCATATTTGGATTATAGACTGCCGAAGTTCCCAGAATGACCCGATCGATGCCAGAATTTAACACATCCTCGATCTGCTCAAAATTTCTAATCCCGCCGCCAAGTTGGATCCTAACTTTTATTTCTGCGGTGATTCTTTTGACAATTGGCAGGTTTTTGGGGGTTCCAGTACGTGCTCCATCAAGGTCTACAATATGCAGCCATTTTGCCCCTTGCTCAACCCATTTTTGGGCGGTTGCAATTGGATCATTTGAGTAGATTGTTTTGGCCTCAAACTTTCCCTGTTTAAGCCGAACACAGCACCCGTCCATTAGATCTATTGCAGGTATGATGTCAAACATGGTGAAAATAATAATAACGCATATTTATTGCTTAGTCAATTGAGCGAAGTTTTTGAGGATTTTAAGGCCGATTTCTCCACTTTTTTCAGGGTGAAATTGGATTCCAAAAAGATTTCCTTTAGCAATTGATGATACAAAGTTAATGCCGTAATCAGTTTCGGTTGCAACTACATTCGGATTGTCCGGTACCGGATAATAAGAATGAGCAAAATAGACCATCGATCCTTCCAGAATATTTTCCATTAATGGATTTTTATGCTTTATCAAAAGTCGATTCCAACCCATGTGAGGGACCTGATAATTTTGAAAAGAGGTATTAGCGAAAGAAAATCTTTTCACTTTCCCTTCAATGATTCCAAATCCTTTCTCTTTTCCTTCTTCAGACGATTGAAAGAGCAGCTGATAACCAAGGCAGATTCCTAAGAATGGTTTTTGCAGGGCAATTACTTCTTCAATTACACCTTCTAATCCTTTGGAGCGTAATTCATTTATGGTGGCGTCAAAAGATCCGACACCTGGCAAGATGATCCCGTTTGATTTTTTAATTTCAGTCCGGTCAGATGAGATAGTTGCATTGTAACCAAGCTGCTCGAGTGCTTTTTGGACCGAACGTAAATTACCGGCACCATAGTCAATGATTGTTATCATTCTTGCGCAAGAGCAATTGCTCCGTAGAGGCCAGATTTAGTCCCCAGTTTTGCACGGACAATTTTTACAGTTTGGTAAGGGAGTGGAAGTGCGTATTTTCTAATCGCAAATCGAATTGGCTGGAGCAATGTTTCACCCATGTTTGAAAGTCCGCCTCCAACAATAATCATTTCGGGATTCAGAATATTGATAACACTGGCAAAACCGAGTCCGATCGTGTCCGCTACTTCGTTTATTATTTTAAAAGCCCACCGCTTTTTATTTTTTGCGGCAGCATTAATTTCTTTTGGAGAAACTCCGTAATGGCGATGAATTGCACCGCCTGCTGCTAATCCTTCAAGATGCCCCAGCTTTCCACAGCTGCATTTTTTCCCTTTTTTTTCTATGCAAATATGTCCTAATTCTCCAGCTGCTCCGACTGCACCACGATAAAGCTTTTTATTAATAATTATCCCGCCACCGATACCCGTTGAAATAGTTACATAAACAAAGTTTTTAGCATCAACCCCTGCCCCAAACTGCCCCTCTGCCAGGGCGGCACAGTTTGCATCGTTATCGACTTCTACCGGTATTTCAAATTCTTTTTCCAGTATTTTTTTTAAATTAATTTCTTTCCAACCGGGCAGGTTAGGAGGATAGGTGACGATTCCTTTATCATAGAGGACCGCTCCTGGAGCACCAATGCCGATCGCCTTAACCTGCTTCAGGTTTGGTCCAGCAACTTCAGAGATTGCACGGGCTACATTTTTGATTACTGCTTGAGGGCCTTTGCCCGCATCGGTTGGAAACTCCATTTCTTTTTTTATTTTACCTTTTAGAGTTGCCAGGGCAGCGGCGATTTTAGTCCCGCCCAGGTCAACACCGATTATAAACTTACCGTTTTTTTTCTTCATAATTAGATGGACAAGTTTTAAACTTGTCCATCTAATTATAACATTTTTTTCTTTTGTTGCAAAAAGGTTGGTATGTGCTAGAATAGGTTGTTTGTTATGAGTAAAGAAATTATTTTTGGTATTGTTGGCGGCCTCGGACTGTTCCTCTTTGGCATGAAAATTATGTCAGAGGGGCTGCAAAAAATTGCCGGAAAAAGCCTCCGTCGCATCCTCGAAATGCTAACCAAAACAACTATTGGTGGATTAATAGTCGGTGCCGGTGTAACTGCAATTATCCAGAGTAGTTCAGCCACCACGGTAATGTTAATCGGATTTGTTCAGGCTGGCTTAATGAACCTTAAACAGGCGATCGGTGTAATTTACGGAGCTGACATTGGTACTACTATTACAGCCCAAATTATTGCTTTTAAGATCCACAAATATGCGCTTCCGGCAATTGGGTTAGGAGTTTTATTGAACTTTTTTATCCCGCGTAAGAATGCAAAATATTTGGGACAGGTCATTCTTGGTTTTGGCCTGCTCTTTTATGGATTATCTGTTATGACCAGTGTTTTTACGCCGTTAAAGAGCAGCCCGGAATTTCAACAGCTCTTTGTGAATTTTAGCAGAAATCCTTTTTTAGCATTACTAACCGGAACGGTTTTAACTATGGTTATCCAGAGCAGTTCAGCGACAGTTGGTATTACGATGACCCTGGCTGGAGTTGGCCTTTTAGATTTTACAACTGCGTTTGCCCTGATCCTGGGGGATAATGTTGGGACAACTATCACCGCACAGCTGGCTGCTTTAAATGCCAATATTACTGCTAAGCGAACTGCCTGGGCGCATACACTGATCAAGGTTATTGGTGCAACCTATATGTTCTTTATTTTGAATATTAAAATCGATGGCCAGCCGATTTTTCTATTCCTGGTGGATGCGGTAACTCCGGGCAATGTTTGGATCGGCCAAAATATTGAGCGACATGTTGCAAACAGCCACCTGTTATTTAATGTAATTAATTGCATTATCTTTATTCCACTGACGGGTTTTTTAGCAACTTTTCTGACCAGGGTTGTTAAAGGTGAGGTAGAAATTATTGAGCATGGCACCAAACACCTTGATGAACGGATGATTATAACTCCAGAAATCGCAATCGGCCAGGCAAAAAAAGAGATTGTGCGGATGGCAAATTATTCTGTAGATATGCTAAAACATTCGATTGAATCGGTTTTTGTACAAAAAAATTCTGAGCGGGAGAGGCTTTTTGAAAAAATAAGACGGAGGGAAGAAGTAGTAAACCTGTTAGAAAAAGAGATTGCTACTTTTTTGATCAGGATTGACCAGCAATCGATTACCGAAGAACAATCAAAAACTACTGCTGGATACCTCCACTTAGTCCATGATGTTGAAAGGATCGGTGATATTTCTGAGAATATTATGGACCTGGTGATACTAAAGGAAGAAGAGGGAGCTAAATTTTCTGAGGTTGCAAATAATGAGGTCAGAGAGTTAAATAAATTAGTCAAAGATTCCGTTTGCCTGGCAGTCGAGGCATTTGATAAATGGGATAAAGAGTTAGCGCATAAAGGATTAGAACTTGAAGGTAAGATTGATGCGATTGAACAGCAATACCGGGATAATCATATTAAGCGATTGGGAAAAGCTGAATGCAACCCTACTGCTGGTGTGGTATTTTTAGACCTTTTA
>JBHPMS010000014.1:0-17384 GCA_042563095.1 Candidatus Margulisiibacteriota bacterium
CTATTAATACTTTTTAAAAGAACCATTCTTTGCTGGAATTGTAAATAAACACTGTTAAATTTCTTTCCATCTTCCCTGCCATAGGCCATTTCAGTTAATTGTTTTAACTGCCGGCTTAGCACCGGGCTCTCTTTCACCTGCCGGTCCCCCGATAGCTTTTGTAAATCCATGCCCTTGATTAAATTGCCAAGAGTTCTTACGCTATTATCATAATCTCGTGACTCAGTTTCTGACAATGATCCGAGGTGATTCCTCAATTGCTTTACTTTCTCATAGCATTTATGCAGCTTTGAATTTGAGTAAATAGTATCGTGGAAATGAGGATCTTTTTTAAATCTTTCTTGAATAATATGATGCTGTTTTACCCTGGTTGTAAGTAGAACATACTTATGATAATCATTATATCTTTGGGCTAATTTCTGTATTCCTTTTTGGTCCAATTCATCATACTTGTTTCCTAATTTTAATATCTCATCACGCATTGGCTTTAATGCCGGATCAGATTCTAATTGTTTTTGGGAAGTGTTTTTTGCGGCGTCCACCATTTTACCAAACCTATCTGCATTTTCGAATTTATAGAATGCCAGTGAACTTTTATTTACTAATTGATACAACTTTTGGCTGGCTTTCTTAGGATCTAACCTGCCTTTTTTTATTCCATCCCTAACTGCACCTAGTTCAGCCCTGGCTGCTTTTACCTGCTTAACCAGAGGATTAGTTGAATAGGTAGCTCCCAGAATCGAATGGTGCTTTGATAATTTTTTATCAATCCGTCTAATTTGTGAATTAATAATTCTGACTGCTCTGCGAGAGCTTAACCTGCCTCTGACTGCATCTGCTTTCCCAAGTAATTTTACTCCCATTCCATACAATGTAATGGCAACCATAACCTGACCTTTTGTAGGTTGACCGTTTTGCAATATATCTGCCGCTTTTGCGAGTAATACTTTAGCATTTTGCACGTTCTGTTTTGATCTATTGCCAAAACGTTTTCTTGACATTTTTACAGCAAATTTTTGAGTAGTTTTAACTTTATTTTTCAAACGGTTTAGCAGCTTTAGATTTGCTGGTTGCTGGGCTGTTTTAGTTGCAATTACCTCTGGAGTTCCTTCAAATTCAATCGCTTTCTCTTCTGAAGGAAGATGGTTTAAAAATGAAAATTCATCCTTTTGTGGTTGTGGTTTCTGTTGCCGTTGAACCTGTGATTGCCTGGAACGACCCGACTGATCATCAACTTTCTGCTCTACATCCTGATCTGCTTTTGATTGCTCTTTTAGCTTTTTTGGCGCAGCCGCAGATACAATGTTCTTTTGTCTATATCCAGGGGTGATTCTAATCACTCTTTTGCTCCTCTTTATAATATGGGAATCTCTAACTATATTATCGGATTATGTGGCGCTGGACTTGCATTGATTTTTCAATTAGGGACTAGGTGTCAGGAGCTAGGGAGCCAGGAGACCTTCAAAGTGTACGGATTCTTGACACCCTCCTTCGCTCTTCGCTTCGCTCAGAGCTTCGGAGGGCAAGCCCTTTTTCTTATATTTATAATAAATTATAGGAGTTTATCCTCCGAAGCACGAAGTGCGAAGGAGGGAGCATAAAAATTGCTGTGTAAGTAATATGGGAGGTTACTACGATGGAATATCAAACTTATAACGAAGAGGAAAGAGAAAAGATAAAACAGAAAAAACATCCCGACGTTAGTCGGGATCCCGCGACAATTATAAAATATTATAGAGGCGGGACAACTTAAACATTAAAATGTCAGCTAGGGTAAGGGCTTTTATGTTTGCCGTTAAAGATAAGCTCGATTTTTTATTTTTTATCTGTGGTTTTTATCTTTTCTCTTTTATCTTTAATCTTAATGCAAATTTAACTTAACAACTCCATTTATCCATGTAAAATGGAGTTTTCAGTATGCTATAATATCATCACCATGAACTACAAAGAACAACGCCGGAAAATGGTAGAAATACAGCTAAAAGCCCGGGGAATCTCTAATCCAGACGTGATTCAAGCTTTTTTGGATGTGCCCCGTGAAGCTTTTGTCCCCCATGACCTGACGGAACAAGCCTACGATGATTGCCCGTTACCAATTGGAGATGAACAGACAATTTCACAACCATATATGGTTGCACTAATGTCAGAGCTGGTCCAACCTAAAAAAGAAGCAAAGCTATTAGATATCGGGACCGGCTCCGGTTACCAGGCAGCCATACTTTCAAAACTATGCGCAAAAGTTGTAACCATGGAGCGTATTTTTAGTCTCTCAAAAAAGGCCCAGGAAAGGTTAAAAAAGTATGGGTATAAAAACATTATGTTTGTTCCCGGTGACGGCAGCCAGGGCTACCGCGAAGATCAACCGTATGACGGAATCATAGTTGCCGCTGCCTCACCCGACATCCCCCACCCCCTGATCGACCAGTTAACAGTTGGAGCACGTTTGATTATCCCAGTCGGAGATATTTGGGGACAATACTTAAAAGTGGTCACAAAAACCAAAGATGGTTTTAAGGTTGATACATCAGTTGCCTGTTCCTTTGTCCCGCTGGTTGGCAGGCTCGGCTACTAATGCTATACTAAAAGAGATATGCTAGAAGAAAACAAAAAGGAAAAAATGTCCGGGACTACTATCGGAGACAGTGGAAAAGCCAATTCGGTAGACTCAGAAGTTGATGCTTTAATCGCCGGAGCAATCCAGGAACTCGGGGTAGAAGAAAAAAAGCAGGAACCAAAAAAGGCCGCTCCAATTCCGGCAGCACCTCCCAAAGCTGCTCCCGCACAAAAGGCCCCTGCTCCACCAAAACCTCAGACCAAAGAAGAACAACAGTACGCCAATACTTTTAAAGAATATAAACCTGGTGATATTGTTACCGGGACTGTTATAAAAGTTGACAACAGCGGTGCACTGATGGATATCGGCTATAAATCGGATGGATTATTAAAAGCCGATGAAGCCCGCTCTGGTGTAAAGGCTGGAGAAAAAATAAAAGCGATGATTGAAACCCTTGAGAGTAAAGAAGGCTATGTAATCTTATCAAAAAGACAAGCAGACGAAGTGCTGCAATGGGACCGTGCTTTTTTAGCATATAAAAAAAGAGAAGTCTTAGAAGCCACCGTAAAAAAAGCGGTCCGGGGCGGACTTTTGGTGGTCAGCAACGGGATCTCCGGTTTTGTCCCCGCCTCACAGGTTGCTAAAAAAACAGAAGATAAGCTTGAAAGTTTTACCGGTAAAAAAATCCCGGTTAAAATTATCCAGATCAACAAAAAACAGGGGAAGATTGTTTTTTCTAACCGTCAGGCCGCCGGCCAAAAGAGCAAGGTTGATTCACAAAAATTATTTGATGAACTTGAAGCCGGGCAGGTAAAAAAAGGGAAAGTGTCGAGCCTCAAAAATTTTGGTGCCTTTGTGGATGTGGGTGGAGCGGAAGGATTGGTCCATCTATCCGAGCTATCGTGGAAAAGAGTTAAGCACCCATCAGAGCTGTTAAAGGCCGGGCAAGAAGTAGAAGTGCTGGTGTTAGCAGTTGACAAAGTAAATAAAAAAATTTCTCTCGGGATGAAAGAGCTGCAGCCTGACCCGTGGGAAAAAGCGAGTGAAAAATATAAAGCTGGAGACGTGATAAAAGTAAAAATCTTGCGGCTGGTAAAGTTTGGAGCTTTTGCCGAGTTAGACGAAGAGCTTGAAGGTTTGATCCATATGTCAGAGATTTCTCCGAAACGTTTTGAAAATTTAGATGATGTGATAAAGCCAGGAGACCTGGTGGACGCAAAAATCTTGCGCATTCTTCCGGACGAACAAAAAATCGGCCTCTCAATTAAGCAGGTAATCCTGGATAAAGAAAAATCAGCACTAAAACAGGTGCAGAATGAAGAAGTTAAAGTAACGATTGGCGATATGCTTGCTGAAAAAGAGCGGCAAAAAGCGGAAGAATATGAAGAAGAGCCAATTGCAGACGAAGCTCCAGCTGAAGAACCGATAACCGATGAAGAAACTACATAATCAATTAACAATTAACAATTTCCAAATTAACAACATTGTATTCCTCGCTATCGCTCGGAATTTATTATATAATAATGTCACGAAGTGACACCAAGTTATTAATTGTTAATTTTTAATTATTAATTATAATATATGAATTTTCTTGAAAAATTAAAAAAAGCCAGTAAGAAAAACAAGAGCAGTCTCTGCATCGGCCTTGACCCGGACATTTCAAAAATCCCGGAACACTATTTGGATGGGGATGATCCTCTCTTTAATTTTTCTAAACAGATTGTAGACCAGACCAAAGACCTGGTCTGCGCTTATAAACCGAACCTGGCATTTTATTCGATGCATGCAATTTATGGGATAAAATCATTAACCAAAATTATGGGTTACATCCATGCCGAAACCGATATCCCGGTAATCCTTGATGCAAAGTGCGGAGACACCGGACATACTGCCACAGCCTACGCAAAAGCAATTTTTGAATTTTATAACGCCGATGCTACGACCATTAATCCCTACATGGGATTTGATACGGTCAAACCTTTTTTGCAATTGCAGTATAAAGACAAGTTTGTTTTTATACTTTGTTTAACCAGCAACCAGAGCGCACAGGATTTTGAAAAGGATATTTACCAAAAAGTAGCGCGGGCAGTGGTTAATTGGAATGACGATAAGGTTTTAGGCCTGGTAGTTGGGGCAACCAATCAAGAGGCTTTAATAAAGATTGCCCAAATTGTTCCCGAGGATCTTCCTCGCCTGATCCCAGGAATTGGCGCGCAGGGGGGAGATGTTAAATCCGCTGTCAAATACGGCGGTAAACTGCCGGTGATTAATGCCTCTCGTTCTATAATTTATGCCGAAAATCCACGTAAAGCAGCGGAAGAGTTGAGGAAGCAGATTAGTAAGGTTGGTTAAGTCGTTCTTGGTTAAATAATTTTCTAAAGCACTTTGCCAACACTTCACAAAAAAACAGAAAGTCGACCATTAATGCATTTATTTTTTCATTGTCTCCTGGATAATCACAAGAAAGGGCAAAACAGAAAATTCCCCTGCTTCTTCTAATTGGAGCAGGGACTTCGCTACTATCCATTATTGGAAAAACCGCTATGGTTTTAATCTCTGAATCTGAAGCTGGTTCATCTTTATGGTTGATATCGTTTAAAAAAACCAAATCTGAGCTCCCACTCTTATTAAATTTTGCCTTTCCATGAATAGGTGAATAGCGCATAAAAGCTGGTGATCCTACAAAGAACAAAACAGGATTTTTTGTAGCATGTTCAAATAGAAAACCATATTTTGCTGGTTTTTTCTCCTCTCCCAAAATCTCGCTGATTACTTGTCTCTTTTGTCTTTCCAGTCCACTAATATATATTGCCCTGTCATCCTTATCAAAAGCCCAGAGGGCACAAAACAAGCGTTCACGAGGCAGCAGGAGATCACTATTGATAAAAGTATTAATGTTCCTTACCAGTTGTTCCCGGGTATTGACTTTTCTTATGGTTGTCTCAACCATATTTACCAGATAGGCCTGTCGGGCTGAAAGCCTGCGGATTTTTATCGTGGTCTCGGGCGGAGGAGTTTTTGAAATTTTATTGCTCATGGCTTGATCCTTAATAAAACCTGCACTATCGGGATCGTGGAGTTACACTATATATTTTTTCAGCAAGCCTTGAAGAAAATTCCCATAATTGTTCTACATAATCTGCTTCAAAAGCAGCTCCATTTTGATTGCATAAGGTCAGAGCTCCAACTACTGTTTTACTTTTTGGTTCAACAACCGGAAGCACAAGAAAATCTAGCTCTTGAATATACTCATCTGACAATGCTTCTTTAGTTCTATAACCACTCTCAAAAAATTCCCCCACATGGCCTCCTGAAGGAGCAAGCATTGTTAGGTTGACTTGCTCAGGGATAAGACATTGAATATGAAAGGTAGCGCCAAGTTGTTCCTTTGTTATTAACTTAGCAATTTCACGTATGGCACTCCTATTTAAAGGGGGAGGGCTATCTAACTCGGGACTAACTATATAGTCTTTGGTGCCAGCTTGATGTGGTGGGATATATTTATTATGAAACGTAAACAGTCTGTACTGAGCCTGATGCGAGAAAAACGGTTCCGAAAAACATTTCCCTATTAATAACCTTAAAAGTTTCTGGTTACTTATATTCATAATAAGAGTATTTATTCGTAATGGCAAACTGCTTCCTTGTCCTCCTCTAGAATCAGAAACTGTTGCCCTGGCAGCTGTCACCATACTTGTTGAACTCATTCATTACTCCTCTAACAAGGAGCCTCAATGGGCATATTATCTTATGGGGTTTATATCCTCTATGAATCTCTATAAATATATCACTAGGAACTTATAAAAATTTCACGTTATTTTTTTGCATTTTTTTGTCAGGCATTTATATTAATATTGCAAACAATCTATAATTAGCAGTTTTGATTTCTGCTGCTTTTATGGGGTGATAATTTATCTTGAAATGCATCATCAATTCTAATCTCTGGATTTTGAAAATCCATACTCTTAAGGTCCAAATATTTTACCGTTCTGTTTCTCCCAGCTCCCTTTGCAGCATATAATGCCCGGTCTGCTTTTGTAACAAGCTGATCAATCTTTTCCTCCCCACTCCACTGCACAACTCCTGCACTTATTGAGACTTCATGGCCATCAATTATTGTTGCTGCCTCAACTTCTCTCCGAATTCTTTCTGCGGCCTTATGAGCACCTTCTTCACTTGATCCAACTACTACCACCACAAATTCTTCGCCTCCCCATCGACCAACAATATCATACGGCCTAATGTTAGAATCACCATTATTTTTTATTATTTTAGAAAGCTTTCTTAATGTTAAATCTCCTGTCTCATGCCCATACATATCATTTATTCCTTTAAAATGATCTGCATCAATAAGCACTAATGATAACGCCAGATTTTCACGTACAGCTCGTTCCCTTTCCCGATTAAATTCCTTTTCTAATTTACGACGATTCATTAATCCTGTTAATGGATCAGTACCTGCCGCCTTTTCAGCATTTCTACGTGCTAATTCTTCCCTTGCTCCCGCAATCACTTCCGCTGTGTGTGCATCTTCCATTTCTTTTATTCTTTGTTCCGCCCTTACCAATTCTAGACCTTGATGATGTAGTTGTATTTTTAGCCTTGTATTATATGCGGAAGTAGCTGTATCAAGTTCGGCCACCGCTCTTAAAAAAAGCAATCCTTTTTCAAGTAATTCGCCAAATTTTATACTTTCCTCTTTTGCTTTATTCTTATCTTTTTCTTGATAGATTTGAACCATTTGCTTCTGTGTAGCTGCCAAGCCAAAAGATCTAACAAATATCTCTCTCAAATCGTACTTGCCATTAATCGGGCTGCTCAATATTTCTGCAACAATTGGAGCACCATTTTTATCCTCTTTTGCATATGGCTGATACATAGAATCAATTAGTTTTTGGGTTCTATTAACCACTTCTTCTCTGTCCAGACTACACACCCGAGTTATTACCTGATCAACAATATCAGTTGGGGCCTCCATAAGTTTTAATATCCGGTCACTCCACGGAATCTGATGCTTATAAGAATCAGTGGAAATTTGCTCCAGCCTATTTAAAGCGTCATTTACCTTAGGACTGTTTAGCCACATATTTATAATATAATTATTTCTATCGATGTCCTGATGCTTTATGTTGTTCCCCAATCCTGCTTCAACCATTAAATCAGACAATTTTTTATATACTGCTAGTTCATAAATCTTAAGCGAGTCCTCTCCATCCTTCCTTTCACAATAATAACTGATATCATCCCATCCTGCTTTTTTCTCTATTAAGATTACTCCGTTCAATAAGTCCTCCATTGTCTCTGGAGTAATGTATTCAAATCCTTTTTCAATTCTTAAAATCTTACTTAATACCTTTGTGGTCTCCACATCTATTCTATCTTCTGATATATTGAGGCCAGCACACAACTCTTGAAATTTAGTTAATTTTATTTTGGGGCGCACAACACTAACACTTTGCACCGCAGTTGGTCTTGTAGCCTGTGATCGCATCTCTCATTCCTCCTCGGAAATTTATTATGGTATCCTGGTCATTAGATGACCTGATACTCTCTCTCTATCTATTTATCGACACTTTTGAGGAAAAATTTCACTTATTCTGAAAATTATTAACGCGGGTATTTTGCAGCCACGGAGATAAGAATCCCGCCGCGGGCGTTGAATTCACCGGTAACAGTCGCCTTTTTAGGTTTACAGGCAGAAACGAGGTCGCCTAAAATGCGGTTGACTGCGTTTTCGGAAAATATTCCGAGGTTGCGATAGGCGGTTATATATAATTTTAACGACTTGAGTTCAATACAGGTTTTATTTGGGACATACTTAATGGTGATTTTGCCAAAGTCAGGCAGGTTGGTTCGCGGGCAGACCGAAGTAAATTCTGGAATAATGATTTCGATCTCGTACTTTTTAAAACTGTTCAGAAAAACATCAATCTGCGGAAGCTTATCTTTTAATCCCGCCTTTGCATGTTTGTCAGTATATAATTTTTTTACCATGTTTACTTCTCCTCTTTTACAATCTTCATTTCTAAAAGCCTCTTCCTTTCGTGTTCAATTTCTTTCTTCAATGTTCTTACATCAGGAAGTTCTAGTTTGTATTTTGAAGCAAATATTTTATTGTTTAACCCGCCCAATGCGTACTCTACAATGGTCTTTTTTTTGTCTGCACAGAGGATGATTCCAATTGGATCGTTCTCGTCTAACAATTTTTCTCTGTCTTTTAAATAATTCAGATATAGGTTCATTTGTCCGGCATCCGCATGTGTTAGCTCCCCAATTTTTAAATCAATTGCAACTAAACATTTGAGAGCTCTATGATAAAGAAGTAAGTCGAGCCTGTAGTGGGAACCCTCCAACGTTATCCTTTTCTGTCTGGCAACAAAGGTAAATCCAACGCCTAACTCTAAAAGAAAGCTTTCCAGGTGTTTTATTAATGCCTCTTCCAGTTGAGACTCGGAATATTCATCCTTCAATCCAAGAAATTCTAAAACATAGGGATCTTTTATTTCATCCTCTGGTTTTAAAATAATAGGTTTCTTATGTGCTTTAGAAATTACGGCCATTTTCTTTTTAGATAAAGCTGTTCTTTCGTACAGCATAGATTGTATCTGCCTATCTAACTGA
Organism: Candidatus Margulisiibacteriota bacterium; assembly: GCA_042563095.1. Taxonomy (GTDB): domain Bacteria; phylum Margulisbacteria; class WOR-1; order XYC2-FULL-46-14; family XYC2-FULL-46-14; genus JBHPMS01. The sequence goes on from JBHPMS010000014.1 coordinate 9,176, forward strand.
CGAACAGACCAATTGCCCCTAAAACACTCCGATTCGTAAAATTCCCGCTTACTAGATTCGTCAAGGCGCATGAGTAGGCGATAATGAGACCATGAAAAAGGAAAAATATCTGTTGGGATTTTCGAATACGCTGTGTTCGACTTCCTATCCTTGCCCTCAATTAATTTCGCAGACAGTGTGTTCGAAATATTACCATAGGCAATATAAAATTGACGCATATATTCTAAGTTTCTTTCACTAACTCCCTTCCCAAAGCCCGGTGTTAAATCAGCAGATATTTTTTTCAACAATTCTTTCCCGTACTCTGCCCTCTTTTTCCCTTTTTGTTCAAACTCTACAATTCTTCTTCCAATAAGCCAATAGGTAATTACAAGGGTCGTATTAACATATCTAACCGAAGTTTTTCGTCCTTGCTCGATTAATGCGGCAATGTCATGAACAAGATTTATGTATTTACTTTTATTGGGGAGTTTTTTTACCATGTCGTATCTGCCTTAACCAAAAGTTCTTTATATATATTATCATACTTTGCGTTGTTGTCGTGGAAACGGGTACAGTTAACAATTTCTTGATCCACCTTAATATTTTCCAAAATCTCGGCCCCCACGGCCGGATGGTGTTTGTGGTAATAAAATTTTCTATAAATAAGTTTGGATTGTGGTTTGTCTCCTGATTTTGCTAAAAGATTATAAAGTGGACGCAGAATAAAACGGATAACTGTCAGAACACTTTTTTCCATTACCGAAAGATGTAAGACTGATTTACCAATATCATGCAGCAAACCGATCCGGGCAGCTTTCCTCTGATCTAACTCCTTTTTTCCCTGGGCCAGCTCTTCCATCTTTTGCGCCACAATCACCGAGTGTTTCTGTTCAAATTCGGGAAGCAGTTTAAAACAGACCAATTCTTCTGGGTTTAGAAATCTGTTTACAAAATGCCAATCAACCTCGTTCATGGCAGCAGACATCGCAAACAGAAATTGACGGAAACGTATGCATACCCGGTCGAGGATCATCTATCAATCGCCCGGCGGAGGGAGGAAACAAATTTCGCAACTGCCGGCACCGAATTCTTTTTGTTTTTAGCCAGGCAGTCAACAATGGCTGATCCAACAATAATCCCGTCTGACATTCTGGCATACATTTCTGCCTGCTTGGGATTTGAAATCCCAAAACCGATCGCGACCGGCTTATCTGTGTATTTGCGGACCCGCTTAACCAGCATATCAACATCTGCCGAAACTTTTTTACGTTGTCCGGTTATTCCGGTTAACGAGACCAGATAAATAAAACCGGTTGATAGCTCAGAGATTTTTACCATCCGCTCCTCGGTACTGGTTGGAGCAACCAGGAGAATATTATCGAGTTGAAGCTTGTATCCTTTTTCGCTAAACTCTTCTGGCGGCAGGTCAGGAATTATTACACCATCAATCCCGGCAGATGAGGCATTGTTATAAAACCGCTCGGTTCCATATTTTACAACCAGATTATCAGAAAGCATTAAAACAATTGGAATTTTCGTTTTTTTCCTAACTTTGGCCGCCAGTTTAATCACATCAGCTAACGAAGTTTTTAAAGCCCTCAGATGCGAAGCCTGGATTACCGGCCCATCCGCCAACGGGTCAGAAAAAGCAACTCCCAGCTCAATGATATCTGCTCCCGCTTTTTCAATCGCATAAATAAGTTTTTCAGTTACTGCCAGGCTGGGATCTCCAGCAGTAATGTAGGCAATTAACGCCTTTCGTTTTTCAAATGCCTCTAATATTCTCGACATCTTTGTCTCCCCTGCCAGACAAACAAACAATCACAACCTGTGACCGGTCCATCTTTGTGGCTATTTTTTCAAGATAAGCAATCGCATGCGCCGACTCGAGAGCTGGAATAATCCCCTCTAACTCTGACAAAAGCTTAAATGCCTTTACCGCTTCTTTGTCCGCAACAGTTCCATACTCGCAACGGCCCGAATCTTTAAGTGCACTATGCTCGGGTCCAACTCCTGGATAATCGAGCCCGGCAGAGATTGAATGAGTAGGCAGAACCTGACCGGTTTTTGATTGTAACAGATAAGAGAAGGCTCCATGCAAAACACCCGGAGATCCTTTACCGAGTGGAGCCCCACCCCCCGCCTCTACTCCCAACATTTTTACTTCTGGATCATCTAAAAATTCATAAAACAGTCCGATCGAATTAGATCCCCCGCCAACACAGGCTAACAGACAATCTGGTAGTTTTTTTTCAGCATCCAAAATCTGTCCTTTCGCCTCTTTCCCAATGATTGCCTGAAAATCCCTCACCATCATCGGATAAGGATGCGGCCCGACACAAGAACCCAGGCAATAAAAAGTATCCCGCACATTAGCCATCCAATCCCGTAATGCTTCGTTAGTTGCATCTTTTAAAGTTTTGGTGCCGGAGGTGACGGTGCGGACTTCTGCTCCCAGCAGTTTCATCCGGTAAACATTAAGGGCCTGGCGGCGGATATCTTCTTCTCCCATGTAAACTACACAATTAATTCCAAAAAGTGCACAGGCAGTTGCCGTTGCAACCCCATGTTGCCCTGCCCCGGTTTCGGCAATTATCCTCATCTTCCCCATCCGTTTGGCAAGTATAACCTGGCCGATAGTATTATTAATTTTGTGGGCTCCGGTGTGGGCTAAATCTTCCCTTTTAAGATAGATTTTCGGCCCTTTAAAAAATTCAGTTAATCTTTTAGCAAAGTAAAGCGGGGTTGGGCGTCCTGCATAATTTTCAAGGTAATGGGCCAGCTCATTTTTAAAACCGTCACTATGTTTTATTTTATCGTAAGAAACCGCCAGCTGTTCAAGTGCTGGCATTAGTGTTTCAGGTACAAAGCGCCCCCCGAATTTTCCAAAATGCCCGTTTTTATCTGGTAAATCTTTGTACATGATAACTTGATTATAACAATGGTATAATATTATTACAATGCCAAAGGGATTTTTAAGTCCGGATCCGAAATTCGCCAAATACAAAACCAGCCGCTTTGTGGTAATCCCCTGCCCGCACGAGAAAACCGTCTGTTACGGAAAAGGAACTAAAAACGGCCCGAAAGCGATTATCGATGCATCAGCCCAAGTAGAAGTATATGATGAAGAGCTCCATCATAATACTTTAAAAAGAGTCGGCATCCACACAACAAAGGTCACCAGCCCGGCAACTCTCACAAAAGAAACTTTGAAAGTCTTCAAAGCCAACAAAATCCCAATAATTTTGGGCGGGGAACACTCAATTTCACTTCATGCGGTAAAAGCAGCCCGCTCAATTTATCCTACCCTCTCGGTCTTACATTTTGATGCTCATGCAGATTTACGCGACACCTTTCAGGGAAAAAAGGATAGTCATGCCTGTGCCGCCCGGCGGATGATTGAGATCTGTCCGGTTGTTCACGTTGGGATTCGCAACATTTCTGAAGAGGAAACAACCTTTGCAGATGAGAAAGACCAGACAAGAAAGATCCACTGGGCCGACAAGCCGATCAATCCACAAGCAATCATCAGCCAGCTCAGAGATACAGTTTATCTTTCTTTTGACGTAGATGTACTTGATCCATCAATCATGCCTTCCACCGGAACACCGGAACCGGGAGGATTACTTTGGAAGGAGACACTCGATATTTTACGCGAAGTCTGCAAACAACGCCGGATTGTCGGCGCTGATTTTGTAGAACTTGCTCCGATCAAAGGATTGCACGCCCCTGATTTTACAATTGCCAAGTTGATCTATAGATTAATTGGTTATTTGAGCAGATAGTCTTTTTAGAACAACTTCTTTCCCCAGCACCTCAACCACATCATACATCGGGGGGCTCTGGTCAGATCCAGTTATTGCAACGCGGCAGGGGTGGATTACTTGGCCTAATTTAAGTGATCGGTCCGCCGCAATCGCCTTAAAGACCCGCTCAATATTATCTTTGGTAAATGGATCAACCCTTTCCAATCTCTTTTTTAACTCAGGCAAAACCTTTGGTGCAGTTTCGGTTTTTAAATGTTTTTCTGCCGCTTCCGGGTTAACCGTATAATCATCTTTGAAGAAAAATTTGGCTAACAGGACGATATCTGGAATTACCCGCAACCGATCGATATAAAGCTTAACTACCTGCGTAACATACCCAAAATCATGTGTCCCGTAATTTTCAGTCAAGAGAGGAAGGCAGAGATCAACAATGCGCTCCGGTAACGCTTTGCGGATGTATTGCCCGTTCATCCATTGCAGTTTATCAACATCAAACCTGGCCGGATTTTTAGAAATCGCCTTAAGTGTAAACTTTTTAATAATTTCATCTCTGCTAAATATTTCCTGGTCTTTATACCCCCACCCCAACCTGGCCAAATAATTAAAGACTGCCTCTGGAAGATAGCCTAAGTCCTGAAAATCGATGACCGAGGTTGCCCCGTGGCGTTTTGAAAGACGGCTTCCGTCAGGGCCCAGGATCATCGGAATGTGGGCAAACTTGGGCGGCTTCCAGCCAAAGGCCTGGTAAATTAAAATCTGCCGGGGAGTGTTAGAAAGGTGGTCGTCACCCCGTATAACGTGAGATATTTCCATCAGATGGTCATCAATTACCGCCGCAAAATTATAGGTTGGAAATCCGTCTGATTTCAAAATAACAAAATCATCCAAAAGATCATTTTCAAATTCTACTTTTCCACGCAAAATATCAAATACAGTTGTGATCGCTCCAGCCGGGAGAAAAAAGCGTACAACCGCCGGCTTTCCTGATCTTTTTAACTCCTCAATCTGTTCGGTTGTTATTTTACGGCAGCTCCCATCATAGCGGGGCGCTTCTTTGCGGGCAGCCGATTCTTTTCGTTTTTTCTCAAGTTCTTCGGGCGTACAAAAACAATAATAAGCTTTCCCTTCGGCCAAAAGTTTTTCAACATACTCTTTGTAAATTTCTACCCGTTCAGTCTGATGGTATGGACCAAAGGGGCCGCCTACCTGTGGCCCTTCATCCCAATCGAGCCCCAGCCACTTCATCCCCTGGTGGATCGCCTTAACCGCATCAGCTGTTGAGCGGGTCCGGTCAGTATCTTCTACCCTCAAGATAAAAGAACCTTTTTGTGAACGGGCGTAGAGCCAATTAAAAAGTGCAGTCCGCGCGCCCCCCATATGCAGCGCCCCGGTTGGCGATGGCGCAAAACGAACTCTCGCCCCCATTACGATTTTGCCTCCTGGGTTGTACTTATAATATAGGTAATTTCTTCCGGATAAATCATTTTTAATTCTTCCCGAGAAATTTTTTCGATCCGGTCAAGCGAGCTGCGCCGGGCAACCCGGCTACTAAGCTCACGGTTTTTTTCGTATACTTCTTGAAATTTAATTTTTTCCTTAACATAGTCATATTTCAAATTAATACTCTGATTTTGGATGTAAAGATGCAACAGCGCTAACACTGCTGCCACAATTAACAGGTTAACCGTTGTGCGTTGGCTCTTTGGAATTTTCATACTTTTTCTGCTGCTCTCAGCTTGGCACTTTTACTTCTTGGATTATCTTTTATCTCATCAGCACCGGCCAAAACCGGTTTTTTTGTCAACAGCTTAAGTATAGCATTTTTCTGGCATTCCCTAAAAAAGTGTTTCACAATCCGATCCTCGAGTGAATGGTAAGAGATTACAACAATTCTTCCTCCGGGATTTAAAAGCTCAACCGCCTGCGGCAGGGCAATTTTTAAATTTTCGAGCTCATTATTTACCACTATCCTCAATGCCTGAAAAATCCTAGAAACTGATTCCCTCTTTCTCCAGCCCGGGATTGCTCTTTCAACAATTTCTTTTAATCCAAAAGTGGTTCTCGGAAGCTTGTCTTTTACCCTGCGAGCTATTCTTTTAGAATATCTTTCTTCTCCATACTCTTTAAATATCCTATAAAGCTCATCCTCCGAACTTTGTTCTATAATATCCTGGGCTCTGATCTCCCGTTCCCCTGATTCCCTGATATCCTGACCCATTCTCATATCGAGTGGACCATCAAAGCGAAACGAAAATCCCCTCTCCGCTGTATCGATCTGGTAAGAAGAAACTCCCAGGTCAAACAAAATCCCATCAACTTTTTCTTTGACTAATTCCTTTAAGTTTTTAAAATTGCCCTTTTTCACTTGTATGCCCTGTTGGCCCTGAATTGCGTCATTGTCTTGATCAATCCCTATAATCTTGAGATGGGAGGTGAGAGATGAGAGATGGGAAGAATGACCGCCAAAACCCAGAGTGCAGTCAATCAAAGTTTGATTGGGTTTAAGGTTTAAATATTCTGTAACTGCATGAACTAAGACCGGTATATGCGCAACCATTAACTGGCAACAGGATCAATATCTGGAGTTCGATTGATATACTTCTGTCCGAGCTGGACTAAAATGATTTCGTTATCCCGGAACATATTAATCGTTTTACATTTGGGGCATTTGATCTCGATCAATTTGCACTCTTCGAATTTAGCCAGCAAGCGGTTACAACATCTACACCTAAAGTCGTTCATGGTTTTATTATAATACTCCGTTGTTAAATGTCAATCAGTCCCCCCACAGCATCTGCCGGTGGACCCAACCGACCTGGCCAGTATTTGGATCGACCAGTTTGCCTCTCACCCAATACTGGTTTTTTTTGAGAATAAGCAAGACATTCCCTTTAGTTAATTTACCCAAAACTGAATAGTTGCGCCCGGGGCCAGAGCGGAAGTTTACTTTATGCCGATAAACCACACAACTTTTTTCACCTGCTTTCAACTGCCACCCGATTACCCAGCCCTTAAGCTGCATCCAGTCAGCCACCTGGAACCAACCATTACTTTCGCTAATGATTTTAAGTGGAAAATTCTCCGGGTAATCAAAAAGTATTTCGGCTTCTATACTTGGTGTTTTAAAAAGTTTTACCCCATCCTGTGCGGTGGTCATGGTGCAGGCCATGGCTGAAAATGAAAAGTAAAAAGTAAAAAGTAAAAATACGAATATTTTTTTCACGGATATATTTTACACTATTTCGAGAAGAAAATCATCCAGAGACCGATTAAAATAAAGATCATTCCTGCAATTTTTGGGAAGTAAAGTGATATCTTTTCTAACTTTTGGGCTTTTAGGCTAGCCTGGGCAAATCCAGTTGAGACACCAACCAAAAGAATAATGACACTTGATCCAAGCGCATAAGTAAAAAGCAGGGTACCTCCATATATAATGTTTTGCCGGGAAGCAACATAGGTTAGAACAAATCCTAAAATCGGAGTCGAGCAGGCACTGGCAGTCAGACCAAAAATCAATCCCAAAAATAACGCCCCTAAAATCCCCTTTTGTTTTATCTTTACCCCTTTATACGGCGAAAGCTTAAAATGAATTATTCCCAGAAGGTTTAATCCTAAAAATATTGCGATACCACCCAGGATGAAATTCCAAAATCCCCCGATATTTCCGAGCAACTGTCCGGACAGGGCAGCAATCGTTCCTAAAATGGAGTATGTAATTGAAAGCCCGACGACAAAAGAAAGCGAGCTCCAGAACGCCTTTTTAATATCTCCTTCCGCATACCCGCCAACGTAGCTGATGATCAATGGATAGATCACAACGACACAGGGATTGATAGAAGATATCCCCCCGGCCATAAAAACTCCGAAGTAAGCCAATACCGGATTTGCCAAGTTTATCATAATTTTATTCTATCGCAATAATTGTAGCCCGGCAATCCTGGCGGGATTTTAGGAGCTGGTCATAAAGCCTTAGACATAGAAAACTTAACCCCAAAAACATGATCGCAAACATTATCCCAAAAACTTCGAGGACGAACAATCTAACTCCAATAAAATACCCAACAATTAATGCGATCAGTGGAAAAATAAAAATTAGAAATGATGCTTTGATGCTTTCGGACTCTGGGATTTCTACCTGAATTTTATCCCCTACCTTTGCACCGATTTCATTTTTGGCTAAAAGCAGCATCTTTCCAGACGAAACCACCTGACAACCTTTACACCTGACACATGCGGCTGAAGGTTCGATCTCGACTTCGGCAATATCTACAACCATTTTGATTATCTTACCTGTTTCTTTCAAAGATGGGGGCTCCGCAGCGTTTATGTTCAGAAGTTTTTATTCGATCTTTAACCAGTTGAATTTTCGGTGGGTCGATTCCATCAATTTTATTAAGAATAATTCGGTCAAGCTCATCGTAACTTATCCCCATCTCCCCCTCATCGGTCTGCCCTTCCCA
>JBHPMS010000015.1:0-17205 GCA_042563095.1 Candidatus Margulisiibacteriota bacterium
GATTTTATGTTTCATTATTTTTTATTATATGCGTTGCAGTACTGGCCAATAACATCAATATAACAGTTTAAAAAATTATTTAGTGCAAGGGGGGTTTCGATGAAATTTGCCAGATCTAAATTAATGTTGCTCTTTTTTATTTTGCTAGTTTTGGTTTTGATTTCGTTTAACAATTCCCCCCATTCCAGTTTTTCATACCGGGTGCCGGCTAGGCTCTTTTTTAATTTAACCAGGTTTGGCTTAATGCCTTTTCCCATAAACCAGACCAGGTCGTATATATCACGCCCCTTGAAGTTGACCTCGTTGGTTTTACCTTTATAAAACAACCGGGTTAAAAAAGCGTTGATTTTGCCGGCCATCATATCTTCAAGTGAATATCTCTTCAAAAAATAGGTTTTTCCTTCTTTTTCTACCAGCGAAGTCTCAACCTGGCTGATCGAAAGGTCCGCCTTGCATATTTCAACCTTCAAAAGTAAAATAAGGGAATCTTCATATTTTAGATTGAGCCTGTCCAGAAGGGGGAATTTTAAGTATATCTTTTTTTCTTTGCCCTTAATCACAAGATCAATATCATTGTATTTTAAATTTGTCTTAAAATGATTTTTAAGTTCTTCTCCGATAGAGGTATGGCCTACAACGGATGCGGTATCAAAATCAAGGTCTTCAGAAAGACGGGGCAGGTTAAAGCAAAACCGCAGGCAGGTGCCCCCGGTAAAAACCAGTAAGTTGTTAGTGTTTTTGTTGCTGTACAAAAATTCAAGTGTAATGTTCTGCAGGTATTCTTTTATAAGATTGATAATATACCCGCTCCGGGTACCTTTTTCTGTTTCTTTGGCAACAATATTTTTTATATCTTCTATCAGCATCTATTTCCTTAACACGGCGTAAATGCGCCTGATCTTTTCACTTTTTGAGATGCGCAGGTATCTATCAAATTCCTGCCAGTCGTTTTTGCTTAAGGGTTCCAGGTTTAACCTTAGCTCTGCTACAGTTTTACGATTGACCTGTTGCAAAGACCTTTTGGCGAAATATAGATAATCGAAAAATGCCTTAGCTTTGGTAGCCAGATAATACTTCTTTCCCTGAAATATATTTTCGGTAAAACCGGTGAATAAGCTTTCTTTGATTTTAGAAAAGTTAAAAACAGCTATTTTTGAGTTAAAGCTTCGGGTGGTCTTTAGCGTAACTGAGGCAATCCCGTAAACCGCTTCTGAAAGTATGCCGTACCTGCTGAGCACGGTTTCGCGGCTGATGTATGAAGGGGAGCAGAGCAGTGAAGATAAGAAATACAAATAATCCTCTTTATTGTTACAGTTGCTGAAATAATCATTCAAAATATAGAGCCCTCTTTTTAGTTTTATCAATTCACCTTTTTTCAGCCAGTTCTTAATATTCTGGTCAAAAGATGCTGGCTTGATATCCGGAAAGAGCAGGCTGAAATTATCCTTAATAATGTATGGTAGCTTTCTATAATCTTTATTCATGCTTATCTGTTTTGGTTATGGTAATAAATAATATACCTAACTTAAATAAATATACATAATAATGCTCTATTTGTCAAGCCGGCCCAGATTGCGTTTCATTCTATTTTCTTTGCCAAAAGGAATTGGTGTTTATCAGCCAGGATCTGATAGTTTTTATTTTGCCTAAACTCTTCAATTTCCTTAAAGTGTTCCGCCTTATTACGCACCGGGGTCCTTATTTCCCCTAAGAAGAAAAAACCAAACAATTTTTTGTAGCTTTTTTCTTTCCATAATCTATCTAAAACATCAGGGTAATCCTTTTCTTCCATCGGCCAGGTTGGATCAAAAGTTTCAATAATGACATATTCTGCTTGGCCAACACCATTTGGGAATTCCCAGATGTTTTTACGGTGGGCAAGATGGGGGTGTATGTTTGAAGATGCAGAAACAGAAACATGGTTGGGTATCTGTTTTAGTAATTCATGCCCATAGAATGTATGCTTGGTTGGAAAGGTGTAACGGATAAAATAACCTAGAAAAAACTCGAGCAGTGAAATGATTATAAAAAAAACCATTATTCTTTGAATCCGCTTTTTGATTTGAGTCTGCTGCTCTGCAGTTTTATTTTTTAAAATATTACTTAAGCCAAAAATTGCAGAAATAAACAGAAAAGGGATTAAGCCGGAATTGTACTGGCTATGATAGCCGTATTGGCCCGAATAGGTTGAGAGTAGATTTTGAGCAAGTATGGGGATTGCGAGAAAAAAAGTTGAAGGGCTGAATAAGGGCAAAAAAGCGGCCGCCCCTAGCATTACGGTTAAATATATTATTTTATCCGGAATTAAGAGATTTTTTACAATTATTAATGGATTAAATAGGGCTGTTTTAACATATTCACCGAGATTGTTGCCGAGGTATGAATAACGGTCAAAATAGGCAAAGCCCTGTTCTCCTCCACGGAAAAATGGGATTAAATGCTGTAATTCCACGATAAACAATAATAGTCCCATTGCCAATAAACAAAAGCCAAGCAGTTTCTTTTTTTTAACAAGCAGGATATAGATCCCAAAAAAAGCCCCAACCACTGGCATGTTTTCTTTGCATGTAACCGCAAAAGCAAGAAAAAGCAGCGAGAATAAATATTTGTCCTTTGTTAGATAATAAAAGGCAAAGATTAATGGGGCAATCGATAGTGCCACCGCATGAAAATCATAAGTGATTATATGCCATAAAGGTAAAAATAACAGGTACGCAAGAGGGAAAAGGTAATGTAACCTTTCATCTTCGAAGTTATCTTTTGCTAACCAGTACAAGGGTAAGGCGCCAAGGGAGGCGAACATAACCTGAGCGAATATTAATAACTCTGCTCCAAAACCAAGGCAGTAAAATGGAACAAAAATTAGTAGGACCGGAGCAAAATGATCACCCAGATAACAATAACCTTTCATGTTTGAAAACAAAAAACGATCCTGGGTAGTATTCCAAATAGATTCGTCAAAAATTGATAAATCCCAGGCGTTTGAATGAAAGGTGTAATGTTTTAATAAAGCTACAGTAAAAAAGAAGATCGAATAGATAAGGATAATCCTCAGTATTCCTGAATTTTCTTTTAAGTTTACTCTATTTGCTATTTGAGAGAACATAGTTCGAAATATTATCAATTGCTCCAATCCCGCCCATGCGTTCTTTCCCGGCCTGTGACATTGATTTGTTTTTTTGAGGATCTTTTAGGATGTCAAGGACATTTTGTGCAATCTTGATAAAAGCTCTTTCCGGTATAAAACTCAGGGCATCTCCTAAGAGCTGTTTTTGAGCCTGACCAAATTTTTTAGTATATTGCGAACCGAGACCGGGGAAAGAAACCACGGGAATTCCTAATCCGGCCGCCTGCTCGTTTCCGGTTCCGGAGAGCCCGATTATTAATTTTGATTCTGACAATACCCTTTTAAAATTTTCTTTTGTTGCAATTTCAAACATTATATCTTTGTCAATTTTATTAATTTCTGTTTTTAAAATCTCAAAATCTTTTAGATTTAATTCTTTGTCTTTAATTCGTGTTCCAGGTAACAGACCGATAAGTTTGGGATTTAAAGTTTGGGATTTAGGATTTGTTTGGACGTTGGACGTTGGAAGTTGGAGGTTGTTCATAAGCGGATTCCCCACAAACTTAGCATTTACACCTTTCTTACTAAGATTATCCGCCGTCAATTGGTCGCGGGTAAAGACGATTTTAGCCTTTTTCAGTAGTTGAATCTCCCAGGGAGTATAGGAATAGCCAAACCATTTATAGTAATCTGACTTATTTACTCCAATGAACACCAAAGGAGCTTTGACCAACTTAGAAAAGATCAGGGGAACAATATCACCGATTGCGATGACTAAATCCGCATTCTGTTGTTTGATAACCCGATAAATTTCTAAAATGTTGCCGAATAGTCCAGACTGGAGATCGGAGATGAGAGACGGGAGATGGCGCAGTGAAAAACCGCCGCCCGGGAGTTTTTTTCTGGGACCAAGAATTTGGCAGCCCTTATTTTCGTATGCTTTCCCTTCCCCGACGATCGGGAGGGCTGATATTTTATGTCCGGTCAGCTTTTCACTCAGTGCTGCTCCGACCAGGTCCTCACCGTGTCCGTTGCTTATGATGAGAATTTTCATAAGATTATCCGAGAATTAATTCTCGGTTATTCTCCTAAGCTTTAAACTGTAAATCATAGAGACTTTTATATAAACCATTTTGATTTAACAATTCAGAATGTTTTCCAGACTCAATAATCTTCCCTTTATTGAGGACCAGTATCAGATCGGCGTGTTGGACGGTTGAAAGCCGGTGGGCAATTACAAAGGTAGTGCGGCCTTTCATCAATTTATCCATAGCATCCTGAACCAATCTTTCTGATTCGGTATCAAGTGAGGATGTTGCTTCATCAAAAATTAAAATTTTAGGGTTGCGCAAAAGTGCTCTGGCAATGGCAAGGCGTTGCCGTTGCCCCCCGCTCAGCTGGACTCCGCGCTCCCCAACCTGGCTTTCATAACCCTTTGGAAGTTCAATAATATAATTGTGGGCGTTAGCAATCCGGGCCGCGTTTTTTATCTCTTCATCAGTAGAATTGATTTTGCCGTAACCGATGTTTTCTTTGATTGTACCTGAGAAGAGAATGGTTTCCTGTGAAACAATTCCCATTTGCGACCGGAGAGAATGAAGTTGGAAATCTTTTAAGTTAATTCCATCCACAAAAATTTCTCCACCGGTTGGATCATAAAACCGGGGAACCAGATTAATAAAACTGGTTTTACCTGCTCCGGAGCGCCCCACCAGAGCAATAATCTGGCCCGAATTAACTTTTAAATTTATATTATCTAAAACTAACGGTTGGTCCTTTTGATAGGTGAAAGCAACGTTTTTAAACTCTACTTTTCCAGCTAGTTTGACTTCTTTAGCATCTGGCTTTTCTTTAACCGTTGGTTTGATGTCTAATATTTCAAATATCCGTGCTGCCGAGGCAAGCGATCTTTGTAAGACCGAATTGGTATCACCTAATTTTGAGACCGGATCGGCAATCAGTGCAATCCCGGCAAAAAAAGCGATCAAACTTGATGGAGATAATTTTCCAGTTACAACCTGGTAACCACCATACCAGATAATAATAACCATTCCGATAACCTGGATAAATGCCAGAAGAGGAGTTTGGGTAACATTAATCTGGACCTGTTTTAAAGTCAGCCAAAAACTTTTTTCCGATTCCTCTTTAAATTTTTCAATTTCATGCTTTTCCATAGCGAATGATTTAACAATTTTTACCCCTGCAACTTTCTCTTGCAAGATCGAAGAAATGTCAGCGGTCTTTTTTTGTGCGTCGAGCGAAACCCGGTGCATCTCCCGGCCGAAGCGGCCAATTACATATGAGAGGAAAGGAATGATCAGCATAGTCAGCAGTGAGAGCTGCCAGTTCAGGTAAAATAGATAACCGATTGCTCCGACAAGTGTAACCAGGTTTGGCATAATCTGGATTACCGTAGCGACAATGCCATTCTGGATATTATCGATATCATTGGTTGAACGGGCAATCAGGTCGCCGGTCCGCCAGCGGGTGAAAAAATCGAGAGAAAGTTTGTTTAAATGTTCAAATAATTTTGTCCTGAGGTCAAAGAGCATCCGCTGTGCCGCAAAGCTCATTAGATAACCCTGGCCGTAGGTTGCCAGGCCGCGTAAAAGATAAAGCCCAATTGCCCCGGCAATAACCAGGTTTAGTTGGATTAAGTTTTTGGCGGCGATTGAATCAGAAAGTTTTCCGATCAATGGAATAATGGCAATGTTACAGAGCGAATAAATCAGCATCGACAGCAGGGCTGCTGCTGCATGTTTGCTGTAAGGTTTTATATGTTTAAACAGGCGCTGGAATATTTTCATTTATTATCTCTCGTGTAATAATATCAGCCGCATTTGATTCACCCATTATTTTTTTAAGTTGTTTTTCCATCTCTTTAAGCTGGTCCTGGTTATTAAGTATGCTAATTATTTTTTCAACTACCTGCTCAGGGGTAAGGTTTCCATTCAGTTCCGGGTGGATCATTTTTTTTGCCTTAATATTTGGGATTGCAAAAAACTTATTTCTTTTAATGGTAATTTCGGCTACCAGGCGTTTAATAGCTGCTCCAAGTAGAGGAACTTTGGTTAAATAATTCAAAAATCCCTCCAACGGAATATCTTTTATCTGATTAATTGGAAAGAGGCTTAAGAGCGGAATTCCAGCCGTGGCGATTTGGGCGGTATTGGTTCCGGGAATTGTAACTGCCAGGTCTGCCGCGCTGACAGAATTAAGGGGTGCTAAGAGGTCAAAGACATTATCTTTTAATTTTATTTCGACCTCTTCTATAGAAGTAAAAGGTGAGACAATCATAATTAACTGAATGCCAGGGATAATCTGTTTCAATTCCATCCCAATTGTTTCGTAAAAGGGGACCATAAAATCAATCTCCCATCCACGGCTCCCCGGTAAAAAAGCAATAATTGGTTTTTTGGATGAAAGTTTCCATTTCTCGATGGCGGTGCTTTTTGGAAGCGGATTGATTGAATTCAGCATTAAATCACCGGCAATTTGAATCCGTTCCGGCTTTATCCCTGCCTTGACCAGCTCCCGTTCGCTTTTTTCGTTTTGGACAAAGAATTTTGAGAAAACAGACTTCCACCCGGCTTTTTGCCCGTGCAGATAGGCATAAACTTTGTACCCCAGTTTTTTTGCAATCAAGACGGCATGCAGCAGGTCTCCACCCAGATAAAGGACCACTCCCCGATACTTTAACTTTAAATCTCGATTTAAGGCCATCCCTAAAATCCATTTGCGGTACTCTTCGGCAGTGACGACTTGGTCCAAACCGAGCGTCTTAACAAATTGTTCTTCTTTACCTGACGAAAACTGGCAGGGAGTTAAGAAGAGGGTTGTTCGGATCGGGACTTTTTTACTGGACCTTTCCCTAAGCTTTTCGACGATCGGCTTAACCAGGGCGCTTAATTCTCCTGGTCCGTTAGCTACCAGAATAAACTCAAGGCTTTCCACTCAGTAACCAAGCTCCTTTACAATTGACTCAACCGAACAGGAAATACTCTTTGGCTTGTTTCCTAACTTGATTGCAATATCGGGATCTTTTAACCCATGGCCAGTCAGTATGCAGACAACGGTCTGCCGGTCAGGGATTTTTCCTTCTTTTCTTCTCTTTAGCAGCCCTGCTACCGATGCAGCCGAAGCCGGCTCGCAAAAAACGCCAGCTTTGCCGGCTACTATTTTATAAGCTTCAATAATTTCTTCATCAGTTACTATAGAGATTGATCCACCCGATTCCTCTACTGCATTAAGGGCTCCTTTCCAGGAAGCCGGATTCCCAATTCTGATAGCCGTAGCCAGAGTTTCTGGTTTTTTTACTGGATGTCCAAGAACAATTGGAGCTGATCCGGCAGCTTGAAAACCGGTCATTTTTGGTAGTTTATCGATCTGTTTTTTATCGTAATATTCTTTGAATCCCATCCAATAAGCGGTAATATTTCCGGCATTTCCGACTGGCAGGCAGAAATAATCAGGAACTGATCCGAGCTGGTCACAGATTTCAAACGATCCGGTCTTTTGCCCCTGGATTCTAAATGGATTGATTGAATTTACAATTTCGACCGGGTATTTTTCACCCAACTCTTTTACTAGCTCAAGCGCCTGGTCAAAATTTCCATCGACTTCAAAAACCTTAGCTCCGTGCATGATTGCCTGAGACAATTTTCCGAGTGCAATTTTCCCTTTTGGAATAATTACAATGCAATCGAGTTCTGCTCTACAAGCATAAGCGGCGGCAGAAGCAGAAGTATTCCCGGTTGAGGCACAGATGACCGCTTTACACCCCTTTTCTTTTGCTTTGGTGATCGCCATAGTCATCCCGCGGTCTTTAAATGATCCGGTCGGATTAGCACCTTCGTATTTTAAATAAACTTTGCATTTGGTAAGGTCTGATAGATATTTTGAATGGATGAGCGGGGTATTCCCTTCAAAAAATGTGATGATTTCGGTATCGTCATTAACTGGCAGGTATTTACGGTAGGTTTCGATGACACCCTTATATTTCATTCATACATTATAACACGAGAAACTATCTAACGTCGTCTACGACTCGATCGGCCCCTGCGAGGTCTAAAGCTGCGCACTACTGGAGCATAAAATTCAGCCGGTCTAACTTCTGGATGTTTTGCCCTCGGCAACGCCTTTTGCATAACCTTTTCGATATACTTCACTTCATTACGCTGATCCGGTGTGGCAAAAGAGATCGCCCGCCCCTCGTGTTCCATCCTCCCGGTCCTTCCGATCCGATGGACATAATTTTCAGCGTCATCCGGCAAGTCATAATTTATTACTAATTCAATTTCTTTTACATCGATCCCGCGTGCAGCAATATCGGTAGCTACTAGAATCCGGTACCTCCCGGTCTTAAATCCTTCCAGTGCTTCGCGGCGTTGCCTTAACGATCGGTCAGAGTGGATCTCGGCTGCAGAATGCCCGAGCGAGCGGAGCCCTTTAGTGATCCTTCCAGCTCCCCGTTTGGTCCGGCTAAAAATTAAAACAGTTCCTTTATACTCATAAAGTAATTTCATCAGCAATTCATTCTTATCATCTTTCTTAATTATGAATAATTCTTGGATAACGTTTTTTGCAGCAGTCCCCGATTTAGCGATCTCAACACCGACCGGTAATTTCATATGCCGGGTGGCGATCTTAACGATCTTATCCGGAATAGTTGCGGAGAAGAGCATGGTTTGTCTTTCTTTTGGAAAGAAGTATAATATCTTTTCTATCTGGGGAGCGAATCCCATATCAAGCATCCGGTCAGCTTCATCCAATACCAATATGCTAAAACGGTCGAGGCGGAAGGTCCGCTGGCCTAAGTGGTCAATCAGCCGTCCCGGAGTCGCAATAATAATCCTGGGATTCCGGCGTAAGGATTTGATCTGGTTATACATCGATGCCCCACCGATAAGCACCGCTGTCCTAATACCTAAAGCAACTCCAATCTTAGTTATTGCTTCATCAACCTGGTAGGCCAGTTCTCGGGTCGGTACCAGCACCAATCCGTAAGATCTTGCATTGGCAAGGCGTTGTACCATTGGTATTCCAAAGGCCATTGTTTTGCCGGTTCCGGTTTGTGCAATCCCAATAATGTCTTTTCCTTCAATTGCTATTGGGATGGCTTTATACTGAATAGGGGTAGGTACTTTAAAGCGCATCTTTTCTAACAGATGAAGTATTTTTGGGGCGATCCCAAGTCCGTAAAAACTTTTGTTATTTTTTTCCACTGTATTTAATTATAGCATTTTATTGATTGTGGCAGTTAGAATTTCGATACCCTTAGCGTAATCAGCTCTGGTTCTTGAATAATTTTCAAACGAGAGGGGTTTGCCGTATTTCATAATTACCGTGGTCGGTTTAACCAGGGCACTTCCTTTATCGATTATTTTATAGCTTCCACAAATTCCCACCGGGATAACCTTAACTTTACTTTTAAAGATTAAAAACAAGCTTCCACGTTTAAATTCTTTTAATACTCCATCCGGGCTTCTGGTCCCTTCCGGGAAAATTAGAATAGCTTCTTCATCCTTTAAAAATTCTTCTGCCCCGGCTAAAGATTTAATCGCTTTTCTTCCAGATTCACGATCAACCGGCATATAACCGGACCATTTTAGGTAACTTCCGAAGATCGGGATGTTAAAAAGTTCTTTTTTAGGTGCAAAGCGGAAGTAGCGGGGAGTACAAGCTAAAAGTAAAACAATATCTGCAGCGCTCTGGTGGTTAGCCACAAAAATTAACGGTTCATTCTTGGGCAGGTTTTCTATTCCCTCAACTTTTGCCTTTATCCCGGAACAGAGTAGTAGGAATTTTGCCCAAATTTGTGCTGCCCGACGAAAATGTTTTTCTTTAGGCCTGAATCCAGATAGGGCGATGGTTAGGGTTGTCCCGATCACAAAACTAGAAACCATCATTATATAAAAGAAGATATTTCGCAAATAAACCATCACCTTAATTTTAACTGAAATTTTTCAAAAGACAAGTTGATAAAACTTCACCATGGAAGTTGAGCAGCTAGAAAAAATGCGATCACTTTTGGAAGCAGACGATAAAAGGCGGGTACAAAGAAAAGAAGTCGGTTGTATATACTACAGAAAAACAGTCTGCATGGCAGAGGTGCAAGATTGTAAAATGTGCAAAAACTGTCCGCACCATATCAAAGAACAAGATAGTAAGCAAATAGTACGCAATGTTTTTTTTAGGATAACCGGGGTAGCGATGTTGTTGCTTAGAAGCTTTGGGTTTTCTTCTAATACAACTTTAGGCAGTAGCGCTGGTTCAAGTAGTAGTTCCGGTTCGAGTGGGGGAGCAGATTCTGGAGGGTGAGGATAGTTAATTCCCAAGTACTCTATAAATCTCCTCTTTCCCAACAACATTACTTTTTAATAGTTCCTGAGCATTTTGAGCTAAAGTTATAAAATTTGCTTCCCTTAGTATATTAGTCTTAGAATACTTTTTATTAATTATTTCTTTCACTTCTTCATTCAATAAGAAGACTTCAAAGACCGCCGTCCGGCCGCCAGAAGTTTTCCTCAGAAGCCGTTGCGAAACAGTTCCCAATAGTGTCGCAGAAACTAAATAGTTTTTTATCCCCATATCAATCAATCGGCAAATCGAAGAGATTGCATCTTGGGTATGAATAGTAGCCAAAACTAAATGGCCGGTTAGTGCTGCTTGAACTGCAATCTGAGCAGTTTCTAGATCTCTGATTTCTCCTATAAATATGATATCCGGATCTTGCCTTAGAATTGAGCGCAATCCCCGGGCAAAAGTTAGCCCGGTTTTATTATTTACCTGGGTTTGATTAATATCCTGAAAAACATATTCAATCGGATCTTCAATCGTTACAATATTATTTTGTGGGGCATTTAGTTCTTTCAAGGTTGCATAAAGTGTGGTGGTTTTACCCGATCCGGTCGGGCCGGATACCAGAATTATCCCCGATCTTTTAGCAATAAGTTTTCGGTATTCTATCAATTCATTTTTTTCCATTCCTAATTCATCAAGGGAGGGGAGGGTTTGATTTTTTTTTAATATCCGCATAACGACTTTTTCTCCAAAAAGAGTTGGGATGGTTGAAACTCTAAGATCAACATTGCAATGATTGGTCCGGCCATCTTGTGGAAGACGTGATTCAGCAATATCTAAGTTAACTAGTATTTTTATCCTTGAAGTTAGTGGCTGCTGCAGCTTTTTTTCTATCTTTATCTCCTTTTGCATAATCCCATCGATCCGATAACGGAGATGCAGGTGCTCTTCTTTAGGTTCCAGATGAATGTCAGAGGCATTGTTGTCTATACCGTAATTGATGATTTTATCGAGCTCACTGATTATCATATCAATTGACCAGCAATTTTCATGCTCGAAAAAGTGGTCAAAAAAGGGGTGTTTTTAATCTTGGGTGTCAGGTTTTCGGTCAGTTCGCTTTTCCTGGAGAGCCAGGCGGGCAGCCCGATACATAGTGCGGTAGGGAGCAGGGGTGCCATTTATTAATGTAAAAGAGAGGGCTCCCTGGCGGACTAACATGCCGAGACCCGAAAAAGCTTTTGCTCCGGCTGATTCTGCCTGCTGCATTAATAAAGTTTTTTCGGGCATGTAAACTAAATCATAAACGCATAGTTTAGGATGGAGCTTAATACCAGTTGGAAGTGGAGAAGCTTCTACTTTTGGATGCATTCCAACCGGAGTTGCATTAACCAATAAAGAAGCATTATCAATGTCTTTTTGCAGATTGCTGCTGACTGCCACTTCTAATGTTGGATAATACTTTTTTGTTTTGTTCAAAAGCTTATCAACTTGTTCTGTTCTTGGTTCCTGGATTGTAAGCTTCTTTATTTTTGAATCTGCCAGCATCATTGCAACGGCAGAGCCGGCTCCGCCAGCTCCGAGCAGGATAATGTTTTTTCCAGCTGGATTAAAGTTTATATCTTGCTTAAGAGAATCAATAAATCCAGGGCCATCGGTATTATAGCCGATCAATTTTTCATCCTGAATTTTTACAGTGTTAACTGCTCCCAGTTTTTCTGCCAGTTCAGTTACCATATCGATATATTCCATTACTGCCTGCTTGTGCGGAATAGTAACATTAAATCCAATATTATCCGGTTCCCTCAATACATTAATTGCATCTTTTAATTTATCCGGTTTGATTTCTAATAATGAATATTCACGATCAAGATCAAGCTGGTTGAAAGCCGCATTATGCATGGCGGGTGAAATGCTGTGTCCAACCGGATAACCAATAAGGTAGCAGAGTTTCTTTCCCATAGTAGGTAGTATTATAGCTTTACAAGCGCACTTTGTAAATATATAATAAAAATGTATGAAACAACCAAGTGTAGGAATTATTTGCGGTAGTAAGTCTGACCTGTCAAGGGTAGAGAAAGCCGCTTTACAATTAAAAGAATTTGGAATAAAAAATGACATAACGGTTGCCTCTGCACACCGGACTCCTGATAAAGTTGCTAGCTATTCCAGAAAAGCAGAAAAAAAATATGACCTGATTATTGCCTGTGCTGGAATGGCGGCGGCCCTGCCAGGAGTAGTGGCCGGACATACAACCTTGCCGGTGATTGGAGTTCCGCTTTCTTCTCCTGTTCTGGGAGGACAGGATTCTCTTTATGCAATTGTTCAAATGCCGACCGGGGTTCCGGTGGCAACGGTTGCAATTGATGGGACAAAAAATGCAGCGATCCTGGCAGCTCAAATATTGAGTCTCAAATATCCTCAAGTAAAAAAGAGTCTTAAAGCATTCAAAACAAAATTAGCTAAAAAATGATTGCCGCTATAGATATATTAGGCGGAGTTTTTATTGTTACTCTGGCTGCGCTGGCGGTTAGGGCAGGATTCTTGACAACTATTCTCGGAATCGCAGTTGTTTATATCTCAGCGTTCTTTTCATCACAATTTGCCAGCAATGCAGCCGCAACGATGGATTTTTTGGGCGGGAACAAGCAGATTGCTTACACAGTATTATTCCTGGTGCTTTTTGTAATGCTCTACCTGATTGGCGAATTTTTGGTCTGGATGCTAAAAAAGGTTATAAGCATTAAATTAATGGGGGTTCTCGATTCGATTGTAGCTGCGGTTTTGGGTGGATTTAAAGCTCTGCTTATAATTGGAATCATCTTTGATCTGGTGCTTTCAATGAACCTTTCAAAACAAACCTTAGACTATGTGAACCGATCAAAAATTAAAGAAATTTCATTGATAATTTTAGAAAACACTTATCCGCTTGCCCAGGCTTCAATTCCTAAAATCGGTTTACTGGTTAAAACAGGACTGGAACAGGATGAAATAAAAATTAAGGTCCCTAAAAAACCACGTGAAGCAGTATTAAAGACAGTTGAGGCTGTAACAAAAGAAGTAAAAATAGTGGCAGAAAATGCTGTCCAAAAAGTAAAGCGGTTCACCCCATGAAGTATCTGGTTTTAATCGGTGACGGGATGAGTGATTTTCCTGGTAAGCAAAATTCTGCACTTAAAATAGCAAAAACTCCGAACCTCGATTATCTGGCTCAGAATGGTCTTTGTGGTTGGGTCTCAAATATCCCTCCTGGTATGGCTCCTGGATCTGATGTGGCAGCAATGTCAATCTTGGGGGTTGACCCAAAAAAATATTATACCGGGCGTGGCCCGTTAGAGGCGGTCAGTTTAGGGGTTAATTTAAAAAAAGGAGAAGTTTGCTTCCGCTGTAACCTGGTCAGTGTTAAAGAGGAGCGCATGCACAGCTTTACCGCAAACCATATTTCAACCAAAGCAGCAAAACAGGCAATCAAAAAACTTAACCAGGAATTAAAGCATTATGGTTGCAAATTTCATCCTGGTTTATCGTATCGCCACCTGTTGGTGGCGAAAGATAAAAGTTTGGTAAAAGTAAAAACCACTCCACCGCACGATATTAGCGGAAAAAAGATAGCGCCTTATCTGCCGAAAAACAAATTTCTAAAAAAAATAATGGAAGAGAGCCGTGTTATCTTAAAAGGTTATCCAAAAGCTTCTCAGGTCTGGTTATGGGGGCAGGGATTTTCACCCTCTTTTAAAAAGTTTCCAAAACGGGGAGCAATGATTACGGCAGTTCATCTTTTAAAAGGATTAGCAAAAGCAATTGGCCTGAAATCAATCGATGTTCCGGGGGCGACCGGATATCTTGATACAAACTACGAGGGAAAGGCCAACTGGGCCATTAAGGCGTTGAAGACAAAGGATATTGTTTTTGTTCATGTTGAGTCGCCGGATGAAGCAGGGCATGAAGGGAATTTTAAACATAAGGTTAAGGCGATAGAGGATTTTGATAAAAAGGTTGTTGGAACTATACTACGAAAAATTAATAATCAAAAATTAAAAATTAAAATTTTAATTCTACCGGACCATCCGACGCCGGTAAGTTTAATGACCCACACTTCAGATCCGGTTCCGTTTGTGATTTATGATAATCAAAAACCGCGCAAAGGAATGCTGGCTTACAACGAAAAGGCTTATAAAAAAGCAAAGTTGAAAGTGAAGCGCGGCCATGACCTTTTAAAGAAGCACCTTCTGCACATATAGCTGTTCACTCCGCACAAAATAGTGTGCAATTTTTCAGATTTATGCATGATAAATATGTGAAGGAAAATTGCTAGTTAATAGTTAACTTATTATTAACTAGGAGTGATAAAAAATGACAGCAATTGCAGATAAAAAAAAGAAAACTAAAAGCGGAAACATACTCCCATTTCTCTTTTCTTCAGAAAAGGTTAAAGGTGCAGCTTCTTCAAAACTGGATCTTTTTGAAAGCGGACTTGAAAAAGAACTAAAGAAAGATGACACTATTGAAATAGCAATCAGAAAGATTGTTAAAATGGCGCTTATCTCTGAGTTTGGTGCCAAGTTGTTGACAGCCAAAGAGTCAAAAGCTATGATAGACACCATAACTTACGGTATTATGCATGATACCGAATTGCGTAGGCAGGCGCTGCTAATAATTGACCGTTTTGCAAGTGATAAATAACCAAAAACCAGCAATATTAATTGTAGATGACGAACCCTCCATCCAAGAATCATTCAGGGTGATTTTAGAGCCAAAATACAATGTAGCTACAGCCTCTTCTGGTGAATCCGCACTTGAAAAAGTAGCTGCACAAAAGATTGATCTGGTTTTTTTAGATATTCGCATGCCGGGCATCGATGGGATTGAAACTTTGCGCGAACTTAAAAAAACCGCACCAAACCTTGAGGTTATTATGGTGACTGCACTCGATGATATTCAAAAAGCGGCTTATTCGATCAGGTTGGGTGCCAGAGATTATGTTGTAAAACCGTTTGATGTTAAAAGAATCCAGAATGCATGTGAAGATGTCTTTATTAAGCGTAATTTTTTTGCTGCTCGGTCTGATCTGTTAGGCAATTGTGAAAAAATAGCAAGGCTTAGAAAAATTATTTTAGATGTTTCGGCAGCAGGGGATAGCCTGCTATTGGTGCGTGAGATTGGTTCAGAGGGTTGTGAGATAGCTCAGATGATTCATGATCAGGGGGAGGGGGAGCAGGGTTTATTTTTGGCTGTTCAAGCAGCGGATCTGTCAGAATTTTTAGAAAAAGAAAATCGTTTTGATGGAGTCAAAACTTTTTTTGTCAATAATATCGAAATAACTTCTATAGAAAACCAGCAAAAACTTTTAGCAATACCCAAATCAATAAGAATGATTGCTGCAACTACAGCTGATCCTTTTCCGGAGGGATTTAATCAAGAGCTTTATAAAAAACTGGCTAAGCACAAAATTAAAATCCCTTCTTTGAGAGAAAGGATTGTTGACCTGCATATAATTATTGGGGAGTACCTTAAATCAGCCGGACCGATCTCTGATGAAGTTTATGATTTATTATCGGTTTATGCCTGGCCGGGGAATATGGAAGAATTAAAAAATGTTATCTCAACTGCAGTTGTAAATCAAAAATCAAAGCAGATCGAAATTAAAGATTTGCCGCTTTATCTATTGATGCAAAAAGAGAGTTTTAAACCGCAGCCATTTGAAGATATTTATTGCTCATTAGAAAAACAACTGATCTCGTCTGTGCTTAAAAAGACTGATGGCAACAAAGATTCTGCCGCCAAACTTTTAGGCATAAAACTGCGGGTGCTTGAAGCAAAGTTAGAAAAATAGTTGTATAATGAACAAGATGCCGGGGTGGCGGAATGGCAGACGCTGCAGACTTAAAATCTGTTGGGACTAATCGCCCGTGCCGGTTCAAGTCCGGCCCTCGGCATTATTGTTTTACTTTCGGCTTTCGCTTCCTCACACCCTGCTTCGCTTCAGTGTTCTTTTTTAAATCGAGCAGCCGCTCGTCACTTTGCTTTAAAAAAATGGTAATCTTATCTTCAAAAGTAGCGGGGCCATTTTTTTTCTCAACTCTTGGCCGGTAACTCTGCTTTACCTCGCCGCTCTTGCCAACCTGTTTCATTGAGAGATCAAACTTATTATTTTTGTTGGTCCCTAAAACTTTAACTTTTACAATGTCCCCAACTTTGATGTGCTGGTTGATATCAGTTACAAAAGTATTGGAGACCTGCGAGATGTGCACCAATCCGACTGCTTTTTCCGGGAGCTCAATAAAAGCCCCAAACTTTGTGATACCGGTAACTTTTCCTTCTACATCAGATCCAATCTCTATTGGCATATTTTGTAAGCCGTTTCACCCTTTTTTACTAGGTTTAGTTGTTCCCGGGCCAGCTTTTCAATATAAACATGATCGTCTAATTAACCTGCCAGATAGTCTCTTCTAATAACTTTTCCTTTATAAGTTCTCTTTTTTTAGTCAAACTCTGGTTTTGCTTAATGTCGTAATGGATCTGAACAATCAAGCTAATAATAATGACTGTAAGTATTATTGTCCAGAGGTTTAATCTCATTCTTACTTGAGTTAATTATAACCAGATTACCTAAAGAGTGCAAGGACAAGATTCGGCCCAAAAAAGAGGGTGATCACCGCCCCCAATATCAAAAAGGGGCCAAACGGGATATAATCACCGATTTTTTTTACTTTTATTGTTAAGAGCAAAATAGTTATAATTGAGCCAATAATATAGGAAAACATAAAAGTGTTGATATAACCCCAAAAGCCCAAAATTGATCCGAGCATAGCAGCCAATTTTAAATCACCGTAACCGAT
>JBHPMS010000016.1:0-16767 GCA_042563095.1 Candidatus Margulisiibacteriota bacterium
AGAAACAAAAAAGAGCTGGCAGACAAAATTAGGTCAGTTTTGAAAATGCTAAAAAAATCTAAGCGCCCGGTCATTCTGGCAGGGTATGGAATCAAAGCAGCGGGAGCAGAAAAGGAATTTAAAAGATTAATAGAACGACTATTAATTCCGGTGCTGACGACCAGAAGGGGCGCTGATTTATTGCCCGCAAAAGATAAAAAATATTTTGGTCGTCCCGGAACCTACGGGCAGCGCTCCGCAAATTTTATTATTCAAAATTCTGACCTGTTGATTTCAATCGGGGCTAGATTATCTTTGCCTTTAATTGGCCGAAATTATAAAACGTTTGCAAGGGCGGCAAAAAAAGTAATTGTTGATATCGATCCGCAAGAACTCGACAAGGCAACTGTTGCAGCTGATCTTACTGTTCTTGCCGATGCGGGTGAATTTACTAAAACGCTGTTGGATAGTAGTGAGATCAAAGAATTGCCAGACCGGAAAAATTGGATTAAGTGTTGTCAAAAGTGGTGCAAGGTTTTTTCTGGTGAAAAAAAGAGGAGAGAAATAGATCCCTATCATTTTGTAAAAGTTTTATCCGGTCAGCTTAATGCAAAAGAAACGGTTGTAGTTGATGGGGGGGTTGCTCTGGACTTTACTATGCAGTCGTTCCGTTTTAAAACTGGGCAGCGCTTGATTGCTTCTACCGGATTGGAGCAACCCGGATTTGCACTTCCAGGATCAATCGGGGTTTTTCTGGTATCACGTCCAGATAGAATTATCTGTTTGTCTGATACCAAAAGCCTGCAATCAAATATTGCAGAATTAAAAACTATTGCCAGCCACAAGCTACCCATTAAAATATTTGTTTTTAACTCTAAAACCGATGCACCGGTGCAGAGTGTGCAAGAAACTTACTTTGGCAGGCGCTATGTTGGTTTGGATCAGTCATTTGACGTTGCAAAAACTGCAAAATCGTTTGGAGTTTCAACTCTGGTGGTTAAAAAAAATAAAGAAATGGAAAAATCTATCAAACAGGCAATAACAAGAGCGGGACCGGTATTGTGTGAAGTAGCTTTGCCAGAAGACCAAGAAATGATTCCCCGCATGGTCTTTAAAGTAACTGCAGACGGAAGATGGTCATCCCCGCCGCTTGAAGACATGTATCCATTTTTAGATAGAAAAACTTTAAAAAAGAATATGTTGATCGATATTTTGGAGGAGGAATAAGGAGAATATATTATGAAAAAAGCGGTGATAATAACTGGCCCCGGTTTTGAAGATTCGGAATTTATCTATCCGTATTATCGGTTGCAGGAAGCCGGATATGCAGTCGATGTGGTTACTTCAAATGATAGGCAGGTAACCGGAAAGTACGGGATTGCGGTTGTACCGACTAAAAAGATCAAAGATCTTGACTGTAAAGATTATAATCTTTTGGTTGTGCCCGGAGGGCACGAAGCTCCGGATAGAGTCAGGCAGGTAGGAGAAATTTTAAGATTTACTGCAGCAATGTTTAATGCAAAAAAAATAATTTCGAGTGTATGCCACGGGCCCTGGGTGCTGGTTTCGGCCGGGATCCTCAAGGGAAAAAAAGCGACCAGTTATAAAGGGTGTAAAGATGATTTGATCAATGCCGGGGCAGAATACCTTGACCAGCCAGTCGTGGTTGACGGAAACCTGGTTACCGCACAACACTTTAGAGATAACCCGGAATGGATGAGAGAGACCTTGAAGGTAGTAGAATTAAACAAAAAATGAAAAAAATCAAAGCGCAAAAGATTAATTGCTTTTTCGAAGAAATATTTGACCGGATAAATTGTCCGAAAAAAATAAGCCGCCTGGTAATTGAGGGATTGGTCGAAACCTCTCTACGGGGGATTGATTCACATGGGATCAGGCTGCTGCCACATTATGTTAAAGCGGCCAAAATTGGAAGGATTAATCTTAATCCCAAGATAAAAATAAAAAACACTTCTATTTCGACCGCAATTCTGGATGCAGACCATACTTATGGGATTGCTGCGGCAACGCTGGCAATGGAAAATTCAATTCGGTTAGCTAAAAAAGCAGGGATTGGATGTACGCTGGTGACCAATTCAACTCATTTTGGGGCTGCTGCAATCTATACGCTCTTGGCTGCCAAGCAAAATATGATCGGTATCAGCTCGACTAATGTTGATGCACTGGTTTTTCCCTTTGGTGGGAAGGAGCTGGCATTGGGGACTAATCCGCTTTCTTTTGCCGCACCAGTTGAAGGTGAAGATCCATTCTGTTTAGATATGGCAACCAGCATAATTTCTTGGAACAAGTTGATGCAATCCCAAAAAAATAACAAGCCTTTAAAGGGTGGATGGGCGGCAGATAAGAATGGGAAAATCGGATTACTTCCGATCGGAGAGTATAAAGGATACGGATTGGCTTTGATGGTAGAAATTCTGTGTTCAATCCTGACCAATATGCCTTACGGAAAACATGTTTCAAAGATGTATCCGTTAGACAAAAAAAAGCGCAGATTAGGCCATTTTTTACTTGCACTTGATGTCAGCCGCTTTTTAGACCTGACCCTGTTTAAAAAAAGGCTTAGTTTATTATTAAGTGAATTAAGAGCAATAACTCCAGCTGCTGGATTTAAACGGGTTAAAGTGGCCAATGATCCAGAAAATGAAACATTTAAAATAAGGATAAAAGAGGGAATTCCGGTGGATGAAGATGATTTAATAAGTTTTACTAGGATTGCCAAAAAACTTAAAATTAAAACGGAGAAATATTTATAGCTATGTCGGGAAAGAAAGAAACAGTGTTTATTAGCTCAATATCTAGTGATATTGGGATAGCCCTGGCGCAACGTTATTCTCAAGATGATTATATAATTTGCGGGAGCTACCGGTCAAAAAAATTGTTATCAGAACTTGGCAATCTTCCAGCTTGCCACCTGTTCTTTTGTGATTTAAAAGATAAACAGAGTATTGATCACATGATAGGTGAATTTTCACAGTTGAAACTTGAATGGGAAACCTTTATCTCTTGTGCATCTTATCCTCCGCCTCTTAACGGTTTTTTTGAGAGTGATTTTGAAAAGTGGAGTGATTCAGTTCATATAAATGCCATTGAGCAGTGTCGAGTATTGCACCAACTCTATCCATACAGACAGAAGAAAAAAGAATCAAATGTAGTATTTTTTGCCGGACCAGGAACAAATTGTGCTGTAAAAAACTTCTCTGCACTTACTGTTTCAAAACTGCTGCTGATTAAAATGTGTGAGTTATTAAATGCCGAAAAAGAAGATTTAAATCCTTTTATTGTTGGGCCGGGGTGGACCAGGACCAAAACCCATCAACTGATCATTTCTGATCCGAATGTTTCTCCGGAAAAGAAGAAAGAAACGGAAAATTTCCTAAAAAGTAACCAGGGGACAAGTTTTGATGATATTTATAGGACGGTTCGCTGGCTCTCTCAAAAGGGTAGAAAGGTTGCTGGCGGAAGGAATTTTTCGGTTGTACACGATTTATGGGGAAAAGAGGAACTGGCCGACGAACTGTTAAAAGATCCAAATATGTATAAACTTAGAAGACAGCGTAATGATTGGAGGAAAAAAAATGAGCAATAGAGATCGCACAGTTTACCACGAGGGGAGTGATTTTCAGTTTGAGCATCCCGAAATTGCGCTTGGTGCACCGTCTTCATATAGCCTGGTTAATGATCCGAAACACCTGGCCTTTGTATTGTCGCGCTATAAGTTTTGCGCAAAAATGTTGCAGGGGAAAAAGAAGATCATGGAAGTAGGGAGTGGGGATGGGATTGGCCTTCCATTAGTTGCACCGGTGGCCAGGCAGCTCTATTGTGTTGATTGGGATAAGCGGCATATTGATAGTGTTGAGCGCAGGTTAAAAAAATATTTCAAGAATATTGTTCTCTTACATCACGATATGAATAAAAGTGCTCCAAAAATTAAAGTAGATGCTGCATACCTGATTGATGTTATTGAACACGTTGATCCAAAAAAAGAAAAGAAATTCATGAATAATATTATCAACTGTTTGAAAAAAGATGGAGTTTTAATTCTTGGTACTCCAAACCTGGAAGCTTCTAAATTTGCCAGTCCCTGCAGTGAAGTGCAACATATTAATCTAAAAAGCATGAAAACGCTGCGCCAGCTGTTAGAAATGTATTTTAAAAATGTTTTCATGTTCGGAATGAATGATGAAGTATTACATACCGGTTACGGCCCGATGTGTCATTTTATCTGGGGGATGGGGGTAGGTTTGAAAAAATGAAATTAACTGATTATGTGGCGGAGTTTTTAAGCCGGCAGGGGATTAAATACGTTTTTGGCTTGACCGGTGGGGCGGCGGTCCATCTCTTTGATTCTTTAGATAAAAACAAAAAAATCACTCCGATCTATAACCATCATGAACAGGCAGCTGCGCTGGCGGCCGAAGCTTATGCTAGAACCACTAATAATCTTGGAGCGGCAATTGTCACAACCGGACCCGGAGGTGTTAATGCAATTACCGGCCTGGTTGCGGCATGGTTGGACTCAATCCCCTGTATTTTTATCTCCGGCCAAACCAGGAAGGAACACTCGTCACATAATAAAAAGATCAGGCAGTTAGGAAGCCAAGAGTTTGACATCCTCTCCCTGGTAAAGCCGGTAAGTAAATATGCAGTAATGATCGATGATCCAAAAATGATAAAATACCATCTTCAAAAGGCAGTTTATGTTGCCAGATCTGGCCGCCCTGGCCCAGTCTGGATAGACCTACCCCTTAATCTACAATGGTCGGAGATCATGCCCGAACGTTTAAAATCATTTAAGCCTCCAGCTGCCCAGCAAAGCAGCGGTCCGAAAATTAAGAAATGCTTTAAATTACTCAAGCAGGCCAGGCGTCCGCTTGTATTAGCAGGACATGGGATCAGGTTATCCCATGCAGAAAAAGAATTCAAGAAATTTATCAAAAAAAGCAGAATTCCCTTTGTGAGCAGCTGGAATGCAGCCGATCTTTTTCCGGAAGGAAGAGAATATAATTTAGGAGTGCCCGGGATCTTTGGGCAGAGAGGCGCTAACCTGGCAGTCCAAAACTGTGACCTTCTGATAAGTATCGGTTCTCACCTGGCGATTCCTCTAACCGGAATCCAGTATGCTTCTTTTGCCAGGGGCGCAAAGATTGTTATGGTTGATATTGATCCGGTCGAATTAGCTTTCAAGACAGTACGGGTTGACCTTTCGATTTGTGCTGATGCCGGTCAGTTTTTGTGCAGGGTGCAGCAGAAAGCACACGTTAATAATGTGTGGCAGGAGCGCTGTGCAAAATACCAGGCATATAATGTAATGCCTGCTCAATGGAAAAAACAGAAAAAATACGTTAATCCATATGTTCTGGTTGATTTTCTTTATCATAAACTGGGAAAAGATGATCAGGTTGTGGTTGATGGCGGAGGAACAATTAATCAGATCGCTTTTCAAGCCTTTACTGGCCAGAAAATCGGAAGAATAATAATATCTGCCGGAATCTGTTCAATGGGGACTGGCTTGCCTGAAAGTATCGGGGCTTGTTTTGCCAGAGGAAGAAAACGGACGATCTGTTTGTGTGGAGACGGAAGCATGCAGTTAAACATTCAGGAATTACAAACGATTGCTCAGCACCGGCTGCCGGTAATAATATTTGTTTTTAACAATAGCGGGTACCTGGCTATCCGTAACACCCAGGATGGATTTTTAAAAAGTAATTATACTGGGTCTGCTGCTGGAGGTGGATTGCGCCTGCCAGATTTTAAAAAGGTGGCAAAAGCATATGGAATCGAGTCTGTCCAGATCAAGAACCATAAAGAGCTGGCTAAAAAGGTGAAGAATGTTTTAAGTAAAACGGGTCCGGTGGTTTGTGAAATTATGGTTTCACCAAAGCAAGAAATTATTCCGCGGACCGGTTTCAACCGCCCGCTAGAAGATATGTATCCATACCTGAGCAGAAAAGAAGTGGAGGTGCAAAATGGTTGAAATAGACCTGTTAGCAAAATATCCGAAAGCAAAAAGAGATCTGGAAGGCCGGGCTCAGGTTAAGGAAGAAAATAGAAAGATTGCACGGCAGTTTGGCCGGGAATTTTTTGACGGGAACCGTGACCAGGGTTACGGTGGTTTTAATTACCATTCCCGTTTTTGGACCGATGTGGTCCAGGATATGATCACGCATTTTAAGCTTTCAAATTCCAGTTCGCTGCTGGATGTAGGTTGTGCCAAAGGTTTTATGCTGCACGATTTAAAACAGGCGCTTCCCAAAATGGTTGTTGCCGGAGTGGATATTTCTTCTTATGCGGTTGAAAATGCGATGGAAGATGTTAAGCCATTTTTAAAAGTTGCCGATGCCAAAAAACTGCCCTTTGCTGACAATTCGTTTGATTTGGTTATCGCAATCAATACGATCCACAATCTAGAAGAAGCGGAATGCTTTCAGGCAGTAAAAGAAATTGAGAGAGTTAGTCGGGGGAAAGGTTTTATCACCGTTGATGCTTATCGTAATGAAGAAGAGAAAAAAAGGATGTTTATGTGGAACCTTACTGCAAAGACGATCAAGTCAGTTGAAGCATGGCAAAAATTCTATAAAGAAGCTGGCTATAATGGTGACTATTACTGGTTTATACCATGAAAAAAATGAAAGCTGCAGTTCTCTACGAACAGAATAAACCGCTTGTAATTGAAGAGTTAGCTATTCCGGAATTACAAACCGGGCAGGTTCTGGTTAAGATTGTTGCCAGTGGCATTTGCAAATCGCAGTTGAATGAGATAAGGGGGAGAAAAGGGCCTGATAAATATCTTCCCCATACTTTAGGGCATGAAGGGGCGGGAGTTGTGGAGTCAGTTGGCTCAGGGGTAGAAAAAGTAATAAAAGGTGACCATGTAGTCCTCTCCTGGATCAAAGGAAAGGGGATAAATGCTGGCCCGCCTGTATATTTTAGCGGCCGGCAGAAAATAAATTCTGGCCAGTTAAGCACTTTTAATGAATACACGGTTACGGCAGAAAACCGGGTAACTCCGATAGATAAGAGGATGCCGTTTGCCGAAGCTGCCCTGCTTGGCTGCGCTGCCTCAACGGGAATCGGTTCGGTCATGAATATTGCTAAATTAAAAAAAGGGGAGAGCATCGCTGTTTTTGGCTGCGGGGGGATCGGATTGAGCGCAATCATGGCAGCCTCGGTTTTAGCAGCAGGCAGGATCATTGCTGTAGATATCGATGATCATAAACTGGAGCTGGCAAAAGCGTTAGGTGCCAGTGAAATAATTAACGCCAGGAAAGATGGTCTTAATAAGATAGAGGCAGACTATGCAATTGAATCAGCCGGCAGGGCAGAGTCGATGCAGCAGGCTTTTTGTTCGGTAAAAAGAGGTGGGGGGAAGGCGATAATTGTTGGGAATCTGCCGGCAGGGAGTAAGATCGAAATTGATCCCTTTGAACTTATCTGCGGGAGAGAAATTGTCGGCAGCTGGGGTGGAAGTACAAATCCGGACCAGGATATCCCAAAATACGTTGACCTTTTCCTTAGCGGAAAACTGGAAATGAAAAAAATGTTAGGGGGAAGTTATCGGCTGGACCAAATTAACCAGGCGGTTGAGTCGCTGGAACAGGGGAGCTATGGCCGGACGACCATTAAATTCGCTGCTTAAAAGTTTTGGAATAAACCGGGCTGTTTTTTACGGGGTGCTGTCAAAAGTCTGGCTGGCCGGCACCGGTTTTATCACTATTTTTTTAATCGCATCCTATTTTTCCCCGGAACTACAGGGGTATTATTTTACTTTTTATAGCCTGCTAACTTTGCAGGTCTTTGTTGAACTTGGATTGGGTGCGGTAATCATAAATTTTGCCAGCCATGAATGGGCCCATCTCAAGCTCAATCAGCGGGGTGAGATCAGGGGGAAGGATGACTCGATCTCAAGATTAAAAAGCCTTTCCCGGATTGCCTTTCTCTGGTATTTTGCCGGAGGAGTGCTGATAGCTCTGCTCCTCTCAATTGCTGGTTACATTTTTTTTTCAAATTCTAACT
The DNA here is from genome assembly GCA_042563095.1 of Candidatus Margulisiibacteriota bacterium. Classification (GTDB taxonomy): domain Bacteria; phylum Margulisbacteria; class WOR-1; order XYC2-FULL-46-14; family XYC2-FULL-46-14; genus JBHPMS01. The sequence goes on from JBHPMS010000016.1 coordinate 8,014, forward strand.
CTGTTGGGATCAACTGGGTTGCACCGTGGATTATTCTCTGTATTTCAACCGGCCTTAACATGGGAGTGCTTCCGGCCTTTTTTCTGCTGGAGGGGTGCAACCAAATAAATAATGTTTATTTATACCGTTTTATTCAGGGGATTTTACGCACCTTTGCCACCTGGGTGGTTATTGTAATGGGGGGTGGTTTGTGGGCACCGGTTGCGGCCACAGCACTTCCGCTGCTCTGGGCTGGATTTTTTTTGTGTAACCGCTACTACAATTATTTTAAGAGCCTTGCTGGTCCGCTCACAGAACAAAACCTGAATTGGAAAAAAGATATTTGGCCGATGCAGTGGAGAATTGCAGTTAGCTGGTTAAGCGGGTATTTCTTTTTTTCGCTCTTTACACCAGTCCTATTCCATTATAAAGGGCCGGTGGTGGCGGGGCAGATGGGGATGACCTGGAGTTTGATCAATGCACTATCGATGATGGCATCGCTGTGGATTATTACTCGCGCCCCGCAATTTGGGATGCTGGTTTCCAAGAAAGAATACCCTGAGCTTGACCGCCTTTTTTACAGGGTAATGATTATATCTTTTACAGTAGCTATCCTTGGTGCGGTTGCTATTTTTGCACTTATCCTGTTTATCTTTTCTAATGGGTATCCAATTGCCCTGCGTTTATTGCGCCCGTTGCCCACCGCTTTTTTTCTGCTGGCGACAATATTGATGCAGATCTCGTATGCGCAATCAACTTACCTTAGGGCGCATAAAAAGGAACCTTTTATGTTGCTCTCAGTTACCTCTTCGGCAATGATGGCTGCTGCGGTGGTGGTCTGTGGCTATCTCTGGGGGCCACTTGGGATCGCAATAGCTTACTTTTCGATAATCGCATTTTATGGTATCCCCTATGGGACATTAATCTGGATCAGGTGTAAAAATGAATGGCATTAAACTTTCAATTCTGATGACCAGTTATAATTACGGGCATTATCTTGGTGAAGCGTTAGAAGCAATTTGTTCTCAGTGCCATGATAATTGGGAAATAATAGTAATTGATGATGCTTCGACAGATAACAGTTTAGAAATAATTAACCAATTTCGTAAAAAGTATACCAATCTACGTTTAATCAAGAATGAGCACAATAGAGGAGTTCTTTATTCTGGAAGCCGCATTCTAGCAGAAGCGCGCGGTGAATATATCTATTCGGCCGCAGCAGATGATAAGGTGCTCCCCGGTTTTTTTGAAAAATCAATGCAATTATTATCTGAGTATCCGGAGGCGGGATTGTGCTGTAGTGATAGCTTGTTAAATTATGAAGGAAAAACAATTAAAGAAGAGCTTGGTTTAAGTAAAGTTCCCCATTTTTTTCCGCCAGTTGAAGTTTTACAGGCTTATAAAAAAAGTACAGTTACACCGATAAAAACCTATACTGCAATAGTAAAGCGAAGTGCTATTAACAGTGCCGGGGGTTATTTGCCAGAATTAAAATGGTCATGTGATCTCTTTGCCCAGAATGTCATTGCGTTTCGTTACGGTTTTTGTTATATACCAGAAACACTGGTTATGTATCGCCAGCATGCCGCACAGTATGGCGCAAAACAGGAGGGGCAGTGGAAGCAAGAAAAAGCAGTCATAAAAACCATGTTAGGCTTAATTGAGGATGAACGCTACCGGGATACAAAGCCTTTCTTCAAAAAAAGTGCCAGCCTTTCAATCTCTCCCTGGCAGGCCATGTTGGTAGTTGTAAAGAATAAGAAATATTGGGGATATTTATCATCACATCTATTTTCAGCAGCCTTTACTGATCTGGCCAAACAAAAAATAAAGAGATTTATTCCAGAAAAGATTTGGGATAATTTAAAAAAGCTGGTAAAAAAATGAAGCAGCCAAAAGTTTATATAATCATTCTTAACTGGAATGGGGCCGAAGATACAGTTGAATGTCTGCGCTCGCTGCAAAAAATTGATTACCAGAATTATTCTGTCCTTGTTGTTGATAATGCATCTGATGATGACTCAATTGATATGATAAAAAGAGAATTTAAAACGCTTAAAATTATTCGCAATAATAGGAACCTTGGGTTTGCTGCTGGAAATAATCGGGGGATTAAATATGCGCTTGAGCAGGGAGCAGATTATCTGCTTCTCTTAAATAATGATACGGTAGTTGAACCTGATTTTTTAAGCCGGCTGGTAAAAGCGGCAGAAAATGACCTAAAGATTGGGATAGCAGGTCCAAAAATTCGGTTTTATCAATCAAATAAAATCTGGTATGCGGGAGGTTTTTTAAATAAATGGACCGGATTTACCTATCATAGGGGTGAGGGAAGAGGTGAGAGGGAAGAAGATAATATTATTCAAGAAGTTGATTTTGTTTCTGGTTGTGCAATGCTGATAAAGAAAAAAGTTGTTGCAACAGTCGGTTATTTGGATGAAGAGTATTATTTGGGGCACGAAGATGCCGCTTATTGTTTAAACGCAAAAAAAACTGGATTTAAAGTCAGCTATGTTCCAGCAGCAAAGATCTGGCATAAACTTTCTCGTTCTGCCGGGGGCAGCAGGTCAACGCTTTATTTGTATTACCGCACCCGCAACCATTTACTGTTCATAAAAAAACTTAGGTTGAAGCCAGTTTTATTTTGGCCAAAGTATATTTTCTTATTATTAAAGCGGGGTCTTGGTTCGGTTGCGCTCGGTTATCCAAAGGGATTCATGGCAACCCTGCACGGTTTTACAGATTTTTATCTGCATAAATGGGGAATTGGCAACGGCGACAAATACAGGTAAACTACTGGGGAAAGCGCAGACTCACGGAATGTTTTTTTTGCGAGATGAAATTAAACACTAAATTTGACAGAACCTTCTATAGATGATATATTCTACAAATGATAAAAAAAGCAAAACAATTAATAAAAGAAGCACTAATTCCCTTAGGTTTATCAGAACTTGCATCCAAGATCTATAACTATACAATATTCTTACCTGACATAAAATTACACTATAATAATCTTATGTTTAGATTAAAGGGAGCATCGGATAAACTTCCTTTGCCACCAACACATCTAATCTTTTTTGTTGGAGGATTTAATATTAATATACATTATAATTCCGGAGTCGAAGGTGCTATATGTATTAAGAATGCTCTCATGAAAAACGGGCTGGATATTAAAAAGTTTAATAACATTTTAGATTTTGGTTGTGGTCTTGGAAGAATCATGAGGCAATGGAAAACATTAGAAGGTCCTAAACTCTATGGAACGGATTATAATCCGAGACTTATCAAATGGTGCAAAAAATCTTTCCCGTTCGCTGAATTTAAAACAAACATCTTATCGCCAAATCTAACTTACGAAAGTAATAAGTTCGATTTCATATATGTCATTTCTGTCTTTACACATTTAGATGAGAAATTACAATATGGCTGGATCGATGAACTTACAAGAATACTTAATCCTGGCGGATATTTATTGATTACCTTAAAAACCACAACATCACAAGTTCAACTTTCTCCTGAGCAAAAAAAGGAGTTTAATGAGGGCAAGCTAGTGATATTGCATGATGAATATCCCGGCACAAATTTCTGTGGCGTTCATCATCCTGAGAAATTTGTGCGTGAAAAGTTGTGTAAAAACCTAAAAATTATTGACTTCATCCCCAACGGATCTACAGATACTGACCAGGATATTTATCTAATTCAAAAGCCCATGAAATAAATTGTCTATCTTCGTTTTTTTTTAGAAGCTTTCTTACAAATAAGGATTAAATTGTTAATATCTTACTTACTAATTACGTAATTTGATAGGTAATAAACCAGCGAAAGATTGTACCAGGCTCACTATGGCCCTGCCTAAAATAACCTATTTGTAGTATTATACTATAGATGGATGTAAGAGAGGATAAGATACTAATAATCCTGCTGGGGGCAATTGGGGATGTCTTGCTGGCCACACCGTCAATTGCCGGATTTAAGAAGAAATACCCAAAATCAAATATTAGTTTTTTAGTTGGTAAATGGTCTGCTCCAATTCTCTATAATAATCCCAAAGTTGATCATTTGGTCGAGAGTGATGATGCAAGCTTTTATGAAAAACAAGTGCTTCCTCTTCTAACTCTCATTAGGCGCTTGAGAAAAGAAAAATATGATCTAGTTTTCTGTTTACAGCGTTCAAGAATCTGGAGCCTGTTTATGGCTCTGGTGGGAGCAAAAGCAGGATTCAGGATCGGAAAAAAGCAGAATGAAAGGGTGCAGCATAAAGTTGAAAGGTTTTTGAGTGTTTTTCAACTGTTCGATCCAGAAATTAAAGCAGGGGAGTTAGAAATATTCCCAGATCAAAAAGATGAAGCAATGGCTGAAAGTATAATTAATAAAAAGCGGGTGGTTGCACTCTGTGTTGGAGGAGGGCATAATCCAGGGACCCGGACCAGGCGCAAACGCTGGCCGGAAGCGCGTTTTGTTGAGTTAGCAAAAAAAATCAAACAAAGCAGCAGGGCCGAACTATTGTTTGTTGGCGGTGAAAGCGATAAAAACGCTACCGCACGGGTAATTTCAAAACTTGATTTTAAGGTCATTGATAAAACGGGAGAAACCACCTTATTGCAATTGGCCGCACTTTTAAAGCGTTCGCTGGCTCTGGTCACGGGCGATACCGGCCCGATGCACATTGGAATTGCTGCAAAGACCACCGTAATTGCTTTAATGGGGCCGACTGATCCAAAACAGACCGGGCCTTTTGGTAACAATGCGGTGGTGCTTTATGAGAATTTAAGCTGTAGTCCTTGTTTTAAAGATGACCGCAGTTTTGATGAGTGTAAGCTGAATCAAAAGTGCATGAACAACATTACAGTTGATGCTGTTTATTCTGCCTTACGGACGGTCCTCAAAAATAATCAGGCCGCTATAAAATAGAACCAGCGGCATAATATAAAGCATAACTCGATTCAACAGGGTTCCGTCAATAATGTACTTGAATCCATCTGTAAACATAAAAATACATAAAAATAATATCAGGCAAATAGAAATAGCTAATGCGAAGGTCCATTTATAATTAGAAAAGATCCGCTCACGGTAAAATAACATTGCATAAACCAGGAGCGCCCAGCTTAAATGCCAATTGGCAGAAAAAAACATTTTAGCGATAAACACTTTAATGACCAGCGGAGCCCTGTTTTGCAGGTCAACTTTTGTTTCTGCTGCAACCTGGGCAACACTCCAATAATGTTGGATTGGGATAATTCTGCTATAGATTAACCAGGGAAGTGCTAACAGGAAAATTATGCAAATGAATTTTATTATTTCTGTTTTTTTAAGCTGCTTAAAATTGACCAAATAAATAAGAATTGATACCATTGCCAGATAGATGCCGGCACGCTTGGTCCAGATGCCTAACCCTAATAAGCAGGCCGAAATTATTAGATCTGAGTTTTTATTCTCTCTTAAAAACATGAACAGGAATATAAATCCGGCGGAAAAATAAAAAGTGGCGGGTAAATCAAGATAGGCTGTGGTTGAATGGAAAACCAGCAGCGGCAATGATGATAGCAAAAAGGTCAGGCCTAATGCTTTGCTCCGATCCAGGCTTTTGCTTAATCCATAATAAAAGATTGCCAGCAGAGCTAAAAAAAAGAGTGGCGAAATTATTTTAATAATTGTGTCGTTCCAGGCACCATCACAAATAAAGATCCAAGCCTGATTAAACATTATCAGCGGCGGATAATCCTCCATTCGTTGAAGGGCAAAATTACCCATAAAGCCCTGCTTATAATATATTATTTTTGCCACCAATGCGTATCTGGACCAGGCATCCCAGGTAAAGACCGGTTTGATTAACGCTTCAAAGAAAACAAAAATAACTTTAAAAGTAATTCCAAAAAACAATAGCCATTCAACTGGTGAAAAGCTTTTTATGGCGGGTAGGGGGAATGTTAATGGAAACAGTTTCTTCTTATAGGACAGGCTAAAGAGAAGAATGATCATTAGCCAGGCAAGGCTTGCTATATTAATTAAGGTTAAAGGAATTTTTAAGATCCCTAAAAAGAAAATAATTAATCCAAGAATTCCAATCCCAACCGGATAAGCCAGGGCAAACAATATCCAGGCGGACATGAAAAAACGAAGAAAGCCAAAACCGAGCAAAAAAGGTGTTAAAAGTGCAAAAATCAATTGCATTTGAGGATATACTCCGCTTCATTTTTTTTAGCGAACAAGGAACAATCAGAAAGGTCTATATTTGGCTTAGCATTATAAATAAGATAATACTCTGGTTGTTCAGCCTCACGTCGCGGATAAAGGTAGTAGGCAGCTTTTGAAGTTCGATAACCAATCGATGAAATTAACTGATAGGTTGCGTTGACAGGGAGTTTGCTTGCACAAAAATCAAGGTATGCGTAATATTCTTCTCCGGTTACAATTGCCTGGCGCTCTTTGATTGATTTTCCGATCATTGGATAATCTTGTTGGGCTTGTGAAAATTGATTAAAAAGCGAATTTATTTCAAGTAAAATCCAAAAGATAAAAAGGGTAGTTATGATTTTACTCCTTCCAATTTTCCGGTTTTTAACTGCCCAATAAATACTAATCAGTAAGATCAGCCAATAAAAGTAAGTATTGATAGTTTTGCCCATAAAGGTACTGCTTTTAATATTATTGATAGTGCTTCCGCTAATTTGGCGCCCGTTTGGCCCCCAAAACTCAGACCAGCCTGCTTTTATTTTATTGATCATTCCGGGCCGATAAAATTTAATGTAATCGATTGAAAATGATCCGGTTGCAGTACCCGGGACAAATATCACTTTGCTTATTGACCCGGACCATAATTTATTGCGACTTCTTATATCGATATAATAGGTGTTATATTCTTGATTTGACTTAAGTGGTATCGGAATTTGTTTAGCTGATTGTAAGATACTATCAAATGTTCCGACCCAAAAGAGGATGGCTTGATTAGAAGATGATTTTAGCCTTATTTCAAGCAGAGTATCTTCATCTGCTTCAAGAAAAAGATCGGGGCTAATTAAAACTGGCATTTTACCGGTTATCCTGCCGCTTAAAGTGCCCGCTTTGACATTAAGTTCAGCAATATCCTGCTGGACCTGCCAGCCTTCCGTATCGGAAGAAAAGTCCCAGGCTATCTCTGCTAAGGCAGGTTGCACAAAGGATAGAAATAATAATGTGAGAATTAATAGTCTAATCAATTCCCTCACCCTGGATCTTGGTTTTATACATATTATTAATTTTATTCCCTCTCCCATTCTATTATATATTATAATAAGTATGGGAGAGGGACAATAATCTATTTTTTACAAAGATCAATAACACAGGGTGAGGGATGTTATAATTATTAGATGAAGTTACGCTACAAATATATTATAGTTTTATTTTGTTTAGTTATTCTAATCTATATTCTTCACCCGTTTTTGCTTGAGTCATTGGCCCGTTTTCTGGTGGCAGAAGATAATCTGGTCAAAGCAGATGTGATAGTCGTCCTTTCGGGTGATGGAAATGGTGAGCGGATGGTAGAAGCTGCCAGGTTATTTAAGGATAATTACGCCAAATGGGTCTTGATCAGCGGCGGTCAATTTTATTGGAAAACAACCTATGCAGGGATTATGAAAAAACATGCCCAGGCATTGAGTATTCCGCCAGAATCAGTTTTGATTGAAGATAAGTCTGAATCGACCTATGAGAATGCAAAGTTTTGCTTACCGATCATAAAGCAGAAAGGTTTCCGGTCAATTCTGCTGGTAACTTCGCCTACCCATTCACGCAGGGCCAGGCATGTCTTTTTGAATATTTATGACAAAGAGGGGGTAAAGATAATTTCGCACCCGGTCAGGGAGAGCCGCTTTAAAGTTAAGCGCTGGTGGACCCGGCACGAAGATACACAAAAAGTTGTACTGGAATATGTGAAGCTGCTTGGTTATGTTCTAAAGGGGTGGTAAAATTAACTATGAAAAAAGATATATTTTTGGTAACCGGCGGGGCGGGATACATCGGATCTGTACTGGTAAATGACCTGGTCAAAAAAGGGAAAAAAGTAAGAGTTTTTGACAAGTTGTATTTTGGTGACAGTGGCCTCAGGGGCATAAAGAATAAGATTGATCTGATCCAGGGAGATGTGCGTCAATTTCCGACTGCTGTTTTGGATGGTGTAACCGCTGTGATTCATCTCGGTTCTTTGTCTAATGATCCGACTGCCGAATTTGATCCTAAAGCCAATAAAGAAATTAATTATGAAGGAACCATGCGGGTGGCAGAAGCGTGCATTATAAAAGGAGTAAAAAGAATGACTTTTGCTTCTTCTGCAGCGGTTATCGGCTTTCACGTTGATAGCATCGCGGATGAAAAATATAAACCAAATCCGCAGTCTGAATACTCACAGTCAAAACTGGACGCAGAAAATGGAATAAAATCATTGCATTCATCAAAATTTTCTCCTGTTGTTATCCGCCAGGCAACTGTCTATGGTTTTTCACCGCGGATGCGCTGGGATCTGGTTGTAAATACGATGACCAAGGACGCTTATTCAAAGAAAAAGATTCATGTCTACTGTGCCGGAGATAATTGGAGGCCTCTGGTTCATGTTAAGGATGTTGTGAGAGCACATTTAGCCTGTTTGCAGGCTCCAGAAAAGAAAGTGGCAGGGCAAATTTTTAACCTGGTAGATAAAAATTACCGGATTCTTGAACTTGGTCACTGGGTCAAAGAAATCTTAAAGGATTTTATTGAAGTAGAGGTGGAAGTGCTCTTTGGGAATAAAGAATCGCGCAGCTA
>JBHPMS010000017.1:0-16421 GCA_042563095.1 Candidatus Margulisiibacteriota bacterium
GCCTCACTGTTTTATCCGCCTCTGGCACTAACAATACCGGTTATTGCCGCGGCCGGCTGTGATTCACCAGGGGATGGTAGTGTTGCCATACCAAAAGCTAAGAATCTAGGGGCCAAAGCAATTATGGCGGTTGGCGGAGGAAGAATTGTAGAAAAAGAAATAACCTGGGATATAAAAGTTCAGCTCCCCCCGGGCAAGTCTATTAAGTATAGATTTTTTACAGAAAACAGGAATGCCTGTAAAAATTCTCCAGAGGGTGTTTTTTTGAAAGTGGGTATCGCTGCAAAATATAAAGGCGTAACTGGCTATAAAGCAGTTTCAGATGAGAAAGCAGTATATACTGCTGAGGGTTACAAAGATGCCTATCGATTTCAGGAAGGAGCCTTAAAAATTGTAAAGGGTTTCTTTGAACATAAAGATAAACAAACCGGCACAATACAGAATGTGGTCTACTATTTGGAAGAAAATTATGATCCGCAAAAGGGTTTATTAGAAAAAGCCGGTTACTATAAAGCTGACAACAATTGGAATATTCTCTGCAGCAGCGGGAATGGTTCCACCGCCTGTACGGTGGATGCTAACGGCAAACTGGATGATTCTCAGACACCAAGTACTTATGACGGCAAAATAGCAGATCTAAAAAATGCCAGGGTATTCAAAAAGCTTGAGATCAATGGCGATCAGCCGGTAAAGTCACCGGTTTATGGCATTGAATTTGCTACGAGCTGTATCGATCCTTTTAGATTGGCCCAAAAAGATGGGAAGGCGATTGAACTGGCTGATCCTAAGGACAGCTTTGAGCCGGTGGGCTGTGAGATAACCAGGGCGGATTGTGTTCAGGCAGGTAAAGGTTCAAGCGATGCTGGAGCAGATGCAACTGTTATCAAAAGTGATGGGCTATTTATCAAAGAAGCAGGGATCAATGAAGCCGGATTGGATGCAGGAGTGGAAGCAGGAGCGGATGCAGTCTCTGCAGATGGAGTAAATACTGATGCACTGCCCAGAGCAGCAGACGGTTATAAGATTCAGTTTTCACTTGAACTTTTAGATCAGGATGGCAAGATTATAAAAGATCAGGATGGTAATCCAATTGGCATAACAGAACAGTATCTGACTGGGAAAAATGATACGAATGAAGCTGGTTTTACACTGGTTCCTCCGGCCCACGGACTACAGATTGGGAAGATCAGGGCCAGGATAAAGGTCAACCGCACCGGCGCCAAACGCGACGATTTAGTTTTTGCAAATATCAATGGAACCTGGGAGATAGTCGATAAGTAGATAGGTAAAGGAGGAAAAACATGGTTAAGAAATTTTTGAGCATTTTAACAATTTTGGGAATTATGGGGGGAGCGGCCCTGGCAGTGGCAGTGCCAACCGCATCGATAACCACTCCTATAATTGCCAGCAGTTCAGCCGGAGGCAATTACTATTATATGTTTGCTCCGGATCAGGTTGCCGGCAGACTGAGAGTATTTAGAGGCTGGAGCGAACCAACCGCCAATGGTATTTATAATGAGTGTACCACCTCTCCGATTAATCTCTCCGGTGCACCGGCAGCAATGGCGGTAGATAAAAATGTTGAAACATTATATGTGTCCATGTACGGGGGATCGCCTGGTGTTGCAGTATATAAAATTAACAAAAGTAATCCTGATTCACCTAGCTTTACTTTGAGCACCACTATAACTTTGGGAATGAGCAATACTTTAAACGGAATCGCTTTGAGCCCGGATGAGAATTATCTTTTTGTGGCCGATACCGGATCCCAAAAAATCCATATCATAAAGACAGTTGACAATAGTATTCTGACCAGTATTAGCATTAGCAGCGCAACCCATTTGTTTGGACTGGCAGTAAAACCGGATGGGACCCAGCTGGCAGTAACCAATCGGGACCCCAATAACGGCACAGTCTATATATTTGATATAACAGAGATAGCAAGCCCTACAATCCTGACTCAATTTGGTATTGAGTCAAACCCGGATATGGTTGAACCAAACTATCTATTATATTCGAACGACAGTGAATATCTCTATGTCAAGGTTAATCAGATTAAAACTGGCAGTAACTATTATGATGTAATCATCTTTGATTCTACCCAGTATGCTCAAAAAGCGTCCATTTGCCTGGTAAAAGCAAATGAAGAAGACCCCAATAACCAGTGGGATGGTATCACCATTACTCCGGATGATGTGTTTTTGTATTTAACCCATTACCGGACATCTATTGATACGACCAAAACTACCGATGACGGTGTTTATGGCTACGTGGTTAAGGTTCGCGATGATCAGGGGAATCATGTAAGCGGCAATATTTATTATCCCGATTTAGGTCAGGGCCAGGGATGGGTTGCAAAAGGGCCCATGGTTTATCCTAATGGATTTGATTCTGCCTCCGGTGCGCCTAACGGGGGATTAATTTTTTATGTTTGCAGTGAAGATGGACATGTTTCTGTAACCGATAAAGGATCTCCTTATACTGATCCAAATGGAAAAATTATCAATGCGCCTCCCGGTGCACCGCGCAGCTTAAAGGTTGAGCCGGTAAAAACCGCGGCCGAGGATCTAAAATGGGAAAAATCAACCGATGACGGTAAGCTTACCCCTGATTTAACCTATATTATAGAATACAAGGATGGAGCAAAAGCCGCATGGCAGTACCTGAACAAGATAGAAAAAACAAGTTCTGCCAGTTTAACCTGTGATCTTGCATCAAAACTTGTTTATGGTGTCAATTATTATCTCAGGGTCAAAACCTATGATGGATTTGATTCTGTCAAGTTTACTGATGTGGATGGTAAATTTGGACCTTATTCCTATCTTGGCCCGGTAACAGTGGGAATTCCTCCTTCCGGAGTAGATCCCAAGGTTACCAAAGTTTCGGTAAAACACGATCCAGAACAAACCGGCACTAAACCGTATGTAGTCCAAAACTGGGGCTATGTGTATGACACGGTAATGCTGGAAGGGACTGACCTGGGCAATAAGGAAGGATACATTATTGTTGGAGGAGTTGAAATTCCGGCAAACAATAGCACTGAGAAAATAAAAATTTTTAGTTGGAGTGATACTAAAATTGAATTTGGTATCCCGCGGCAAGTGTCTGAAAAATATATTGAATCCGGAGCCAATAATATTGTATTAAAAACAGACCTTGGCAGTGAAATATCTTTTGAATTTACAGTTAATCCGTGGATCTTTGAGGCCGGCGGTTTGTCTGTAACTTCTGGCGCAGTCGGAAGCGCACTTCAAGTCAATGGAGTAGCTTTTGGGCCGGATAAAACAGTCTGCAACGTAATCCTGGAAGGTCCGGAAACAGTAAATGTAGAAACAAAATCACAAAGGCTTAATGACCCGGGTGATATAAATCTGCAGAAGGACATGTTAGAGATAGTGGTCCCTAATTTGCAAACCGGTGACTATAAATTATGGGTAAATGTTGGCGACAGGAGGATAATTAGTAATAAGCTAGACTTTAAAGTGACTGCCGGGGCAGCACCGACCATTACCTCGGTTTCACCCAACGCCGCGCCGAATACCGGGACTGTTGATATTACCATCAACGGTGCTAACTTTGACAGTGGTGCAACACCAACTATTTCAACATTTAACATTACTAACGTTACAGCCACATCTACAAAAATCACCGCAACGGTTGAATTAACCAATCAAACTCCTGGGAAATACGATGTGGTGGTGACCAACACAGATTTGCAAAAAGATACTTTAACCAACGGGTTTACCGTACTCGATTCAAACGGAGAACCTTCTCTTATAATCGATGATTTTGAAGGTGATTCAGTTGATCCGACTACCGGATATTCTGATTTTACCGGTGCTGGAACAATGACCTACACCTTTTCAACTAATGATAAATATGTTGGGAGTAAAGCGTTAGAAATAACTGGATATGATTTATCAGCTACTAATTATACTGGTTACTACGGCACTTTAAAAAATAAGCTAGATATTTCTGAATATACAACAGTTAACGTCTTTGTAAAAAGCGACGATTCAGAAATTGATACATTCATTAAAATCCAGTTACAAGATGAAGCGGGCAATGATTATGCTGCAGTAGACAGCAAGGGGGTCCAGAATCCGCAGATATCAACTAAAACCGAAACAGCATTTAAAAAACATACTATTAAATTAAGTGATTTTGTCCAGGTTGATTCAACAACTGGTATGCCAAATGGTGGCGGATCACTTGATACTACCAAAAAAATAAAGGGTTACAGTTTTGTATTGGTTGGCAGTAAAAATGTTACTGGTAAAAAGATCTATGTTGACTTTGTAGCGGCGGCTGGGTATGTGCCCCCGGTAAACGGTGATAAGAAAACTCTTAAATATAACACAGATATAGGTAATAAACAGTGGCTATCTATACCATATACAAACAATTTTAAATTTATACAAGGTATTGCAGATCAATTAAACGGGGGAGCAGCTCCTGGAACAGTAATAAAGATTACCAGATTAAACCCGGCAACACAAAAACTAGAAAGCAGAGCATATTCTACAATATTAAAAGGCTGGATCACTGCAGGAGCGGCAATCAGCCCGCCAGCGAATGTTGGTGAAGGATTTGAAATTCAGATAAATGCGGATACAATAGTTGATCTTGTTAAACTTGGCATACATGATACCAGTTTTATAATGACGTTAAATAAAAATACCGATTTATCTCTTGGTAATAAGCATTGGATTTCGGTGCCATACAATACGCCTAATACAACAATTCAGGGCATAGCAGATGAAATAAACGGCGGAACGGCTCCCGGAACAGTAATAAAGATTGCAAGATTAAACCCGACCACGCAAAAAGTTGAAAGCAAAGTATACTCAACAATTATACAGGGCTGGATTAAGGCAGGAACAGCAATTGAACCGCCGATTATAAAAGCGGAAGCATATGAAATAATAATTAATGGGGACACAACTTGGACCCCAAAGGTTAAATAAGGAGGATTGAAATGATTAGAAAGATGTTTAAAAAAGCATTCGCATTTGGGTTGATTGCAGCAAGTGTTTTGGCAATTGGATCGATGGTTCATGCTGGTGGTTCTCAGGTTCTGATAGGATATGTAAAAGGAAACGTTACAGCTAATTATAAAGTTTATGTTACTGCGGCTCCGACAAAAAATGAGATAGGATCGCTCACTTATGATAGCGGTAGTGATTTATCGTATTATGCTGTGGATGTTTATAACTTTTACCCGGATTGGAAAGATAAACAAATAGCGGTTGGAATTGTAGAAAAAGGGATCGATGGTTCAACCGCACAGTACGGAGTTGCCGCTCTCACATTAGATGAGGCTGCTGGATTACAGGATTTTGCACAAATATCTGCTCTAGCTGCTATTCCAAAACCAACTGCCACGGTAGATACAACTAACGGAGAGGTTGATTTAACCTGGACCGCAGCAAAATCTGCCAGTACCAATCCAACCGGTATCGCCGGCTACAACGTTTACCGCTCAACCAACGGTACTACCTACACCAAAATTAACAGCGCAGTTGTAACAACAGCTTCTTACAGTGATAAAGCTGGAACAACCGGGACAAAATATACTTATGCAATCAAGATCGTTTTTGCAGGTACGGTTGAGTCGTTAAGATCGGCCGCTTCCGCTCAGGTTACCTTTCCACCAAAACCGACTACCGCATCAATATCTAAAGTAACACCTAATACCGGCGAACAAGGGAAGAGTTATACCGTTACTATTGATGGAACTGGTACTAAGTTTACCGCAAATTCAAATGTAACTTTTTCAGGAACTAAGATCACCGTTTCGAACTTTAAATTTGTGAGTGCAACCAGAGTTACAGTTACTGCAGCAATTGCAAGTGATGCAACGGTTGGTAAACGTGACGTTTCGGTTGATGCTGTAAAAGGCACCGGAATGTTTACTGTAACTGCTCCCGGCGTTGTTACTTCTGTCCCAATCGATAAATTCGAAGGTGATGCAGTTGACCCGGCTACCGGATACTACAAATTTTCAAGCGTATCACCGGCAACAACTGAGGACCCAACAATTTTGAGGCAATCAACCACAGTACATAATGATAATTATGCCATGTCTGTAACCTACCCGGCTTCAACCGGATGGGGGAGAGGCTTTGGCGGTAAGCTGAAGAGCAACATTGATATCTCAAGTATGACTAACATATCATTATATGTACTAACAACGAAAGATTTTACGCTAAAATTCCAGGTAAAAGATGCAGATGGTGATAACCATGGAACCGGAGCTTACACTGTAAAAGCTTCAGGTCAGCCATTTGGTCTTGCAACCTGGCAAGAAGTTACTATCCCAATTTCAGCTCTGGCTGCAATCGATAATGCGGGTGCATTGGACTTAACTAAGATTGCAGAGTATCAGGTTGTTTTTGCTGACAGCGCTGCTTCAACCGACACCATCTATATCGATGATATCACTGCTAAAAAAGTGACCGGGCCGTATATTACTAAATTAAATAATTCAAAACTACCAGTTGACGGTGAGCTGATCATAACTGGTACTGGATTTGGTAATACAAAAGGAAAGATTGAATTCAAAGATACCAAAGATCTCTCTGTTGTCACTTTAAGTGATAGCAGCACTCTGGTTACCTCATGGAAAGAGCAAGAAATTATCTTGAAGGTGCCAAAAACTTCTGGCACTAAGAAATTGACGATTGTAACAGCAGCCAATGAGGATTCAAACGAGGTAGACTTTGAAGTCAGCGCTCAGTCAACCGGAGTATCATACAATTATCCAAACCCGTTCAATCCGAGCGCTCCGGAGACAACCAAAATTGTCTTCAGCCCCGGATCAAATACCGAAGCAACAATTTATGTCTTCGATATCACCGCCCGGATAGTAGAAAAACTAGAGTGGACCGGTGGAACGGCTGAAGTAACCTGGAACGGTAAAAACGCCCAGGGAGAAATCCTGGGTGATGGAGTCTATCTCTACCGGGTAGTCGCCGGTGGAAAGTTAATCGGTAAGGGCAAAATCCTTATCATTAACCAATAATCAGGAGGTAATTTGAAATGAAAAAATTACTAGCAATAATCTTAATTCTCGGATTCGCAGCAACTGCAAACGCAGTGACTGGTGTCGATCCGATGAGGATTGGAGTAGGAGCCAGAGCGCTCGGAATGGGAAGGGCGTATGTCGCGATAGCAGAAGATGCGGATACCATCTTTATCAATCCGGCCGGATTAGGGACGGTTATGAAACCGAAACTATCCAGTATGTATTCAAACCTGTTAAGCGATGTCAATTACATCGTCGCA
Source organism: Candidatus Margulisiibacteriota bacterium (assembly GCA_042563095.1). Lineage (GTDB taxonomy): Bacteria > Margulisbacteria > WOR-1 > XYC2-FULL-46-14 > XYC2-FULL-46-14 > JBHPMS01. The sequence goes on from JBHPMS010000017.1 coordinate 7,288, forward strand.
GGCGGGGCCTATCCTTTTGCAGATAAATCTGCAATCGGTGCCGGCCTTATTACTGCCAATGTCGGCGATATTGAACTTTATGATACCGCCGGGACATCACTGGGGACCGGCAGCTGGGGGAACTCAGTAATATTCGCTTCATATGGTACCAGATTGGCAGCAAATGATAAATTAAAAGTTGGCGGAAGTTTAAAATATTTCTCTAACGGTGGCACCGATGGAACCGGAACTACCACAATTAGCAGTGCTGCTGGAACCGGTTTTGGACTGGATGCCGGTATGTTATATTCAGTAAACGAAAACGTAAATGTTGGTGCGGTGGCGCAGAATGTGTTTAATGGTGGAATTGAATCCGGCCATGGGATTTCGAACGAAATACCGGCAACCATAAAGGCCGGAGTTGCTTTTAGCACATTAATTGGTGAAAAACGCAAACTAAACCTGGCAGCAGATTATGATCTTAATTCAGGATCTTCCGATACTTTGCACCTTGGTGCAGAATTATTCTTAACTCCGATGTTAGCGCTTAGGGCCGGAATGGACCAGGATCCAGCTCCGGAAGGGACCGCAACCAATATTACTGCAGGAGTAGGCTTAAGGGTCCAGGGAGTTTCATTTGACTTTGCCTACCATCCGTATAGCTCAGTTACAGATGATACATCTTATTTCTTTTCAGTAGGTTATGTTGGAGCACCAGAGCCAAAAGAACTTGACCTTGAAATGGCAATTCTTTCTCCAACTGATAAATCGATTGTTTACACTGACAGTGTTGCTGTAACAGGAACACTGAAAGGTAAATCGACCAAAGGGATTACGGTGGTGGTTAACGATACAACTGCTGCAATTGCCAATGACGGTACTTTTACCGCATCAGTTCCGGTCAGCCAACTTGGTAAAAAACTGCTCCACTTTGAAGCGTCAGACGAGAAGGGGAGAAAGTTAACCGAAGACCGCAGGATCTTGAGATTAGTCAGTTTTAACGACGTTAACCAGGGTTACTGGGCGAAAGCGCCGATCGAACATACCGGAACCGTCGGGCTGGTGCAGGGTTATCCTGACAGCACCTTCCGTCCGGACCGCAGCTTAACCCGTGCCGAATTAGCCACTCTTCTGGTCCGTGCCAAAGGGTACAAATTACCGGGCCACCCGATCAAAGTGTTTAAAGATGTTTCATCTAAACATTGGGCAGCCGGGTATGTCGAAATCGCTATGCGGACCGGATTGGTCAAAGGTTATCCGGATGGAAAATTCAGGCCGAATAACCGGATCAACAAAGCTGAGGCAATTACTGTTTTGGCCCGCTTTGACGGATTAGCCAAGAAATTTGGTAAAACCGCTTTCCGTGATGTTAAATCAAACCACTGGTCAGCCGGTTACGTCAACGCAGCCGAAGAAGCCGGGATGTTAAGCTGGGTTTCTACTGAATCACTCGGGCCGAAAGAGGCAGTGACCAGAGCTGAGTCAGTTAAGATGTTATCAGGCACATCATTAGCAGCCAGCATGATTGACAGCTTATTGAGCTGGGACAAAGGGTTCCAGTTTGAGATCACCAAACCGACTATTAAGGCTGCAGTTCCAGCCTACGGTTTGGGGACGATTGGATTGAACTAAAAAAATGTTTCTAATGGAGCGGGGTAATTCAGGTTACCTCGCTCTTTTTTTATCAGGTGAATTATGAGTATTTTTGTTAATCAAAATTATTATATTCCGATCGTCGGTTTAGCGCTGGCACTTGCCCCTAGTAAGGCTAAGCTTGTACAGCAGATTGACCGGGCTGTTGTAAAAGCCGCAAAGTTAAAGACATTAGTAAAAGATATTGAATCGGAAAAAGACCTTAAGAGCATGATCGCGCGGCTTAATAAGCTAAAATCTAAAGTTGGAACTTTAAAAGAAAAAGATATTGAAACCAGGCTTATGGCAGAATTGAAAAGGCTTATTAAAATTGCTAAAAGGTATGTTGAAGTGAAAAAAAAGGAAGCAGAGATAATAGTGAAAATTGATAAATTAGTCAGAATCGCCACAAGGCTTAAAGCTAAGGTAAAAAGGGATGATTTAGCTACAAAGTTAACCCAACTGGTGCAGAAATCCGGAGGATTAAAACATTCACTTTCTAGCAGAATAAGTTTTATGGATTTGAAGTATTATTCTGATAGAGTTGAAGAGCAGATTAAACAACTGGAAGCAATTTATTATGATTATAAAAAAAGTCCGGCGAAAAAGGATGCAATAAGCAATTCTAACCTCAAGACAAAGATCGAATCATATCGTGAAACCATCAAACAAACCGAAAGGGCAGAAAATGGAAGCTTGAAAACTACCAAAAAGACCAATGGGAAGAAAAACAAAGAAAGGTTGACGAAGGCAAGGCTGGCAAACAGAGCCGATGGTTTCATAGATAGTATCATTGCTGCGGTGGCTGAAAAAATAAATCGATTTAAATCTGCTTATTATTTGGGGCGAATTAAGATTCCTTCGAATATGTTTAGTTTTAGAGTCCAGGTGTTTGCATCTACCGGCAGTAGAAAATTAGTAATTAAGGATGTTAAGGCGACTTTAGATTATAGAAAAGCTTTCAATAAAATAGTAAAAACATCAAAAGGTAAAATTAAGGCCGATTCTTTGGATAGGTTTATATCTATTTTAAAATATATGAAAGTAGAAATTAACAAGCCCGCCACCAGATCAGGGGATGTTATTGTAAATATTCGTTAGGTAAATTCAAAAAGCCTTGCATTGTATTCATGGCCTCCCCATTATATAATTACCCCATGCCCCCCAAAATACTACAAAGAACTAATAATAAACCGCCGGGCGCTTCATGATTAAATATATGGATTGATAATCCATATATTTTGACAAATATATGGATATGTGATACGCTGTTTACAGATGCTTAAACGTTATTATGATAATTTAGACCAGTATTTAAAACCTAATAAAGTATTGGTGATCTATGGCCCACGGAATGTTGGTAAAACAACACTGCTTAAAAATTACCTGTCTCAAACCAAATATAAATACAAACTGGACTCTGGCGATAATATTCAAACTCAAGACCTGCTCGGGTCACAGGACTTCTCCCGGATCTTAGAATATGTAGAAGGATACCAGCTAATTGCAATTGACGAAGCCCAGATGATTCCTGATGTCGGGATGGGGCTTAAGATTATTGTTGACCAGGTTCCTGGAATAAGGATTATTGCAACCGGGTCATCTTCTTTTGACCTTTCACACCAGATTGGCGAACCTTTAACTGGCCGCAAACGCACACTCACGCTTTTTCCGGTTGCTCAGCAGGAATTATTTTTAAAATATAATCAATATGAATTAAAACAAAGGCTTGAAGAATTTCTGGTTTTTGGTTCTTATCCAGAAATAATCATGGCAGGAACTAAAAAAGAAAAAATTGCATTGCTGCAAGAGATATTAAATTCATATCTTTTAAAAGACATTCTGGCTTTAGAAAGAGTTAAAGGTCCGAGGGTATTGCTTGATCTTTTAAAATTACTGGCCTTCCAGGCTGGTTCTCAGGTTTCTTTAAATGAGCTGGCCGGACAACTGAGTTTGGACGTAAAAACGGTTGGTCGTTATCTTGACCTATTGGAAAAAGCGTTTGTGATTGTCCGCTGTGGTGGATTTAGCAGAAATCTGCGCGATGAAGTTAAAAGCAAATATAAATATTATTTTATTGATAATGGAATCAGAAACAGCATAATTTCACAATTTAATAAGTTAGATCAGCGGAATGATATCGGCCAGTTATGGGAAAATTTTATTATAATGGAACGCCTGAAGAAACGTTCATACCAGGAAATCTACGGCTCCTGGTATTTCTGGCGGACTTACAGCCAGCAAGAAATTGACCTGGTTGAAGAGAGGGACGGAAACCTGTTTGGATTCGAATGTAAATGGTCTGAAAACAAAAAAAGTGCAGTTCCCGGGGAATGGATCGGGGCATACCCTGATGCAAAGTTTTCGCTGATAACACCAATAAACTATTTTAAATTTATTACATGACCGGCAGGTTGATATGAAAAAATACTACAAAGAACTAATAAAAAACCGCCGGGCCTGGCATGACTACACTTTTCAACAAACCTACACAGCTGGCCTGGTCTTAGCAGGATCAGAAGTAAAATCGATCCGCTTAGGGCGTGCTAACTTCAAAGATGCATTCTGCAGGGTTGATAATGGCGAGTTTTGGTTATATAATATGCACGTGTCAGAATATCAGAGCACCAGAATATCAGAGCACCAGAGCCCGGACCGGAAAAGGAAACTCCTTTTAAAAAAGGGTGAAATAAAAAAAATAATAGGGCGAATAAATGAAAGAGGGATGGTTGCAATACCTCTAAAATTATTCTTAGACGGGAATTGGGTAAAAGTAGAAATCGGAATCGGAAAATCAAAAAGACTTTACGAAAAACGAGAAATGTTGAAGAAAAAGAATATAAAAAGGGATATTGACAGAGCATTAAGGGAAAGAAATAAATGATGGGTAAAGTAAATAAAACTGGAAGTGAAAAAAAATATTCCGGAGCAGATGTCTACAAAGCTGCTATGGCTGAGCTGCGTAAAGAGATGGTGGAATTAAAAGGGAAACCACTCAATAATGTAGAAGAAACTAAGATGAAGCGGCTCGGGGGAATCCTAACTCACGAAGCGTTAAAAGAGATAGGGGTAGCATAAGATGGTAAGAGGAATTTCTCACGGGCATGTACCCGTCCCTCCGCCAAAGCCAGGCAAAGGCAGAGGCGAAGGCGAAGGGGCAAAAGTCGGTCGGCAGCCGGCAGGGAAAGGGGCTCAGATCGGCAGGGGCCCGCAGTTAGATGCGCACGCTATAGCTGTTGCGATGTCAATTGCAGCTAAAGAGGCTAAGAAAAAGGAATTATCTTTCCAGGAAATTATCCAAAAAGTAATTGAAGAGACCGGGATCACCAATCCGCAATCTGCAATGGAAGAAGCGAACCGTAAGCTCCAAAAACTGATCGAAGATGAAATTACTGCAATCAAGTCGAACAAAGAATTGATGGAAGAAGCGCAAGCGTGGGAAGAATTTGGAAAACTTTTGGAATCCGAACTTAGTGAAGAGCAGATCAATGAGTTTGTTAGTCTTATAAAGAAAGAAATCAACTGATTAATTAACAATTAAAAATTAGAAAATTAAAAACAATGTATGCCTGCGGCATTAATGTATAATAAATACCACGTTTTTAATTGTTAATTATTAATTGTTAATTTGAATCCCGACTTTGTCGGGATGAGTTTGGGGCTGTAAGGGTATTGACAGGGTGGTTCGGTCAACTGGTTGCGAGTCGAGGACGTCATCTATAACCTCGTTAAACATGGTGGCAAAATAATAGATGCAGTTAGTAATGACTTCATCGCAAAGACCAAAGCTATGGGTGCTCAAGCTGTCATGAAAATGATTGGCTACACTCGTGCCGAAGACTTTGCAATGGCTACTGTTTAACAGCTAGCCTCATTCGCCGTTGTTGCCGGTAGCAGCGGATAAGAGTGTAATAATACTGGCTAGCCAATATTCCGCTCGCAGAACAATTGGCGAAACTAATTTGTGGGCTAGTTTTAAGAAGACCCCGCTTCGGGTCAACCTTAAAGCGAATAAACAAATTGAAGCTACACTCGTAGAGACCGGTTAATCGTGCATCCTGAACACGGGTTCGACTCCCGTCAGCTCCACCAGTTTCTTCTTATGAAAAAGAATAACAAACCTGCGACTCCCTCCTTCGCTCTTCGAGCTTCGGCGGGCAAGAAACGTCGCGGTTTCATGCTTTTTGGAAACCGAGAAGTTCATTCTCAGGTTTCCAAAGTTCTTTTATTGCTCTGTTTAACTACGGCAGCCCCCCGAAAAATTATTCCACTTAAAATTAATACCGAACTGCCTAAAAAAGGGGACGAGATTTATCTGGTTGAAAAAGCAAAATCAATTCGGCCATATATAAAAAGAGGAGTAGTCCTTTTTGTCGGCAAAGTTCCCGAGTTTGGTGGAGAAGTAATCGAGATCAGCAATCCAATTAATCCGGGAGCATCTGGTTCTCCGTTGGTTAATAAAAGAGGGGAGGTGGTTGGGGTGGTTTCGTTTCGTTTAATTCGAGGCAGAGAAAATAAAACTCAGACTTTTGCGGTTTCGGGCACACGGATAAAAAGACTGGTTGATAAACGGGACAACCTTTGGCAGATAATAGTTAACTGGTTGACGGAAGATATAAAGGATAAGGATTAAGAATAAAGGGATCCGCCTACGGCGGATCGGGCCGCCGTGGACAACGTTAGAACTGTATTTCAGCACCATTACCCCGCCGTGCGTAGAACTATTCCTGTTAAAAATCATGAGGATTTTGCTTTGTCTAAATGTATGCTATAATTGAGTAAAATTTTATGAATGTTGAAAAAGATAAGATACTGTACAAATATATTTCCGAGTTAAGAAGCCATTTTAAAGATAGACTGAAAAATATCTTGCTTTTTGGTTCCCGTGCCAGGGGAGAGGGATCTGCTGAATCAGATTATGATTGTATATTATTATTCGAAAAATATTCTCTAGAAGATGAGAAAATCGTAAGTGATATTGAGAACTCCATTCTGCTTGATGACTTTATTCTTTTTTCTTCTTTCGCAATAACTCTGGAACAATTTGAAAAGAGAAAATATGAACCGTTTATCATGAATGCTAAAAAAGAGGGAATATATTTAAAATGAATGCAGGCCAGAGGAATCAGATTGAATCGATATTAAAAAAGACCGATGAAACATTAGAGGATGCGGTGATTCTATTCGATCAGGGTAGATTTTCTGCTGCAGCTTCTCGGGCCTATTATGCTGTATTTCATGCTCTTCAAGCTGTCCTTTTAACAAAAGAGTTGACTTTTTCGAAGCATTCTGGAGTAATTGGTGGATTCTCAAGATACTTTATTAAAGAGGGATTCTTTCCTAAGGAATTTGCATTAAAGATAAAAAATCTCTGGAAGAATCGAGAGATTGGTGATTACGAATATGAGAAAAAGATAAGCGAAGAGGAAGCTCATAAATGTCTTGATGATTCAAAATTAATTGTCACTGAATTAGAAAACTATCTTAAAAAACTAGATTAGAAATCCTGTGCTAAGCATTCACAGTATCAAACTTGTTCTCTAAACTGCAATAATAATTAATGAAACCTATCCGATTGTCTCGACAGTGCCGAGACAATTGAGTTGGTCACATCTTGCAGATAGAATATTTGTTGCTGAGTATAAGATAAAACTACCGAGTGACACTTTTTATAATGCAGAAGCATTGGGATTAATTAAGTCTCAAACAATCTTAATTGATTAGCCTTGAATCTTATCTTTTTTTAACATGGTTTAATAGCGGTTTCAAATCCTGATCTGGCAAGGCAAAATCTACTCTTTTTTAATTAATTATGGAGCATGTTTCACACAAACCTAACCTGCTTCATCAAACGGGCCACCGTGGACAACGTTAGAACCGTATTTCAACACCTAAATGAGCACGTTTATATCCCAAATTTGTGCCCGGTAGCCTGATCCACCCCTTACCCCACCGTGCGTAGAACTATTTCTGATGAAATAATCCTAGCACTTGACAAATCAATTAAAATATTCAATAATGATCATGGAGCGACGTAAGTCGTTTAAGAAATGCTCAATATGGACATAAGCTGCGTGTTTCGCAGCCTTCTTAAAACGCAACGCTCCTTTTTTATTAGCAATACCATCTTTCTTTTTGACAAATTAAATCTTCAAATGTCTCATAAAATCTTGAATCATTACTTTCAAATTTTCTGAATATACTCCAGCAGAAGAAATCAACAGCTTTTAAGCCAGCTATTCTTGAATCAGAATGTTGTATGGCTAAATTAACAGGTACATTGTTTTCAAAAGCCTTACCTCTTACTTCTGTTTCAATATAGCCATCAAAGTGTTTTTGAGCATGCATTTCTTTATTTCTCTGGTCTATTATAAAATGGCAGTTTTTAAGCTCAAGGATTAAGGGGATAATAATTTTACCAGCAAAGAAATTATAGGCAATACCATAGGGGGCTGCCTTAAACTTCTCATCTTTTATTCCAGACTTTTTAATAACAATATAATCTATACGAGGAGAACAGGCTCTTTTAAGACTTAACAGAACTTCATTAATAAAACTATCGCCATTTAAAGATTTCTTAACAGAATTTGGAATACTTTTGTTTTTTTGAAGACCATGTAATATTGATGCTTTGATTTCTAAATTTCTGGGCCAGCCTAATTTATACAATTTTGCTTTTTTTCTTTTTATTGTATTTTTAACTTTTTTTATTTTATCAGTTGGAATAGAAAGAGTGCATATAGTGAAATGATTATAGCTGGATGATTCAGAGAAGCTACTCTCTCCGCTTTCGTCACAATAAATAATATATCTTTGATTTTTTTGATTTTGATTTGAATTCATAACTAATTATATCGCAAATGACAAAGCACTGCTACTTTCTTTACCCACCACTCGTAGAAATATGTATGCAAACCAGTTTACACCTTAGCTTTTGCCGCAGCCTTTAAAAGATTTCTCAGATTAAAAGGCAGGCGGTGAAAAGATTGGAAAAAGAGCTTCTGGTTAATTTTTTGGTTAGGGATTTTTAAATTGAACTAATATTCCGGTTATATAATGCTACTATTTCAGTTCATTTTTGTAACTTGCGTATAAAATATGCGCATGATATGCTGCTAAAGAATGAATAAAATAATAAAGAACCTTTTTTCAACTACAGAACGGCTAAGTAAAAAAGAATATCAAAAATACGCTATTGTTCTTATATTTGGTAATATTATTATTTTTTATTTTATATATTAATGGTAATTTTATCCTATATTTCCTTAACATATAAAACAATTAAAAGACTAAATATACTTAAACATAAAATGTATTTAATTGTTGTGGCAATACTATTTCCTTTCTCTTTTTTGGGGGCAATGTTATTTTTTGCAGCATTATTTGTAGGATGGGCAGATAAATAAGGCTCGGAACCTGAGAATAAATTCTCGGTTCCTCGCACCTTTAAAACCTCCTACTTAACTTTCTGTGAGATTTGCTGGGCTAGTTAAAGATAACTAGGGTCCACTGAAAAACAAAGA
>JBHPMS010000018.1:0-15736 GCA_042563095.1 Candidatus Margulisiibacteriota bacterium
TCTTTGTTTTTCAGTGGACCCTAATTAGTCATTCGACATTAGGAATTAGACATTAATACAGAATTCATCATATTATCTATATTGCTAATATACTGAATTATATTTTTTTTAAAATTTGAGAAAATGTTTCGGGGGAAACGACCAGGGTTTGATCGATCTTTAAAGAATCAATAATTGGTGCAACTACATAGGTTGATACTTCTGGATGTAATTCTTTAAATGCCTGGATACCCGAAAGGTCTGCCCGGGCAATGCTTTTTTTATATTTACATTCAACCGCACACAGTATCTTGTCCCCACGTTCAACAACCAGGTCAACCTCAGCTCCGTGACTGGTTCGCCAGAAAGATAATTTGAAATCCTGCTTATAATATGCATTAAGACGTATGACTTCCTGAATAATCCACTGTTCAAATAAACGCCCCGATTCCAGTGGAGATGTTTTGACTTTTAGCCCTCCCAGAATTGCACGGACTACACCATTATCAAAAAAGTAAAATTTTGGAGCATGGCTCATGCGCTTGCGGACACTTCTTAAGTATGGCGGTAAAATAAAACCAATCAGAGTATCCTCAAGAATCGAATAGTATTCGCGTACGGTCGTATAAGCAATTGCACACTGCCGTGCTACTTCAGAAAAATTAACCTGTTCACTGAAGTTTGCTGCGGCAATATCCAAAAAGTTTTGAAATCCCTGAAGGTTCCTGACCAGAGCTTCGGCTTTTATCTCTTCTCTAAGGTAAGTAACTACATATGAACGCAAAAAGTCCTGGGCCAGTTCATCCTGATGGTTAAGCAGCAAGGTCCAGATTTTTGGTAAGGAACCATAATTAAGAACTGTTTGCAGGTTAAAATTACCGCCTAATTCTTCTGCAGTTAATGGATGCAGGGTATAATACAAAGCCCTTCCTCCTAATAGATTAGAAGCTCCATGCCGCAGTTTACGGGCGCTTGATCCGGATAGGGCAAATTTCAGTTTTGGTTTTGTCTCAATTATTTTATGTACAACATCCAATAGTTTTGGGACCCGCTGCACTTCATCAATCAGGACTATCCCCTGGTTTGATTTGGCATCCAGTTTTTGGCTTAATAAGGATGGATCCTTTGAATACCTGAGCTGTTCCTCAGGATCGAGTAAATCTACTTTAAAAATAGTTTCTAATTTCCCAAGCATAGTACTTTTTCCGACCTGACGGGGTCCAAATAGAAAATAGTTTTCAGTGGGTAATTTATCTGCTAAACAACGTTTAAACATAAATTGCTAATATACCGTGTATATTATCATATAGCTGTATGATTTGTCAATATTGCTAATATACTGAATTATATTTTTAAACCCACCTCAAATCCTTCTTTGATGGCTTCTTTTAGCTTTCTCGGTTTAACTGCGTCGCCGATATAATAAACCTCTTTTATCTCCCCTTCCAGCCCTTCAAATCCTGATTTATTGCACCGGTACCCGACTGCTACTACCACTGTATCAGCCGGAATGACAGTCTCTTTTTTTTCTTTTCCTGTTGCTACAAGAATACGATCTTCATTTATTTCTATTACCTGAGAATTGGTTAAAACCTGAATCCCACTCTGCTCAATCTCTTTTAATATCATCTTTTTATTAGAGCTGCCAAAGCCCCTTCCGATCTTATGCTTCATTTCTATTATTGTTACCTGGCGATTTCCTTTGAGTGTATATTTTTTGACCTGTTCGGCGTTTATAATACCGTGTTGCAGTAGAAAAATAGCAGATTCCGGAGACATAGCTCCCTGCCTTGCAATGGTTAAAGCGGTTTCGCAGCCGACCAATCCCCCGCCGATAATAACTACATTTTTTCCGGGAATTGGCTTTTTGTCCAAAAATTCTTCTGCCATAATTACCTGCTTTTGCTCTATCCCCGGGATCTCTGGTTTTACCGGATTGGAGCCGGTGGCAATAATTGCTGTGTCAGGATTCAGCTCCAATAGTTTTTTTTGGTCCAGCTTTTCTCCAGTGACAACCTTTATTTTCTTTTTTATCAATTGATTCTTAAAATAGATCAGGTCTTTTTTAAGCTCATCCCTTTCATCTGGAACACAGCATAACCTGAGGTATCCTCCAATCTCTGGTTTTTCCTCATAAATTGTTACCTGATGCCCCCGCTCAGAGGCAGTAAGTGCTGCTTTTATTCCTGCAGGACCACCTCCAACCACAACCACTATTTTTGCTTCTTCCGTTTTTGTAATCTTTATCTTTCCTTCATGTCCGGATAATGGATTTATCATGCAGGATAAAGTTTTTTGTTCGGCAAGAGCATCAAAACAGGCATTACAAGAGACACAGGGTATAATTTCATCTTCCCGACCTTCCCTGATCTTGTTTGGAAGTTCTGGGTCAGCTACCAGCGGCCTCCCCCAAAAGACCAGATCAGCTGTTTCTGATGCCAATAGATCCTCAATTTTTTTTATATCTCGTAATCTCTGCCCGGTAATAACTGGAATTTTTACATTCTTTTTTATTTCAGAAGAGAGATAGGTATAGCTCCCCTCTGGAACCGAAGCAACAATTCCATTGATTTCTGATTCGTGCCAGAAGGGAGAGAGCATTAAGGCATCTACCCCTTTCTCCTCAAAGCGTTGAGCAATTTTGATGTAATCATCAAGATGATACCCTCCTGTGACTCCATCTTTGCCAGCTATCCTGAATATTAAAGGAAAATCACGGCCGTTTTTTTTTTTTATACCCTCAATTATTTCATAAGCAAACCTTAGACGGTTTTCAAAATTACCTCCATAAGCGTCGGTGCGGTTGTTAACTGCAGGGGAGATAAACTGGCTGACCAGATAACCCATACAGGCATTAATATCAACAGCATCAAAGCCCCCCTCTTTGGCACGGTGAGCTGCTTTTTGGTAATCGTTAACCAGCTCTTTTATTTCGTCTACTGAAAGAGTTTTTGGAATGACTTTTGGCCATAATTTTGATTCTAACGAAGAAGGAGAAACCGGAACTCTTCCTGAATTCATAAACGGATGGGCATAGCGGCCGACATGCAGCAGTTGCAGGGATGTTCTGGCAGAATATTTATGTAAAGCCTGGTTTATTTTTTTAAATCCAGGAATTGCTGTATCATCATAGGCGTAGATCATATTTGGAACCATAACACTATTTTTTGAGGGGTAAGCACCACCGATTGTGATCAATCCCACTCCCCCTTTTGCCCTGGCGGTATAGAAATCAATTAGCCGGTTATTTATCAGGCCGTCTTCTGACCAGCTCAAATTAAATCCCGGCATTACGATTCGGTTTTTTATTTTAAGCTGGCCTATTTGTATTTGAGTAAAGAGCTTCATTTTTCTTTATTTTCTGATAGCAATAAATTTGCAGCTATTCGACCCGAAGCAACTACCGAAGAGATACCTGATCCCGGCTGAGTCCAATGACCGGCAAGGTACAATCCCTTAACAGGTGTTTTATTCGAAAACCTCCTGGTCCAAAATTGGGAAGGAATTGATGACCAGCCGAAAGAACTCCCCATTTTATTTAATGTATAGCGATAATAAGTCATTGGAGTTGCAGATTCTTTAACCTCGATACTATTTTTTATGCCTGGAATAACTTGTTCAAGCCGTGAAAGTGTTGTAAGCTCAAGCTCATTTTTACATTGAGCCCAATCTTTAACTTTATCAAATTCATAAGGGAAAGAAGTTGAAACCACCAGGCAATTCTTTCCTGCCGGGGCAAGGGTTTGATCATATTTTGTGCTGATGGTAACTGCAATGCCTTTATTTACATTGTTCTCGAAAAAATAACAACCTTCATAATCCTGGAGATTTTGATAATTTACTCCCAAATACAATGAAAATGAAGGTTGGCTTATTTCCATCGATTGCAAATTATTAACAAGCTCACCGGATAAATGTTCTGGGCCGATAAGCGTCATAAAGGTTAAATAAGAATCTGCATTAGATACAATAAAGTCTGATGCAATTACTGTTTTATCATCCAGAAAAACACTTTCGATCTTTTTGTTTTTAACATTGATTCTTTTTACTTCTTTAGATAAAAGAACAGTACCCCCCTTTTCAACCAGCCTCTCACATAAATCATCAGCCAAAGCCTGTGCCCCCCCCCATGATTCTATAGGTCCCTTCTATCATATAAGTGCCCAATGCATAAATCATTGCCAGGGCAGAGATCCTGTTTGGAGGGGATCCTAGAAATCCCCAGAGAAAAGATACGGCCTCTTTTAGTTCTGCATTATTAAAATAGAGATCCAAAAATTCTGAGTATGTTATTTGAAGGGCATCAATAATAGCAGGATGATCTGTATTTTTTCTGCCGTGAAGAGTGCAACGGTATATTTTTATGACATCACCAAAAAATTGGTCTATCTGTCCGGCATATTGGTTAAATTTGCTTTTCAGGTCGTCTTTGAATTCATCAATTGGCCCAAAAATCTTTATCCGCATTCCCGGAAAGCAAATAGGCATTGGCATGCTTTTTTTGAAAACAGCTTTGGAGTTAATTTCGCGCAATATAAACCCGGTTTGCTCATATCTACCGCATGAAGCGACTAAATGGACCGCCGGATCAAAATTATATCCGTTTCTTACAAAAGATACGCAATATCCGCCTGGCTGGTTACCGCGTTCAACCACCAGAACCGACATTCCGGCTTTAGCCAGATAGTTAGCACAAACCAGGCCGCCGATGCCAGCACCAATAATAATACAATCATATTCAGGCTTAAGTTGATTTATATCTATCCCTTTAAACATCCTTTTTGAATCCTTCTAAAACCATTTTTGAGACAATCATCCCTGAACTAAAAACCGGACGAATGCCCCCGCCGGGCCTGGTCCAATGCCCAACCAAAAAAAGCCCGCTGATTGGTGTTTTGTTGTCTAATCGACTCATCCATACCTGGTCAGGAGTATGGGCCCAGCCAAAAACGCTCCCGTTATGATTTAATGTATAACGATAGTAGCTGCCAGGTGTGGCGGATTCTTTAACTTCAACAGCATTTCTAATCTTAGGGTAATATTTTTCTAGCAACGCAAATGCTTTTTCATCTAGCTGTTCCTTACAGTTTTTCCAATCAGTTATTCTATCATAATCGACTTCTGGTGTTGGCATAGTAAGAGCAAGTGTGCCTTTGCCAGGAGGAGCCAAAGTTTTATCAACTTTTGTCCCTGAAAGTAATAAGAACATCTTTTTAATGTCATTTTTATCATAGAAATAATATCCATCATCAAAATCATCACGATTAACACCTAAGAAGAGTTGATAACCTGGCAAACAGACATTATTTTTTTTCAATTTGTTTATATACTGCTCTAATAATGGACTATTTTTATTTATCAGTTTTGTAAAAGTTTGAACAGCATCTGCATTAGAAACAACAGTAGAAGCTTCTATAATGCTGTCATTAGACAACTTTACTCCCCTGACTTGATTGTTATCTATAATAATTTCTTTTACCTCTTTTGATAATAAAACTTGACCTCCTTTATTCATCAAAGATTCACAAAGACGATCAGAAAAGTTTTGAACACCTCCGATGACACTATATAGTCCATTTATAAAGTTAAACAACACAATCGACATTGGCAGAGCAGATGCGGCATTTGGATAATCACCAACATCAATAAAAATAAAAGAAAGTACATCTTTTAATTGTTGATTTTTAAAATACCCATTTAGAAAATCAATATAAGTTGTTGCAGCTGTTTGATTAATTAACTGATCACCGGTTTTAAATTTGATAAAATGCCGGTAGATCCTGCCTATATCCTTTATGAACCTTGCTATATTTTTTGATTCCTCAGGAAATTTTTCAGATAAAATTTGTTTAAAATTATCTTCATTCAGCATTAGCCGAAGATTAAAATCCTGATAGTTGAGTGTTAATGATTCAAGTGCAACAAATTCTACCTGTGCGTCAAGCATTTTTAGGTTATATCCGATAAATTCTTTTGATCCGCAGGCAGGGATCAAATTATTGCATACACTAAAGGTATAACCTTTCCTCTTAAAAGAGGTACAATAGCCACCTGGCTGAAAATGGCGCTCCACTACCAGTACAGATAGACCTGCTTTTGCCAAATAATTGGCACAGGTTAATCCTCCAATTCCGGAGCCGATGACGACTATGTCGTATTTGGGCTTGAGCTGGTTTTGGCTTATTCCTTTAAACATTTTAATATCATGCTTGATGTCATCCTTCCAGACAAGATCGCATTCATCGAACCACCCCCGGGTTGTGTCCAATGTCCGGTTAGATATAGTCCTTTGATCGGCGTTTGATTTGCTAATCGATCAGGCCCAGTTTGGCCTGGAATATGATCCCACCCAAAGGCGCTCCCATTGTGATTTAAAGTATATTTGTAATAAGTTTCTGGAGTTGCGTATTCAATAACTTCTACCTGTTCCCTTATTTCTGGGATCATTTTCTCCAAACGTAATAATAGCTTATTTTTTATTTCTTCTCCTTTCTTTTTCCAGTCTTTTATTTTATCAAGATTCTTTGGTATATAACAACTAACAATCGCTATACTATCATTTCCTTGACAGATCGATCTGTCTAATTTTGAGGGGACCTCTAGAGTCATAATAAACTTATCTTGTTCAGCTATATTCCAATTAGAAAAATAATAACCCTCAAAATCCTCTATTATCTTCGAGTTTTTTATTCCCAGATACATTGTAAATATATCTCTGCCGGTTTTCATGCTTTTAATCCTGTCGATGAATTCCTGATCAAGATACTGTTTCCCTAACATTGAAAAAAATGTTTGCAGAGCATCTACTCCAGAGACAACATTAGAACAACCAACTCTCTTTTTGCCAATTTCAATACCAGAAACAGCACCTTCAGAAATTGCAATTTTATTTACCAGGCTAGAAAATATAATAGATCCGCCTTTATTTTGCAAAGATTCAGTTAAAAGATCTGACAGATTCTGGGCACCGCCTGCAATTTGATAGGTGCCGTCAAGCAGATAGCTGCCGACTAATCCAAGCACAGCCTGGGCTGAGAGCAAACTGGCATCTCCCCCGATAATTGGTGAATAAGAAGAAAAAACATCTGCCAATCTGCCTGATTTGACAATGCCGCTAATATATTCCTTAAAACTGATTCCTGATAATCTGACAAATCCAGAATCTGCCGGGTTATTCTTTTGGATTTGCCTCCAGGATTTTTTTAAATCCAAAAAAATCTTATCCAGATTATCATCCTGAGCAATAGGTTTTAATTGATCCTTTAATTTTTCCATCTCAAATGGTATCTCTATTTTTTCCTGTTCAAAAAAGAGCGGAAGCGGATTTCTCTTGATAAAATTGATATTTACATCTATTCCCCGCAGGGCCAAACCAATTAACTCATAATTACCGCAACTTCCAATCAATCTAACTGCAGCATCAAAAGTATAGTCTTTCCTTTTAAAAGAAGTACAATAGCCTCCCGGTTTTAAATGTTGTTCAATGACCAAAACTGACTTCCCGGCTTTAGCCAGATAATTAGCGCAAACCAATCCTCCCAAGCCGGAGCCGATTACGATTACATCGTATTTATCCTTTAACTGGTTTGGGCTTATTCCTTTAAACATGCTTTCCTTTAATTAACAATTACTCAACTTATTATATATTTCTCAAATATTCCCCAAATAAAGGATGATAGAGTTTGTATCTTCCTCTGCCAAGTTTTGAGATAAGATTTTTGGTTACCAGTGAACTTAAATACATCCTTACATTCTTTACATTTGCCTTGATATCATTAGGCCTGATTTCTTCGCTATTCAATTTAGCAATATTGAACAGTATTTTTCTTTCATTTTCGCTTGCTGAATCCAGGTCTTTTTCAAATTTGTCTTTTCGTAAATGATTAAAGATAGAAGAATATTTCTTATCAAAATAAACAGCATCAATTTTCCCTCTCTTTTTGAGCTCAATTAAATCTCTCATTATAAAAGCAATAAAAAATGGATGCCCCATACTCAATTTGTATATTTTGTCTATTACATCCTGATTGATACTTATCGGGATGCTTGCTTGTTTTATTGGCTTTTTAATTTCATCTTGGGTTTCTTTATAAGAAAAAGGAGTTAGCTCATATTTTTCAAAAAATCTTACCAGGGGTTCTGCTAAATTTCTTATTTCTCCAAACATGTCAGGTGATCCGGTGATCAGAAGTTGATAATTACAAGCATATCTCGGAAGCCCCTGAAAAATTGCCCTTAAATCATACAGGCTTTCTCTTGCAATCTTAACTACATGATGAAAATCATCCAACATCAAAATAACCAGTTTAAATTTTCCGTCTATATATTCTTTCCAAAGATCAAGTAGGCAGGCCCTAAGCTGTTCCGAAGCAGATAGCCCGGTAAATTCTTTAATCTCTTTTTCTGCAGATATCGGCCCTAGTTTTAATGATTTAATTTTCCAGGAAAAGATATCTTCTTTAGTTTTTGTAGAAACCGATTTCGATTCACTTATTGCCCTATAAACCTGATTAATGAAATCTTTAACAAAATAAGAAAAATCCTTATAAGTTGTCAGACTTACAAAAATTGGCAGTACCCCTTTGTGCTGATTAATGATTTCATAAAACTTATTTAACGCAGATGTCTTGCCTATACCCCACTCACCCACTAAGGCTACATTTTCGGGTTTTGGAGGATCGGCCTCAAAAGAAAATCTAAAGTCGCGTTCCAATCCGTTTAGTACTGCTTTACGACCTACAAAATATTTTGGATCTACCGGGTATCTTGGATTAAACGGATTTTTCATTGTCTAAATTGTAAATTATGTAAAGCATATATAGTCTTTATCTATTTTACATTGTTTACTTTAAATGTCAATTTTTTCTTCGCCAGTAGGTTAACTGCCCATCAATCCAGGCCGCCGATGCCGGAGCCGATTACGATCAAGAAAGATATTCTTCCAAAAGTATCATAGAGAGCAATCTTGGTTTTTCCAGGTGTATTTCGTGTTTTAAATAATGATTGCCACCGGATTGCATATAAGAGGTCTCAACTGAGAAGCGGTCGTTTAAATAAAGGGCTCGTTTGGTATCCACCCATAATTTGTAATTTTGATAGCCGAGTTTCTTTTCTAAAAAGTCAGGATAAGGCCTGGTTCCTTTTTCCTTTAACCATCTTAGGATGGCATGTTTGCCAATACTTGTTACCGGTCCGGCAAAACACATAAAGGCAAACATATTTGCAAATTCGCAATAATCTGGAATAACGGTATGCCTGGTCTCTACCGGACCTATCCAGTTGCTGCCAGACTCTATTGATTTTAATTTCTTGGTTACATTTAATCCTTTATAACCGGGCGGCTCTTCCTGTAGAAAATTTTTAAATTCTGATTGGATCGGTTTGCCAACTTCGGTAAAATAACCGAGCCAGTCCCTGGTATCTATGTTTAAGGTCTCTCTAAGCTCGATAATGCAATTTGCAACCTGTTCAAAGGGATAAGCAGAAAAAAATATATCTGTTTCAAATTTGAACATCCGCTGGTTAAATATTGTATTAATCCTGGTATGAAACAGCATACGGCTGTGTTCCGGGCAAACTACTTCTTTGTCGGAAAAATCTATATACATCCTGACCGGTTCAAAGTTCGCTCTTTTATCTTTTACACGATTTAGGAGAGGCCAGAGATAGCAGGCAGGATATTTTAATGCCATCTCGTAGGAACGTTTAAATATTGTATTGGGCAGTACAGACCTTTCTGCAAATTCCCACGGCTACACCTCAACCACTTCTGAATAGACTTTATCCTTTATCTCTTCCACAGTTATCCTCCGGCTACTATCGGGATAATAAATATTTCATCCCCGGATTTTACCTTAGTGTACTTTAACAGGGGACTGGGAAATTTTATTTTACACGACATTATAAATCCTCCTTTGAATTATTTTTTTATTATACCATAATCTAGATTTTCAAGAACCAATTTTGCAGCCATTTTACCAGAATTAATAACCGGCGGAATGGTAGTAGAGGGTTTGGTCCAATGGCCCGTCAAAAATAAGCCATCTATCGGTGTTTTATTATCCAGTCTGTTATTCCAATGCTGGGATGGGATAACCTGCTCAACCTTTTTTAGCACATGCTCTTCAGAAACCAATTTTACTTTTTTTCCAATCTTTTATTTCTTCAGTCTTAAACGGAAATGCTGCTTTTACTCCAATAATACTCTTATTCTCTGGCGCCCTGGATCTATCATTAACGGCTGGATTAAATATCTCGATCCATTTATCGTCCAACTTGGGACTAAAATAATGCATGCCGTTGTATTCTGCACCCACTAATCCATCAATCCCAAGATAAAGCTTGCAGTGTAACGATGTATTTTTCATGTTCTGCAAGTTGGCAAGGTATTCATTTGGGAGATATTCACCACCAACCAATTTCAAGAAGGTAAAATTAGCATCTGCATTAGAAACAATAGATTCTGCATTAATACCAAGATTATTGGCCAAAACACCAGCAACTTCATTGTCCTTTATTAATATTTTTTTTCAATTGAAATAATTTTAGCATCTATTAGGATTCTTAGCCATAGGGAATTAGCCATAGGGAATATTGAAAAGAAGCAGTATTAATGATAAACTAAAATTTATGGATAAAATTACAAGATATTGGGAAGAGCATTCTGATTATGACTTAGAAACTGCCAGAGCTATGCTAAAAGCTCGACGTTATCTTTATGTCACTTTCATGTGCCATCAGGCGACAGAAAAATTACTTAAAGCAGTTATTACACGGGTAAGTAAAACAACTCCACCCAGATCTCACGATTTAACAAAGTTGTCAACCGTCGCTAAAATCGATCAAGACCTTGCAATTGATCAGAGAGATTTTCTTGTAGAATTAACACCCTTCTGTATAATTACCAGATACGCCGGATATAAAAAGAAATTGTCTGAGTTAACTAATGCTAAACTTGCAAAATCTGTTTTACAAAAAACCGAGGGATTTATAAAATGGCTAAAAAGAAAAAAGATTTAAAAAAGATAATACTAAGCTATAAAAATGCCCTCTCAAATGACATCAGGGTAGATTCTATTATTCTCTTTGGATCCTACGCGAAGGGAAATGCAAAAAAAAATAGCGATATTGATGTAGCGGTAGTTTCCCCCGATTTTGAAAAGAAGAATCCGATAAAAAATCTGCAGTTCTTATTTAAAATTGCTAAGAATGTTGATGTAGATTTGGAGCCACTGGCTTTTCTTCCGGAAGAAATTAAAAATCCTGATTCACGCAGTTTTGAAAGTGACATCTTAAGAAATGGGAAAATAGTTTACCGCAAATAATTATGCTTTCCTTCTTCTTAACCGAACTACGACCTGTCTGCTGGCAGGCAGGTACGGGTTTCGTAACCCTAACCCCAGGACTTGGGGATTGCATTGCAGAAGGTAGGAATATCACGTATTATGCTATTTTGCAATATATGATCCAGGGTATGTTATTTAAACTGACATATCGCAACCGGAGCCGATGACTACTACGTCATATTTATCCTTGAGCGGTGTTTAATTAAGCAATATATTCTTCAAGCAGAACCATAGACAATAATCTGGGTTTTTCTAAGTAAATTTCGTGTTTTAAATAATGGTTGCCGCCGGATAGCATATAATAAGTTTCAACAACAAAGCGGTCATTTAAAAAAAGTGCTCTTTTAGTATCTACCGATAATTTATAATTTTGATACCCCATTTTTTTTTGCAAAAATTCAGGATAAGGCTTTATTCCTTTTTCTTTTGACCATTTCAAAATTGCATGTTTTCCAATACTGGTTACCGGTCCGGCAAAACACATAAAGGCAAACATATTGGCAAACTCGCAGTAATCAGGGATTACAGTGTGCTTGGTCTCAACCGGTCCGATCCAGCTGCTGCCGGCTTCTATTGATTTTAATTTCTTGCACACATTTAATCCTTTATAACCGGACGGTTCTTCCTGTAGAAATTTTTTAAATTCTGATTGGATCGGCTGACCGACTTCTGTAAAATGACCGAGCCAATCTTTGGTATCTATGTTTAGCGTTTCTCTAAGTTCGATAATGCAGTTTGCAACCTTTTCAAAGGGATAATCAGAAAAAAATATATCAGTTTCAAATTTGAACATCCGCCGGTTAAAAATCGTATTGATCCTGGTATGAAAGAGCAGGCGACTATGTTCCGGGCAAACCACCTCTCTGTCAGAAAAATCTAGGTACATTCTGACCGGTTCAAAGTTGGCCCTTTTATCCTTTACGCGATTTAAAAGCGGCCAGAGATAACAGGCCAGATATTTGAGTGCTATCTCATATGAACGTTTAAATACTGCATTGGGGAGTACAGACTTTTCTGCAAACTCCCACGGCTGCACCTCAACCACTTCTGAATAGACTTTATCCTTGACCTCTTTCATAGTTATCCCCCGGCGACTATTGGGATAATAAATATTTCATCCCCGGCTTTGACCTCGGTTGCTAAACCTTTTAGGGAACGGATATCATTATCATTAAGATAGACATTCACCATATTATTAGTACTGCCATCTTGATTTCTAAAACGATCCTTTAATTCTGGGAATTGCTCCCACATTTTATTAAACGCTTCTTTCATGGTTGTCGCCTCCAGCTCAAATTCTGTTTCGCTCTTAGTATATTTAAGCAATGGGCTGGGAAACTTTATTGTGCATGACATAATAGATCCTCCTTTTAAACTATTTTTTTATTATACCATAATCTAGATTTTCTAAAACCAATTTTGCAGCCATTTTACCAGAATTAATAACCGGCGGAATGGTAGTAGAGGGTTTGGTCCAATGGCCCGTCAAAAATAAGCCATCTATCGGTGTTTTATTATCTAGCCTATTATTCCAATGCTGGGATGGGATTACCTGCCAACCAAATCCGGTGCCATTATGATTCAATGTATACCTGTGAATTGTCTTAGGTGTGGCAAAATCTTTTACTATAATTTTACTCCTGATACCTGGGATTACTTGTTCAAGCTTTTTTAGAACCTGCTCTTCAGAATCCAATTTAGCTTTTTTCCAATCTTTAACTTCTTCAGCCTTAAACGGAAATGCTGCTTTTACTTCAAGAATACTCTTATTCTCTGGTGCCCTGGATCTATCATTAACGGCTGGATTAAATATCTCGATCCATTTATCGTCTAACTCAGGGCTAAAATAATGCATACCATCGTATTCTCCACTTATTAATCCATCTATTCCAAGATAAAGTTTGCAATAGAGAGATGTAATTTTCATGTTCTGGAGATTCAAAAGATAATGCTCTGGCAGATATTCTTTCCCAACCAATTTCAAGAAGGTAAAATTAGCATCTGCATTAGAAACAATAGATTCTGCATTAATACCAAGATTATTGGCCAAAACACCAGCAACTTCATTGTCCTTTATTAATATTTTTTTATTAATCCCTCTTTTAGCTGATCGCTTTCATTAATTTGTATTTGAGTGTCCGGAAAAATAATTGAGTAATTAATCCTTTTAAAAGAGACCTCTAATTCCAGATCTTTTATGATCATAGCAATTGAACTCAGCCGGTTAATCCCTAATCCGGTAATCATGCTTGCCATCGAATCAAAAACAAAACCTTTTCTCCTAAAAGATGTACACAATCCGCCCGGCAAAAAATGACGCTCTATTACCAATACTGATTTTCCTGCTTTAGCCAAATAGTTTGCGCATACCAAACCACCAATGCCGGAGCCGATGACTACAACGTCATATTTATCCTTGAGCTGGTTTAGGGTTATGCCTTTCAACATGCTATTGCTCTCCTTTACGATGGACGATGGACGATCGTTCGCTAGGACGAGGGACGAATTGGGCACAGAAAGAATCGGCTTTTCTTTCCATTGTAATTAATTTGGCAAAAATGTGTTCATAATTTTCGTCTAATCTTTCAAAGGTTATGTTATTTATATAATTACACTTTAATGCAAATTCTAACCAGGTTTGTGTTTCTGCTGCTTCTTGTTCTGCATCTGTTAATTTATTGATAAATACTGCTTTATATTTTCGTTTTCTCCAAGCTTCTGAAAGATTTGAACATACTGATCGAGAAGACCTACGGATTTGATCAGTCAAGGAATATCTTTCTTCTTTTGGAAAACTTTTTGAAATTTCAAATATCTCCATTGCCCCATCAAATGCCAATTTATAAACATCTAAATCTCTTACTCTTTCTATCCGTTTTGTCATCTTCTTACCTCGTCTATCGTCCCTCGTCCCTCGTCTATCGTCCCTCGTTTCTCGTCTTTCGTCACCTACTCACCACCAACGCTGAATTATGTCCATTAAAGCCAAATGAGGTAATCAGTGCCCGCTTGGGAGAATAATATTTCTGTTTAGTTTTTAGGTTTAGAGTTGATTTTTGAGTGAACAACTTGTTTTCAAAAATATAGAGCGCTGCCGCCAGTTGAAAGGCACCAGAGCAATCAAAGGTCTCACCAATCAACGACTTGATCGAAATGATCAATGGATCTGGGCCCAAGACATCCCTGATAGCTTTCAATTCCATCGCATCCCCGGTTGGATGGCCAGATAATCCAGCACTGACAAAATCGATCTCTGATGCTTTAACCTCTGCATCATCTAATGCATTTTGAATTGCTGCCTTAGCTGCTTTGGCCTCTGGGTCATATTGGTATTGTGCAGATTCTGTATCAAAGGAAGTTCCATAGCCTTCTATTACAGCAGTAACTGCTGCACCGGTCTCTTTGGCAGTTTCTTGCTTTTCTAAAATAAAAACAACTGAACCCTCTCCCAACAATGTTCCATCCTTGATCTCTCCAGTCGGATTGAAGCTCAATGGTTCTTTGGTTAAAAGACCAGCTTTTTTAAATGTGACAAAGATACATGGTCCCAGCTCTGAAGTACCCCCGGTAAATATCATTCTAGCCTGGTCTTGCTCCAGATAATGTTTTGATATCCCAATCGCATCAAGCGATGATGCATGTCCAGAGGAAATAGTCAGGTTTATCCCCTGAGCCTTCTCTTTTATCGCCAAATTCCCGGCAGGAGAATTCATAACAGTATTTGTAAATCCCATAGGATTAACCGAACGCCAGCCGTTTTTTAAATATTCCCAGGTAAACTCTCTTAAGGCATCAAAAACACCTAAGGTAGATCCTAAAATTATTCCTTCCCGGTGATCAGGAGAGGTAGAAACTAATTTTAAGGATAAAGAAGAAGGCATAACAAAACTATAGTGTGGAAAGGCTTTGGCCCTAATTCTCACCATGCTATCCATTAATGCAAGCTGTCCGGCAATAAAGAGCATCTTGGTTGAGCGGGTAAGATGGCGCAATCCTTTTTTTCCTAAATAGACCGGAGCACCAAAGTCAACTATCTCTCCACCATACATACTCTCTTCACTCTCGGTCTTGAAACCAGTAATCTTTTTTATGCCGGATTTCCCTTCTTTTAACGAATTATAAAAATCCTCCCTCCCCACTCCGATCGGAGAGACCACTCCCATTCCGGTTATTACTATCCTATTTCTCATCTCTCATCTCTGATCTCTCACCTCTTGTATTTCTTAAAGATCACCGACACATTGTTGCCGCCAAAGGCAGAGCCATTGTTCATAGCATAGTTTATCTTGGCCTCTTTTGCCTTATTGGGCAAAACATCAAAGGTAACCTTAGGATCAACTTCTCGGATATTCATAGTTGGCGGAGCGATATTGTTTTGGATCGCCAACACACAGGTTGCAGCTTCAATGGCA
>JBHPMS010000019.1:0-15283 GCA_042563095.1 Candidatus Margulisiibacteriota bacterium
GAAAAAATCAGAATGAAATTCGGAATAATAGTTTTCCCAGGATCAAATTGTGACCACGATTGTTTTCACGTTATAAAAGAAGTGTTAAAACAATCGGCCGAATATATCTGGCATGCTGAAAAAACCATTAATAATTTTGACTGCATAATCCTTCCGGGCGGATTCTCATACGGCGACTACTTACGCTCTGGAGCAATTGCCCGTTTTGCTAAAGTCATGGGCCAGGTTAAAAAGTTCGCCAAAAGCGGCGGCCTGGTAATCGGGATCTGCAACGGCTTCCAAATCCTCTGCGAAGCCGGGCTCCTTCCCGGAGCACTGCACAAAAACGAATCACTCCGCTTTATCTGCAAAGATGTAATTTTATCTGTTGAGAATAATAAAACCGTATTTACCAGCCTGTATAA
Source organism: Candidatus Margulisiibacteriota bacterium (assembly GCA_042563095.1). GTDB lineage: Bacteria > Margulisbacteria > WOR-1 > XYC2-FULL-46-14 > XYC2-FULL-46-14 > JBHPMS01. The sequence continues at coordinate 405 of JBHPMS010000019.1, forward strand.
AAAAGGCCAAAAGATCAGAATACCAATTGCCCACGCTGACGGGAATTACACCTGTGATAAAAAAACTCTGCAAAGATTGAAGAAAAACAAGCAGATCGTTTTTACTTACCAGAATAATCCGAACGGGTCAGTTGCTGCTATCGCCGGGATTATTAATAAACAAGGTAACGTTTTGGGCATGATGCCACATCCAGAAAGAGTGTCAGAAGAGGTGCTTGGTGGGAAAGACGGATTATCGTTATTTAAATCAATCCTGCAAACCTGCGACTAAACGTCGCGGTTTCCGACTCAGATGGAAACCGAGAAGTTTATTCTCCGGTTTCCAGATTTTATTATTAACTTTATTATTTGTTACTTCGGCCATAGCTCTAAATGTTAAAACGCTCCCATCTTGTCTAAAGATTGTTACCGATAAAATTGAAGGAAGTGAAGTTATCGCCCTTGATATCTGGGTGAGGGCAGGGGGGCGGAATGAAGACTACCGGACCGCCGGGATATCGCATTTTATCGAACACCTCATCTTTAAAGGCTCAAAAAACTATAAAACCGGAGAGATGGAAAGATTAATTGAAGAAGCGGGCGGAATCGTTAATGCTGCAACTTCAAAAGATTTTACTCACTTTTATGTAGTAATCCCAAAACAATACTTCAAAAAAGCTCTGGCTATCATGTCAGATGCTTTAACCAATCCACTCTTTCCAAAAGAAGAATTAGAAAAAGAGCGGCTGGTTGTTATGGAAGAGATCCTGCGTCATAACAGTAACCATCAGGCTGTCCTCTGGGACCTGATCTATGCAAAATCTTTCCGTTATCACCCCTACAGATATCCGGTCCTCGGTACCGTACAAACTGTTTCATTTTTAGATCGGGATACAATTATTGGCCACTACCAAAAATATTACAGGGGCAAGAATATTACTGTAATTGCAACTGGCGGCTTACCAGATAATGCCCATAGATTGTTAGCTGCAGCATTTAAGGATATTTCCCGATTAAAAGTTAAATCGGTCCGGAACAAAGAAAGCAGGATTACTGAAAATATTTTATTTGAAAAAGAGAAAAAAATAAGCAAAGCCTATCTTAATGTTGCTTTTTCTTCTCCGCCGGCTGCCAGTTTTGACAGCTATGTAATGGATATGATTATAACCATACTGGGTAACGGCAGAAATTCGCGCCTGAACAAAGAGATTAAAGAAAATCAGTCATTGGTTTATGATATTGATATTATCTATCCGACCCCGATTGATTCAAATCTGGTAGTGATCGACGCCAGCGCTGATCCAAAAAATCTAGACCGGGCAACCCGGGAGATCTTTTTCCAGCTCAATCTGCTAAAAACAAAACCGGTTACAGATTATGAGATAAAAAAAGCAATTAATAAATTAGAATTTGATTATAAAGTTAACCATGCTGAGGCTAAAAGTTTGGCTTCTAACCTCGGTTATTTTGCAACTATTGCCGATGTCGGTTATGAAATCAATTATATCCAAAATATTAAAAGAGTCAGTAAAAATGATATTAAACGGGTAGCTGCCAAATATTTTGGTTATTACACGATTGGGAGGTTTGTTCCTGAATGACTATAAGCAAACAGCAAACAGCTCGCTGCGCTTACAGCTTTATTGTTTTGGCTGTTAGCTGTTTGCTGCTAGCTGGAAGCTGTAATGCCAGTCCGCCAGAAAAGTACATCCTGGACAACGGACTAACCTTAATCCTGCAGGAGAATAGGGGAAATGGTCTTTTTGCTGCAACCGTATTTATAAAGGCTGGTTCAATCAATGAAACCGAAAAAAATGCGGGAATTGCTGCTCTGGTTGCAAACATGTTATACAAAGGGACAAAGCGGTCTTCGGCCGAGGCTATTGCCGAAGAGCTGGAGTTTATCGGGGCAAAGCTGGGTGTTCAAAGCACCACTGATTATACCGAAATATCTTATCTTTCCCTCTCTAAAGATGCAGAAAAAGGGCTCCGGATTATCGGTGATATATTAAATAATGCTAATTTCCCAAAAGCTGAACTTGAAAAAACCAGGCACAACAAAATTTCTGCAATTAAGGAAGTCGATGATCATCCCAATTCTTTAATTTATAATAAAATAACCGAATTATTGTATCGAAATCATCCGTACGGATTTAGTTCAAAAAAAATAATAAGAACGTTACAAAACTGCACCAGAGCTGATTTATTAGATTTTTACCATAATTACTACACGCCTGATAACATAGTTGTCTCAATTGCAGGGGATATTAGTAAATATGACGCTTACCAGCTTTGTAAAAAAAATCTTAAGTTCAACCGTAAATCCGTAAAAAGAATAATAAGCAAAATGCCGCTTAATTTGCCTGGATCAAGGGAAAAAACAATAAAAAAGAGTGATCTGAAAGCAAATTGGATTGAAATCGGCTATTTAGCACCAAAAATAGACGATCCTGACTATGCAGCAATGAAGGTTTTATCATCAATCCTGGGGGCTGGAATGAGTTCCAGATTATTTGTTGAAATTAGAGAAAAAAATAGCCTGGTTTATTCAATTCATTCTTATTTTCCATCCAGGCTTCAAAAATCCCACTTTATTATTCACGCTGTTACCGGGCCTGACAATCTCAAGAAAGTAAAAACCAGGGTCTTTGAAGAAATAAATAAATTAAAAAAAATTACTATTACTGAAGCTGAATTAAATCATCATAAAAGTGCCCTGAAAGGTAAATTATTAATTAGCCGGCAGAATATCAATCAGAAAGCCTGGCAGAGCGGCTGGTTTTGCTTAATGGGCCTGGGCTTTGATATGCAACAACATTTTAACTCAATGATTGATTCTGTTACAGCCAATGACATTAAAAGCGTTGCTAATAGGTATTTTCAAAATAATTGTGCTATAATCATAAAAAGCTTATAAAATGATAAAAGATAAAGGTTTTACGCTTGTAGAGGTTTTAATAGTTGTAGTCATACTCGGTATTTTAGCTTCGGTCGCGCTTCCACGTTACATAGCATCAACCAGGGATGCCAGGCAAAATTCATGCTCTGCGACTGTCCACGCTATGAATGCACAGTGGGAGCATAAATACCTTGAAAATAACTATGTAACTTATCCTTCTTTATCTGAATTATTAAATGACACAAATTATTTCCCACTAGGACCGCCGCAATGCCCGTATGATTCACCGTACTCAGACGGGCCATCAAATGACTCAAGAGTTGATTACCACACACACGGTTGACAAGCAGTGTGGACAACTCTCATATTTGTTAATATTTAGCATAAATACAACATATAATGGCTATTCGTCAATTACTCTATACTTGACATAAGATATATTATCCGACATTGAGTTTAAAAAATTTATATAGGCTTTTAAGCCCTTTTCCTCTTGACAAATTGGTTATATCTTATGTCAAATTGGCAAGTATTCCAAATATCAGTATTCAATTATCAAAATAATTAGATATTTTTATTTGCCTAAATTTTCAAGGTTCAATCCTATCTTAAGGATGGCCCCATTCTAGCAACACCCAAAATTATTGTCAAGTCATTTTTTTCATATTTTTGATCTCGGTCCAGGTTAATCCGGTTTTCTTCTTATAAATTTGCCTTACTCTTTCTCTGGATATTCCCAAGATATTTCCGATCTTCCGCATGGACATTCCTTTTTGATAGGACAATCTGAGTATAGTTTGTCCTTTTTGATCCTCGCTTAAATGCTTTGGTGGAGGTCCTCTACGTTTGCCCATATTCTTATTTTAGCTAAAACCATAGAATTAATCAATATTGATTTTGTCAAGAGGTATTTGAATAAAAATTGAATCCATTTTAGGCTATAAAGCGAGCTTATTGGGGCAAATATGACAAAAACCAAACACCCAAAATACACATAATTATGGGTGTATAATAATACCCCTTGACAGGTAAAATTTGCCATTATATCATGGGTCATATGGCTCCCAGAAGGAAAATTCAAACTCCATTTCAAGCCAAGCTCCGGTTCCTCCGCAAGCGGTTCAACTGGTCACAGCAATATGCATCTCTACAGTGCGATATGCCAATTACTGAATGGCAGGCCTTAGAAAGGGGCCGGATTGCCAATCCCCGCATAGACACAGTTAAGAAAATCGCCAATACCTTTGCAATATCAATTGACCATCTGCTTGACTTCCGACCACCCAAGGCTCCTCCTCAGCCATCGATTATAGGAGAAGATATTACCCGGATGTATTTTAGTAGGTGGATAGACGACTCCAATCCCCTCTATTTTGAAAATATAAAGAGAATAAAAACCTATAATCCGACTTTTTTAACGCCGCCGGTATCAGGGGATGAAAATCTGACAAAAGAGCCCGAATCTTGAAATTCCCTCTACCCTACCCCTAAATAATTGCGATTATAGCGACGTTAGGCTTAGGAGCTTGATCTTTATAGGCAATTTTAATATATTCTTTCAAACTCAATTAAATTAACTTGTGTTTCAAGCTCAACTGCTGGAACATTAATTCCCGCAATTTTACAATCTGCTTTTCTTCTATCATAATCAACCGTCCCACCAACATTATCCCAATACTTATAACGGTTAGGTCCAGGCATAGATAAAATAGTTGCTTGTTCGGATAAGATTGCTTTCGGAATAATCTTTTCTTCTCTGATGACAACATTATTACTATTTATAATTGGCATGTTAATTTCTTGATCTTTAACTGTTGTGAACGCTTTTTCTAATGCTTCGGATCTTAACGATTCACCATCTCCTCCACCATAACTAAAAAGCAACCCAACTCTTTTAGCTCCTGCCAGCCCTGCAGCGTACAAAGCTCCTTTTATTATTGCAACAAGATCATAATTACCTCGATTTTGCGAATAGACCGAAGGGACAATTAAATCCCATTCAATCTGTTCACCGATTTTAACCGGGGTTGGGACCAGCAATGATCTACTAAGTTTAGTCCCCGGCTTTCCTGTAAATGAAAGTTTATCCAGAGAAAAGATTGGCCCACCCAAAGATTTGTTCCAGTAAGGAGTACCGTCATATGCCTGGCACGATCCACCACAGACTTTTCCCATAGTTAACCAATCGTAAAAATGATCTGTTGTCCAAAAGTTACCCATAACAATATCGCTCTGCCATGCTTCAATATAACTAGCCGCTCTATCACTATGATCTTTTTCTAATAACGTTTGCATTACCCTGAGTTGATCTTTTGTTTCGTACGAACCACCATACTTAGCAGCCTTGATACTCCCTGTATCAGCATACACACCAAAACCATCTGCTAAAAGATTGATCCCTTTGTCGTTCTCTTCTTTCCAGGCTGCCTGAAGAGTTAAGACTATTTTGGCAATCTCCATAAAATCTTTTTGCCCACATATTTCTGGTGTAAGTGGTCGTCCGAGCAAGGTTGATCCAATTTCACTTAAACGACCTCCCAAATAATTACTATATGCAAGAATGTTTTCAAATTGATCAGCCGGTTTAAAAGGTTCTACTAATATCTTTTGTGCCGCTTTGGCTCGTTCTTGTAGATTCCGTTGCGGCTCAGAAATCCTTAAAACGAGTTTTTGTTCTAATCTTAATTGTGGCCTCATAGTTAAAGATAATTCCATAGTTTATTCATCCTCCCATTCATCATAATCTTCTTCATAATATTCATTCTCATCTACCTCCACCTCGACCCGATTCTCTTTAATTGTTTCTTTAACAATTTCGATCATATCTCCAAATGAACTAATTGACTCGATATGCTGCAGGCTTTCAACAAATGAATTCTGTTGTGATTTGCTAAAATCTTTTTCGATCAACAAGAGCATATTGGTGACCGCTTCTTTGTTTCCTGAATCTCCTTTCTGATGAATATTGAACAAAGATTGCATAATCGCTCGTTTCTTGTTAATACTGCTTTTAATTTTCTTTGCCGAAAATATCGTATTAAAGATACCTAACATTCTATCTGAATAAAAACAATTATTTTTATAACTAAGGCAAAACGGCAGGGCTACTATTGGTATCGCCGGGAATTTTGATGAAAGTCTTTCGAAAGACTCATATTTTGGGATCGATCGAAGTATTCTACGGGCAAACTGTATTGCGCCGGAAAAATCATCCTTAAAAACAGAACGAATTCCCTGCCGAAGATAAAAAGCAGCAGCGAAATCAATGCCGGTTTCATCCGTCATCAATTTTGCCTTCTTTATATCCGAAATGATCCTATCATATATTTGTGGGCTTTGCCCATTTGATTTGACATATTCCCTTGCCCTTAATTCATAGCTTTCATGTGGATCATAGATGGCCTTTTTAGCAATATCCCAATTGACATCTGATTTCTCAATGCCTTGGTAACCAGCTTTAAACCATTCCAATATTTCTTCCGTTTGCTTATCTAGTATCGCATCTTTAAACTGGCCATTCACAGCTAGTATTATCCCAGCGTGCTCAATGCTTTCATTTTTGATAGTAGTTAATATTTTATTAACGACCGGTTTTAGATCGGATGAATTAAGTTCGTCTTTAAAAAATCTCCCCCATTCTTCCCATAGCTCTTTTCTGGCCTGTCCATCTTTGATTTGTAAATCATTTAGAAACATATATTTGAATTTTGTATAAAAGATGTTTGATTGACGTAAAGCATGCTCTTGTGCTATGTTTCGCATTGGCTTGATCCAGCATGGATCGATATTTAATAGTTTTACCAACTCCTGATCGGCAGCCTCTTTATCAATTTCAGCCAAATGTTTTACGATTTTCTTTTGCAGATTAATTCCTTCATCAATATCACCCGGATAATCTTCTTCAAGCGCAGCAATCAATACGTTTTTTAATCTGGGATCACTTTTTGATTGATTTAAATAAGTTATTAATTCTTTATTTTTTAAGCTGGGGTTGGCAACAATCTTTTGCACCATCTCTTCATATTCCTGTTTCTTTAAAAGCTCCTTTATGCCATCAAGGAAGCGATTCGTAATAGGAAGGCTCAACTTGTCGATTAGACTTTTTATTGCATCGTATTGTTCCTTGATCAACTTTGGTTTTTTCTTAAGTACTCTTTTTAGTAAAGCAGCAGCATTTTGAGGAGGTAACAATTCCAATAATTGTAGAACCTGATCTTTTTGATCTAATAAAAGTGTTGTCACACTCTTTTTTGTTTTTCCCATTATCAAACTTTTTGATGCTTTTACTGCGACTTTGAATGCATTGTATTCTTTTTTTATTCTTTCGTTATTACTTTTAACATTCTCTTCAATCTGATTAAACGTCAAGAAATAAAACTGCATTCTATTTTCCGAGCATCGTTCATCAATATTTTTTACAACTTTTCCAAAATACCTACTTGCCATCTCAAGGTTGTCATTTTTTAGGTGCACAAGTGCAAGAGCAGCATATTCACATACATTCCCATATTTACCTACTTGAGTACTCTCACCTCTAAATATTTTTTTTACATCTCTGTGATTCCAAGAAGAATCAGAAATTTGCCTACCATTAATAAAACGTTCAAATATATCGGTCAGCTCATTATAATAATCTCTATTATAATTATCTTCATATTGCTCAATCTGCCCTAATTCTTTTTTATAGACCTCCATTCTTTTTTTGAAGCGTTTGTATTTTTCATATTTCTTTTTTAAATCATTCCCCATAACAATCACTTCTCTAGATAATCCGGTTTCCAGCTCTTGTTTTTTTAACACTCTTCCATTTTTATAAATATCTCTCTCTTTAGCTACTCCTTCAACAAGATCAATCCGCTCCTTTCTTGCAACCCTCGGATCTATAGTAAATAATGAAAGTAATATTCTGAGCATTGCATGTGCTTTTATCTTGGGATTGTCTATCTTTATAGCAATATCAAACGCCTTTTCAATCTCACTATTTGCCAGCATGTCTTTTACCGAGACTATTTGATCATCTAATAAATTATCAGCACTTAACAGACAGAATAAATCCACAATCTTTTGAAACTCTCTTCTTTGCAAACAGCTATTAATAAATTCGTGCACTAATTGAATTTTATAAGCATATCCTTGATAATTTCTAAACTGACTTATCCCTTTACTGGCAGCATCTAGATCCCCCTTTTGAATAAGTCCTTGCAAATACGCAGCTTTTTCTTCGAGGGGAGAAAATATTTTCTGGGAATCTGCTTGAGTCATTCCAGTTGTTATTGCATGTTTCGGGAACGGCCATTCCTTTTCTTTTTTTGATTCTAATTCATTGATTCTTTCTTGGATTTTATCCCTTGACCACCCTCCTTCAATTTTATCAGCAATTATTTTTGCATTTTCTATATTACCCCGATCAATCAATAGATTCGAAGCACAAATTAAATATCCACTTTTGCTACTATCACTACTTATACCGTCAATCAAGTCAAGCATGCTTTTGATTTCAGTATTTGAATTTAACAGCTCATTTATAATGTGTTTTTTTATTGAACTATGGTAATCGTCATGATTTAATCCGATTTCTATAGCCTTCTCATACTTAGAGATTTTAACCAGACCTTTAACGATATTGAAAACACATTCATGATGAGCCTCACGTTTTTTCCAGGTAGAATAACTTTCTCTATTAACCTCAGCAAGATCGATTATTTTATCTACTAATATTGCTGTAACATTGCTATTAAGGCTTTCTATATGCTGGAGAGCACGTTCTATTCGACCCGGGCGAATTTCAATATAGCCTTTACTTTCACATCCACTCAAATTTAATATAGTCTGGGCCGCGATTAAATTTGAGAATGCAACCTCACATGATTCAGATGATTCATGGTTCAGATCAAATAAGTCGTTGCATATGCTTTTATCAATATGGCGGGTTGCGGCAAGGAAAATCTTTGTACGATTTATCATTCCAATAAAAGTGTTTTCAACTTCCTGAATAACAGGACGAGCTTCAGGATGCAAATCTCCTGCTTGTCCTGTCAACACTTTTAACACAACATTGTTACACATCCGCTCTCGTGCTTTGGGATATCTATTGTTTTGCCAAAGCATTTGGATACGGGCAGGTGAAAAATGAGCAAATTTATTAAAATTGACTTTAAGCATAATATTTTTTCTACTTATAATACTATATTTTATAACACTATATTTCGACGACACCAAAAAGGCCGTCCGCAATTAATAACGGACGGCCCCTAAAATTAAAATTATAATTTCTTTTTATATATTGCGTATTTATGTGATGTGCTATAGCTTCTATATGCATCTTTTTCTTTAGACACATCAACCTTATTAAAACCGGCAGATTTGAGAACCCTTGATAAATAGGTATCCCCTTTCTTCTCTTGAGAAATAACAGTTTTTGTCCCAAGATCGGTTTTCATCTCCTTGCAAAATTCCTCTATGAATTCCTCAAATTCTGCAGGGTTGATAATACGTCGATCAACAGCTTCGTTAACAAGCCTGACCACCCGATCCTCAGCTTCCGGACCCTGCTCGTATACTTTAAACAACAAAATCCCAGCTATTTGCCCGTTTTTTTCAAGCATCCTGAAACTGCCATTAGCCAAAACTTCACTATACAAGCTAAGTTGTATCCCCTTGGTTGTCCAGAAACCTGTTTTTGCAGGCTCTTTTTTTATCATTTCAGTAAAGCTCTGTGATATGAATTGTGCATATTGACGTCTTTGACGTTCAGGAAATGCTTTTGATAAATTTGGCTGCACATAAAACATGCCAGGCCTTGACAATGGACTCTTATAACCATGTATTGGAAAAATCGATGGTTGTCCAGCTGGAGCAGGATTACCTCCTGGTCCACTACCTTTAACCTTCATAATTTTTCACCTCCTTTCCTATATTATTTTCGACCTATTATTTGTAAAATTTCACATTATTTAGGTCATAGGTCATATTTTGTCTTAAATCCTATTTACTTAGCAATTCTTTTAACAGTTTTCTAAAGTAATAAGCTAACATTGGTGTCGCGTGTGTCATCTGATGCCCCCTTTCAATTACTACTTCTCTTGCCAAGCCTAATTCCTTTAATTCTTTCTCTGGAATAGAATCTATACTACTCCCGTATTTTTTTATAATCGCATAAAATGCTTCTCCATCCACTGGGAATAGTCTTCTTGATAATTCAATCAGACTATATATCATCTTTGCCTTTTCTTCTTTTGAAAGAGTATTATGCTGATCAAGAAAATGACTTACACTATCAAGAAATTTATGTTTATCTTTCTTCCCCTCTAATTCTAATCCCAGAGCTCCTAATTTATCCTTAATTTCTTTAATTAGTTCCGCTTTCGATAATTTAGTAAGATCTTGTTTAAAGTATTCCTCTTTCTCTTTCTTTTTGGTTTTTAACTCTAATAGTGGATCATCAAAATTGGTAAGATCAACATTACTCAGGTCAATATAGTTAGAATCAGACGAGCTATTAATGGGGACATCACGTTTGGCAATGTCAATTTCATTTGATCCAAAACTGAACATTTGCCATGAAACATCTTCGTTTAGTTCTTTTGTTTTTTTGATCAGGACCATCTCTTTTCCTCTCATTTTCTCCTTAATCTTGCCCGCCTTTGCTGGTCCGATACTTTTTTTAAGCGCTTGCATTGTTTCCTTGTTTGGCTCTAATCCCACTTTAGCAATTATGTCAAAACCGAGCATTTTAAGCCCTTTTATAAATTTATCTCCAATTACATCTTTATCTATGGTAGTTGAGATTGTCATTAATCCTCCGAACTTAAGCATCCTATGTGCTTCTGCCAAAACCTTTGTTCTGTCTGCATGATTAACTAAATGCAGAGATCCATTATCTATGAAATCAAAAAATTCATCCTCAATTTGTGGATCAACCATATCCCCTAATATCCTGTTAGGAGATATGCCGTTTTTAAGCATCTCTGCGCTAGAATCAAGATCATATCCTTCCGGCAAAGAAAAACTGAGCTTTTCCACTGTTGATTCCAACGAATTCCAAGCACGCATGGCAACAGAAGGACCTGATCCTTCGAACAACATTTTGTGCGGTAATTGTTTAATCCCATTTTTTACACAATAATCAATTAGATATCTGGCCTTGAACCAATCAATCCAATAAGATGCAAAGTTTTTCACCTGCCGGGCATAACCTTCCGCAGCAGCATCCCACCCTTTATTAAACGCCGTAAGCATAACTTTTTGGGCCTCGGTTAATATTGGTTCATCTTTTTCTTTGTCTACGTCATCATATTCATTTTCTCCATTAGCAAGTGAACCGATTGGCAGACCTTTTTCGGCATCGATCCTAAATTGTTCAAATATTTTATCCTGGAGTTCATTCAATTCTTTTCTCAGTTCCGGTGTAAAGAAGCCATCAATAATAATGTCCGATATTAACCTTTTACGCCTGATCAAGTTTTCCAAAGCAATGTCAATTGAGTTTTTAGCATCAACAATTAAATTTATTATTTTAATAGATTCCCTGCCTTTATTTCGCTTTTTATCTATCCGATGGATACGATTGATAGCTTGATCAACTATAGAAGATTTTAGTGGTTTATCAAAAAATATTACTGTTGCGGCAGCTGTTAGTGAAATACTTTCAGCCCCAGTACCTAGAGTCGCAATAAATATCTTCTCTTTCTGCTCTTTCTGGAAAGATTTGATCCGATCTGTCCTATCGGCCTTATCCGTCCCCCCATCCATATAAGCCACACCATACTTTTCTTCATACCGCTCTCTTAATTTTCTGGTGATTACCTTTGAGGGTGAAAATATAACCACCTTTTCACCTTTCTTAAATTTTTCTTCCATTTTTTCCAGCACCTTATCCAAAGCCAGATATTTAATCGAAACAATCTCTTTGAACGCTTTTATTTTTTTCAGTATTGTTGGATCATTGATCATTTGCCTTAGCCTGGTAATTTTTGTTGAAAAGATTGAACTTTTCTTTTCGCTATTATTAAGAAGGCGTTGATATTCTTCCTCAATTTTCATATATCCATAGAGCATTTTTTCGTACGCTTCTTTATGCTTCTTTACTTCAATTTTATCCAGCATAAATGTTTCATCATTCCATCTCATTTTTGCACTATCAAAATCGAGCATGATATTTTCTGTATCCTTTTTTGGTAAATCACGCAAGATTTGATCTTTTTTTCTTCTGATCATAGTCTTTTTAAGTGTTTGAAAGAGCTCTCCCATTTTACCCAAATCATCACCGGCATACATTTCTTTAAACTCTTCATAACTAGGATAGGTATGAGGAGCAATAAAATTAAGGTAAGCAAAAAGATCTTCTGCCCTATTTTCTAGGGGCGTCCCGGTAACCAGCACCTTATGTAAGGCATCAATTGATCTGACGTGTTTTGATTGAGCCGTTTTTATATTCTTAATTGCGTGCGCCTCATCAACCGCAAGAAAATCAGGTTTAATCTTGGCCAGCATTTTCATCTTTCCGGTAATACCGCTTTCTTCATCAACATCCCCATTTCTTTCAATTAGATTCTCATAATTAACTATGACAAAGTGAGGGATTTTACTCTTCTTGCCCTTCTTTTTGGCATAGTTTTCGAGAAACTTATGGATTTTTTTACCTCCTCTGATTGATTCAAACTCAATATCTTTTCTTCTGTCCCCCTCATCAGCTATCGTGTCACCTATAATGTCATCAAGTCCTGAAGTATGGGATCCGAGAAGGCTTATTTTTATTTTAGCGTTCTCATCTGTATTATATTTGGGATTTTCTATGAATTTATATATATCCCTGATCCAAGCCATTTTTGCTTTATCCGGACAGACTATAAAGATAGATTTTGATCCGGTACACATTGCAGTCATTAATGTTTCTAGTGTTTTACCTGCCCCCATTTCATCAGCCAGGATGGTATGCATTTGCGCAACCATCCTCCTAACTGCTTCTACCTGAAAAGGCCATAATTTTTTACCTTCTCTGACTCCCTTTATCGTTTTTTCGAATTTGGCTAATTTTTGATAATACTTTAATGCTTTTTTGAGGCCAGCCTTGCGGATAGAATTCTTTTCATTTTTTCTTTCCTTCCGTATCGCTTTAAAACATCCCTTCCTATCATCACAATACATATCGTAATAATCTCTTCTAAGCAGGCCAAAAGATAAATCGACCGCTTTTTCAAAAGCAGCTTCTCTTTGAGCCTTATCCAATATCTTGTCAATCATTGTCAGCATATTTGATTCAATTGCAAACGGACGATTTTTGTTTTCTCCCCCGGGTTTGGGAGTAGGTAAATCATACTTTGGTATATTTGTCCTGGGAGCATATGGTTGATACGCCAATTCTAACAGCCTTCTTCTTGTGCCTGCTTTTTGATTCGTAGAATTTCTAACTTCTTCAATCCATTTTTTTTCTTTTATTGCCAATTCTATAATATTATCTTTTTCTTTTTCATATATTCTTTCTATTATTTCCTCGATATCTATTTCATCCTTAAATTGGTTTAGATTATTGATTGAATTGCCAAAAAAACCGGGATAATCCTGGCGTATGGCCTCACAAAGCGCATCTACACTTAAATCATTTTCAATAAATTCAGGTAGCCTGAAATCGGAAGGGACCGGTTTTGAGAAATCGCTTAATTCGATTTCTTCTGCAACTTTTGCGCTAAGCATTCTTTTTACCATCTGTCGGTCATACCTATCCGGGAATAATTTCCATACAAAATCTGACAACTCTCCAAAAACATCTTTAAGCTCTAAGAGGAACTCGTGTGGAACGATGCTTTCGATGCAATTTTCAAATTGCGGCAATTTTGACCTTAACAATATTTCCAACTCATCAAGCGATAACGACTGATCAATACGCTCGAGATCGACTGTGCCAAGCTCAGCGGCCTCTGCCTCTAGTTTTTCTAGAACAATGTGTAACCTGGTAAGAAATTCTACTGATATATTGTTTTCTTGCCGCAATTGTGCCAATTTTTCTGGAGCAAGGAATTTAATATCATAACCAGCAAGATCGATCGGCGTATTATGAAAAATAGCAAAATCATTCCCTTTTGCCTCATATTTTTGGAGTATACCTTTTCGTTTTCTGCGTGCTTTACTTAATTCTTTTTTTGATAGCTCATCTTCATTATTTTCATTGACAACCTTTATTATTGAACTTCCAATTGTATTGAACAACTGCCCAAGTTTTGTAAGAGAATATTTATTTCTCTTAGCCTCTCTTTTGAATTCATATAATTTAATACCAGTTACCCTTATTTTTTCTGGAATATTTTCTAGATTTAGAGATTTTAAATCCTCGGCATGAGCTTTAAATACATTTGCCATTTGTACGCATGATTCGATCAACTCTTCATTGTTGCGTTGTGCTCCCAAGTTGATAATAGCTTTATAGACCTCGTCATCCGAAACCGATCCAGAAATGCTTTTTGTTGCCCTCACCAGCTCTTCTCTTAATCCTGTCGCATCAGATTTAAGCGGATTTGAAGAGAAAGCATGGCAGATTCGACTCATGCTGATTGGTACACTGATTGTCTTTCTTGCTTGCATTTTTTACCCCACTATATTATTATCGTAAGAACTAGTAAAAAATTTCAGCTATTTTACCAAATCCAACTCATATTCATATTTTCTATCCTTTCCATCTCTTTTTTGCTTATCTTTTTCATTAAGAAGCTCTTTTAAATGAAGATGTTCGATGTTTATTAAACCATCTTCTTTATCCCACTCACCTTTAAGTCTCCTACCAAGCAATTTGGCTACTTTTGGCAAATCCTCTTTTCTAAATGTCCATATTTTATGTCTGCCATTTCTTCTCCTAATAAATATTACACTATATTTATCATTAATCACTTCTGTTGCTTCTTCTGGATCTCCTATTAGCTTTTTTAATTCAGCAACTATTTTTTCTGTATCCCCATATATTTTTTGAAATTCTTTATCGCCATTTGTAACAGCAATCTCTTCTTCTTGT
>JBHPMS010000002.1:0-73541 GCA_042563095.1 Candidatus Margulisiibacteriota bacterium
CTTCCGGGTGGCCGGATAATCCGGCACTTACAAAGTCTATCTCTGACGGTTTAACCTCAGCAGCATCCAGAGCTTCTTGTATTGCTATTTTGGCAGCTTTGGCCTCTGGATCATATTGGTATTGTGGAGATTGGGTGTCAAATGAAGAGCCATAACCTTCTATTACAGCACTAACTTCTGCCCCGGTCTCTTTTGCGGTTTCCTCCTTCTCTAAAATAAAAACAACTGAACCCTCTCCCAACAATGTTCCATCCTTGATCTCTCCAGTCGGATTAAAGCTTAATGGTTCTTTAGTCAAAAGACCAGATTCTTTGTACATTATATACATTGACGGCCCAAGCTCTGCTGTCCCGCCGGTAAATATCATTCTGGCCTGATCTTGATCCAGATAATGTTTTGATATGCCGATTGCATCAAGTGATGATGCATGACCAGACGAGATTGTCAGGTTTAATCCCTGAGCCTTTTCTCTTATCGCCAGATTCCCGGCTGGAGAATTTATAACAGTATTTGGGCATTCCATTGGATTAATCGAACGCCAGCCATTTCTTAAATATTCCCACACAAACTCTCTCAAAGAATCAAAAATACCGAGGGCAGATCCAATAATAATTCCCTCCCGATGGTCAGGAGAGGTTGAGACCAATTGTAGGGTTAAAGATGAAGGCATGACAAAACTGTAATGTGGAAAGGCTTTGCTACGAATACGGACCATGCTGTCCATTAAGGCCAACTGACCTGCAACAAAGAGCATCTCGGTTGAGCGGGTAAGGTGACGCAATCCTTTTTTACCTAAATATTCTGGTAAGTTAATGTTAACAACCTCTCCGCCATATCTGCTCTCTTCACTTTTTGTCTTAAAACCAGTTATCTTTTTTATGCCGGATTTCCCTTCTTTAAGAGAATTGTAAAAATCTTCCCTCCCCACTCCGATCGGAGAGACCACCCCCATGCCAGTTATTACTATCTCATCTCTCATCTCTGACCTCTCATCTCTTGTATTTCTTAAAGATCACCGACGCATTATTGCCGCCAAAAGCAGAACCGTTGTTCATGGCATAATTTATCTCTACCTGCTTAGCTTTGTTTGGTAAAACATCAAAGGTAACTTTGGGATCTACCTCTCTTATGTTCATAGTTGGTGGAGCGATATTGTTTTGAATTGCCAAAACACAAACTGATGATTCAATTGCTGAGGCCGCTCCCATGGTGTGCCCGAGCATCGATTTGGTAGAGCTGACCAATACTCTCGGTTTGCGTCCAAAGACCTTTTTTATAGCAACAGTTTCTGCTGCATCATTCCCCATAGTTCCGGTTCCATGTACATTGATATAGTCGATATCTTCTCGAACCACATTGGCATTTTTTAATGCTCGCAACATTGCCAGAGCCATCCCTTTCCCTCTAGTATGAGGAGCTGTCATATGATGGGCATCATCAGATAATCCATAGCCTAAGATTTCTGCATAGATGCTGGCCTTTCTTTTCAAGGCAGAATCGAGCGTTTCTAGCAGCAGCATCCCAGCCCCCTCTCCCACCATCATCCCTTTCCGGTCTTTGTCGAAGGGGCGCGGAAAATCAGGTGATACTGCTCCTAAACGGTTGAATCCATAAAAAGCAATTTCTGAGAATGGTTCTGATCCCCCGGCAATCATCGACGGAGCCAGACCGAGGTGAATAAGGTCATAAGCATAGCCGATAGCGCAGTTGCCGGCTGAGCAGGCATTTGGAATTATAATATTTCGGCCGGAAAAATTAAATTTCTTGGCAACATTAGATGGGATTAAATGGCATGGATACCTATTAATTTCTGCAGAGTTTAATCTCCCCTCTCCATCCTTTAACCATTTATTCATATATTTTTCAAAAATCAACGATTCTCCCATAGTAGTTCCCATACAGACTCCGGCCTGCCCGATTTTTTTTGGATTAATTTTTGCATCCTCTAAAGCCAGCCTGGTAGCAGAAATTGCCAGTTGTGAACAGCGGTCATCCCCTTCGCTTTTAAATTCTCTTATTTCTCCACCCCGGTGGTTCTCAAAAGTGGAGGTGTCAATACTTGTAATTTCAGATATTCCAGACTTGCCGGCAAGGCAGTTATTCCAGAACTCTTCCCTGCCGATCCCGATGGAGGTGATTAATCCGATCCCGGTTACAACTACTCTGTTTGGCATGGTTATTATAAATTCCCTACTGATTTTATTAAAATATTTTTGATATTCTTGCTCAGATTCTTCACAAAACTACTATTTTCAATAAAGCTCTCCAGGTCCAACCGGATGCTTCTTGTATCAATCCTTTTTATAATATTGACCAGTTTTAGCTTCAATTCCTGATTATTGTCAACCATTTCAATACAATCCAGATTGGGCTTTACTCCCCTTTGCAAATACCACATCAGATCATAATAATCCCTTCCTTTGATCCTGGCAACTGTTTTTCCTTTTTTGTCTGTTTTTTCCCATTTTCTGAAAAAGATAGCCCTGATCTTAGTAGACATAAGCGTTGGCAGATCAAAGGTTCTAATTAAGATTGATCGGTTGTACTTAAAAAGGGGTATAATTTCAGTCTTATATGTTTTGCAAAAGTCAAATTTTTTAAATATTTCAATCTTTAATAAAAGTAAATCAGATTCTCCTTTTTTTGACAGTTTTAGCTCTTTTAACAGTGGGAATTTTAAATACAACCTGAATTTTTGCACTCTCTGATCCAGTTTTAAGTCAGTTTGCCGGCTGAAATATTTTTTAAGGTCCTCTCCCAATTCAGCCAGACTAATCTTTTTTTTTAAGTCTACAAAATCCAAATCCTCTGAAAGACGCGCCAGGCCGTAGCAGTGCATCAGGCAGGAGCCGCCATAAAAGACCAGTTGGCTATAGCGGGGATGAGAGTAGAGATAATTAAGAACTAAAATCTGCAGGTACTCCTTGATCAGGTTTCTTTTAAATAAAAGATTGCTGGAGGTTGACTCACTAAGAATTCGTTTTATATTTTCCTTTAATAATTCCATGTTATTATAAGAGCCAGGCTCCTAACTGCTCCATTTTTTTTGATCCTTCAAGGCTGATGTAACCTGCAAACTCTTTTTTATCCTTTTTTGATAAAACCTCAAGATTGAGGCGTAATTCAGTGATTGATTTTTTATTGGTTAAAATGTTTTTTCTAAAATAGATAAAATCAAAAAGCGCCTTAGCCCTGGTCGCCTTATAAACAGTAAAACTATTTTTCTTGGTCGCGCTATAACCACAATAGAGCCGCTCGGCAATTTTATGATAAAAATAATTACCAAAATCGTTCTTGAAATATTTGGTTTTGTTTTTTGTGACAGAAATAAAATTATTAGGGATTTCGGTGAGCATATTGTGCTGATAGAGAATATAATCCATGCTTAAATAGGAAGGCTGATAAATTATGGCGGCTATTAATTCTGGAAAACCGGGATATTCCCCTTTCACTTTCAGGTTATCCAGGTACTCTTTGCTGGTGTATACTCCCTGTTTTATTCTTAATAGCTTTTTAGCTTTGACATACCGGGAAAAGAGTATCTTTAGATAGCTGCGGTCTTTTTCTACACCCGCAAGGCTGGACAGCGTAAAAAATGGAAGCTTAGCCAGCAATCTATAGATTTTTCTTATTTTGGGGTCGTTTCCCATAATATACGCATATAGTATATTATCAGAAATAAGATGTCAAGCTGCTTTTGCAGCAAAGGCCAGCTCACCTTTGGCAGCAAGCTTATCCTCTACCCTGGCCCAGGCCTTGGCAATCCCGCCCGCTGCAACCTGTTTGATAAGCTCCAGTTCTATTATTAACTGGTCGCCGGGGACCACGGGGGATAAAAAGCGGACCTTGGTTGAAGACAAAAAGAAGGTTTTATTGTTGTCTGTTATTGGTTTTCCACCACAAAATAAAATAATCCCGGCCTGAGCCATCGCTTCTATAATATAGGCTCCTGGTAAAATTGCTTTATTCGGAAAGTGCCCTTCAAAGATCTCTTCGTTGCCGGAGATATTTTTTTCTGCAATGACTTTTTTGCCGGGCTCAAGCTCCAATACCCGGTCGATCATGATAAAAGGATGCCTTTGCGGCAGGATCGCTTTTACCTGTTCAAAATCGAGCTTCATATTGCAATGCCTCCATCAATCGGAATAACATGACCGGTTATATAGGCTGCTTCCTCAGTAAGTAAAAAAGCTACTGTTTTTGCTACTTCTTCTACTTTTCCAATCCTTCCAGAAGGTATTTGCTTTTTCATCTCAGCAAGATATTCTGGTTTTAAATGGTCCACCATCTCGGTTTGAATAAATCCGGGAGCAACCACATTAACAATAATGTTGTGCTTTGCTAATTCTTTTGCCAGGCATTTTGAAAAACCAATGATCCCGGCTTTGGTGGCACCGTAATTAGCCTGGCCGGGCATGCCGATAATACCTGTAACAGAGGACATATTAATTATTTTTCCATATTTTGCTTTTAGCATTGGGACAATTACGGCACGGGAACAGTTAAAAGTTCCAGTTAAATTTATATCAATAACTTTTTGCCAATCTTCTGAACTCATCAGATAGAAGGATTTATCTTTATTTATCCCGGCGTTGTTGATAAGAAAATCAATCTTCCCTTCGAGTTTGATTATCTCATCCACCATTCCTTTAACAGCTTTATAGTCTGCCACATTAACCTGAAAAGCCTGGGATTTTCTTCCCAGGCCATTTATTTGAGAGGCTACTTTTTCAGCTTTTTCTTTGCTAGAATCAGAAACAAAATTGATAAAGACGTTGCAGCCCTGCCGGGCTAATTCTAAAGCAATCCCCTCCCCTAATCCACGAGAACCACCGGTGACAATAGCAGTTTTGCCATCAAAGTTCATTTGGGCAATAATTCTTTTACAACCGCAACTACCTTATTCAGGCATTCCAGCTGAGGCAGTTTGTCTTCCGGGATCTGGATCTTATATTTCTTTTCTAAACCGGCTAATAGTTCCAGCGCCAGCATAGAATCCATCCCCAGGTCGTCGATAAATTTAGCATCCCCGGTAATTTTCTCCTCCTCCTCCTCTGCAATCTCGGCTAACATCTTTCTAATTTCACCAGCTAATTGTGCTTCATCCATGTTAAATCCTCCATCTGAAAAATATCATTTATTGTAGCAGATCAGCGACGATTTTTCCACAGGTAATTTGCAATTTGCAGCAGAAGGCTTGCGCCCGGTTACTTATCAAAAAATATTAGAAATTATTAAGGTAATGTAGTAAATTGCAGCATAGCGCCAGATATCCAGGTAGTATTGTATCTTAATTGTGCCATTATTTCATAATTTGTACTTGGTAATAATCCAGTTCGTGTATAAGTACGGGTTCCGGCTCCGGAGAGATTTGCCCCACCGCAATAAATCCAGGAGGTTGTTCCAACAACGCGATATCTAAACCTGACCCTCCCAGAAATATAGGAAGAAAAATCATAGGTCAGATTATATGTGGCTCGATCATTCTGAATATTTGTTACAGGGTCAGTTACAATGGTTGGCATTCCAGCAGCTCCGCCGGTAGTGAAGGATACGACACTTCCGTACATCCAGGTTGTTCCATATCGCAGACCGGCCCTTACTTCATAGTTTGAATCTGGCAGGAGCCCTGAACGGGTATAACTGTAACTGCCGGAACCCGATTGGGTAACAGTGCGTGCAGTTGTCCAGCTGGTTGCACCCTGTATACGGTATTGTAACCTGATACTGCCAGTTAAATAAGTCTTAAAATCGAAGGTACAGTTTAATGTTGCGCTGGCCGGCATTACATTTGTAACCGGGTCGGTAACAATAATTGGCATATCGGCCGCGGATCCAGTTGTAAATGTAACTATATCACCATAAATCCAGGTTGTTCCGTATCTTAAACGGGCGCGAACTTCATAATTTGTATCCGGAGTAAGTCCGCTGCGGGTATAGCTCCGCGTGCCTGATCCAGATAAAGTGGCATTCCCTGCATTGGTCCAGGTGGTTACTCCAGAAATACGGTATTGAAAACCGACAATTCCGGAACTGTAAACCTTGAAATCGTAGGTAGCATTAAATGTAGCACTGGCGGGTAAAATATCTGAAACTGGATCAGTTGCAATAGTTGGAACTTCTGCAGCTGAACCGGTTGTAAAAGCTACAATACTACCGTACATCCAGGTTGTTCCATATTGCAAACCGGCCCTTACTTCATAGTTTGAATCTGGCAGGAGCCCTGAACGGGTATAACTAAAAGAACCGGCACCGGAGCGGGTTACAGTCCTAACAGTGGTCCAGCTGGGAGCTCCCTGTAATCTCATCTGAAATCTTAACCGCCCGGAAGAATAAGCAGCAAAATCATAGGTCATGTTAAAAGTAGCGCTGGCGGGCATAATATCAGTAACTCCGTCAGTAGAAACGGTGGGTAAACCGCCCGCATCACCAGTATTAACCGGGACTATTGCACCAGAAGACCATACTCCCAGATGCCTGATTTGTGCACGATAAACATAATTGGTTTCGGGATTTAAACCTGATCTGGTGTAAGCTCTGGTGCCGGACCCGGTTACATTTGCGCCCCCCATATTTGTCCAGGTGCTAACACTAACATCACGAAATTGGAATCTTACCCGGCAGGAAAAGCTAAGGCAGTCATATTTCATATTTAAAGTTGCACTGGCAGGTAAGACATTGGTTGGAGCTTTGGTAGTAACAATCGGTTCAGTATATATATGTACATGAGGATCAACTCGATTATCTAAATTATCATCTTCATACGGATCGCCCATCGGACATTTGGGTGCACCCTCTGGATAATAGTTGGTATCAGAATACAGCTCAGAAGGAGTTGGATACGTCGCCAGTCCACGGTTAACAAATTTTAATTCCAACTGTTCGTTTATTGATGCAACATTTGAATTACAACTGTTTTGCCTGGCATCATTTGATGATGCAACATAGCGTGGAATGGCAATTGATGAAAGGATACCAATACTAACCACCACGATCATAATTTCTATAATCGTAAATCCTGAACGTTTTCCCTTTTTAAATAAATTTCTAATGTTATGTTCCTGTGGTTTGCTGGTTAATGTATTCTAAAAACAGATCGAGATTAATATCAAATTTGTCCGGATGGTCAGCAAAGTAATGGTTCCACTCGCCCTCTGCATCTAACGCAATAGCATAAGGTAAATATTCTTTATATAAAGCATTATTTTTTGATGGAGGATTAAGGTTGGCAATACTTTTATCTTCGGCACCGGCCAGGTAAATGTTAAAGCCATTAATTTTTGAAATAATTATATTTCCGGCAATTCCACCTGATTTTATTATACTTGCAAAAAAGAAGTTAATTGATATAAGACACATCAAAATTAGCGGATTCCAGAACGAATAAAAGATAATGCCCAATCCAATTAAAGTTGACAATAAATAAACTGCAACTGAAAATAGTATCGCGGGCATGATGTATTTTAAAGAATAAATCATTAAAGCATTTCTACGGCTGGCTTTGATCGAATCCCTGATCTTATCTCTCAGGTCCTGTTTTCTGCTTTGCGAAATAGTATTAAGGCTAACGCTCTGGCCGACATTAAAAAGGGCCAGGGTCAATAGTTTTTCTTCCGGCAAAAGAAAGCTTTTACTAACTGCTTTTTTTTCTAAAACAAAATCGATGCTGCCCTCTTTTTCGGTTTGGTTTATCTTAATGCAATCTTTAACTGCCATATTTATAATAATTGCAGCAACAGACTTACTGTCAAGGAGTTTAGTTATAAAAAAACGGGCCATAGCAGGATAAATTTTTGCCGGCGGCTCAAAGCCGGGGGATATTTTGTGTTGTTTAATCCTCAGGCGGACTGTAAATAAAATTATTACATAATATGCTAATAATAAAATAATGCCAAGCAAACCAATAAATGTTCCAAGATTGTCTTTTAAGAGCCGCTGGTAGATTGCTCCCTGCCCGCTCTCTTTTATAATTCCTTTTGGCCAGCGCAGCAAAACCGCATAACTGCATTTTGGCGGGAGCGGATCAGAAAAAGAAAAATAAAACTTACCTGCATCCTTGGAAGCTTCAAAGTTTTTCACCTCATCACCGGAGGGGGCCTTAAAAGCTTTAGCGAGTAAAAGTTTTTCAGTGATTCCGACCGGAACACTAATTTCTGTATCAACATGACCAACCGGATATTCCCAGTCGCTTCCGCTAACTTCGAGAATTATTTCATCAAAACTTTCGCGGTAATTTATTTGCCCGGTGGTGCGGTAAGTTAGTTTATAAACATATTCATCCGGTGCAATTAAAATGTCTTTGCTGCCCAAAAATGCCCTTTTCCCTTTTGGGATATTTTCGATCCAAAAATCAATTAATTCTCCATCGCGTGTTACAGAAATAACTTCAAATTTTCTAACATGGTTGAACCCGTATTGATCAACTGTATTTGTAATGAAGTCGCGGTGGATTCCAGAAATTGTCTGATCCTGTTTTATGTCGGCTTTAATTGTTTCGGTGACTACAATTGAGCGGTCAAATCCGAGGGAAGATTCGCTATCAAATGATAGAATTTTTTCTTCTTGTGCCAGGCTAAATTGTAACATTGAAACAAAAAGTATAAAAATATATGCTATTAGCTTTTTCATGTAATACTGATGCTATAAACTTCAATTACCGGATTGGCAAGCAGTTTGTTGCACATCTCTTCCACCTCTGCCTTTGCCTTATCCTCCGGTAATTTGTCCGGGATTTCAAATTCCAGATACCTGCCGATTCTCATGTTAGAAACATTTTTATGCCCGAGTGAGTGGAGCGCCTGTTCAACTGTTTTACCCTGCGGATCAAGGACTCCTTTTTTATTTTTTACGAATACTTTAACCTTTTTTGTTTTTGCTTTCACTTATTCCTAACCTCTTATAAATTGTTTTGATGTTTCTTAAAAAGTAAGCGGTGCTGAACACATTGTCAATTTCTTTAAGGCTTAAATGTTTAATGATCCGCTTATCTTCCATGACCAGCACTTTTAAATTAGTATCGGTTTCTCTGGCCTTCATGGCATTTTCCTGGACCAATTTGTAGGCTTCTTCCCGCTTTAAACCTTTATTGGTTAGCATCAGAAGTAACCTTTGAGAATACACCAATCCTTTAGTCAGCTCAATATTCTTTTTCATCCTGTCCGGAAATACTTTGAGGTCGTTAATTACTACGATCATCTTATTGAGCATGTAATCAATCAGGATTGTGCTATCCGGAAGCATAATTCGCTCAGTTGAAGAATGGCTGATATCCCGCTCGTGCCAGAGCGCAATATTTTCAAGCGCAACCAGTGAATTAGCCCTT
Organism: Candidatus Margulisiibacteriota bacterium; assembly: GCA_042563095.1. Lineage (GTDB taxonomy): Bacteria > Margulisbacteria > WOR-1 > XYC2-FULL-46-14 > XYC2-FULL-46-14 > JBHPMS01. The sequence goes on from JBHPMS010000002.1 coordinate 9,323, forward strand.
ATAATCCTTGCCAATCCGCAAATCCTTTCACATACAATCGGATTCTTTTTATGCGGCATGGCCGAGGACCCTTTCTGCCCTTTCCTGAAAGGTTCTTCAACCTCTCCTACTTCAGTCCGCTGCAATCCGCGTATTTCGGTTGCAATCTTTTCTAATGTCCCTGCAATAATTGCCAGAGTCGTTAAAAATTGGGCATGCCGGTCACGCTGCACGATCTGGGAAGAGACGGGTGAAGGATTTAATTCTAATTTATCACAGGCAATCTCTTCTACTCTTGGATCGATATTTGAATAAGTTCCAACCGCGCCCGAAATCTTGCCAAATGAGATAACTTCTTTTGCTTCATTCATCCGTTTCAGGTTACGTTGCATCTCTTCGGCATAAATTGCCATTTTTAATCCGAAGCTGGTCGGTTCAGCATGAATACCATGGGAGCGACCGATCATAACTGTATTCTTATGTTTGCGGGCAGTCTTTTTTAGTGTAAGAATAAACCTTTCGATATCTTCTATTATAATATCTGAAGCTTCTTTTAATTGCAGCGAAAGTGCAGTATCAACTACATCAGATGAAGTCATGCCCATATGGATATACCTTGAGTCCTGTCCAACATTTTCGGCAACGGAGGTTAAAAAGGCAATTACATCATGGTCAACGGTTTTTTCAATTTTATTAATCCTTTCTATCGAAAACTCAGCTTTATTTATAATCTTTTTTAACGATTTAGCAGGGATTTTATTAAGCTTTCCCCAGGCTTCGCAGGCGGCAATTTCTACAGCTAACCATTTTTGGAATTTGTTCTCTTCGGTCCAAATACTCCCCATCTTCTCAAGCGTATAACGATCTATCATATAGCACCTCTTTGTGGGGATTATAGCACAATACTTTTAATTTCATCAATAAGTGCATCAACCATTTCAGCCTCGGATACTTTGCGGACGACCTCGCCAAAGCGGAAAATGAGGCCGACCCCGTTACCGCCGGCTAAACCAACGTCAGCATCGGCGGCTTCCCCGGGTCCATTCACCTCGCATCCCATGATGGCGACTTTTAGCGGATTTTTAATGTTTCTGGTCCTGGCTTCAACTTCGGTTGCAATCTTTTCAACATCGATTTCCATCCTGCCGCAGGTTGGACAAGAGATAATAGTTGTTCCATGCTCAATCAGCTCCAATGATTTTAAAATTTCAATCCCAACTCTCACCTCTTCTACCGGACTCCCGGTGAGTGAAACGCGAATAGTATCCCCTATCCCTTTTGTTAAAATGGAACCGATCCCAACGGCTGAGCGGATTATTCCGGTTTTTGGAATGCCAGACTCAGTAATTCCAACATGTAATGGATAATCAGTTTGTTTTGAAATTAATTCATAAGCTTTGATTGTAGTTGGAACTGAGGTTGCTTTAATTGAGATAACAATGTCATGAAAATCGAGCTTTTCAAGAATTTTAACGTTTCTTAATGCACCCTCAACTAAAGCTTCTGCAGCTGGACGGGTATATTTTTTAATAAGTTCTTTTTCGAGTGAACCAGAATTTACTCCAATCCTGATCGGAATATTAGCTGCTTTGCAGGCGGACACGACTTTCTCAATTTTGTCCCCTCCACCGATATTTCCTGGATTAATCCTGATCTTGTCAGCTCCCTCATTTACCGCAATAATTGCCAATTTATGATTAAAATGGATATCAGCCACCAGTGGAATTGAGATTTGGGATTTGATTTTTGAGATTGCTTTTGCATCATCTTCAGTTTTAACTGCTGAGCGGATAATCTGGCAGCCGGCCTGTTCTAATTCTTTAATTTGCCTGACTGTTGCAGTAACATCACGGGTGTGGGTTTTAGTCATTGACTGGATTGCAATTGGATTATCGTTGCCGATTTTAACTGATCCGATTTTTATTTCTTTGGTCTGGCGGGGCATTAGAGGCTGGCTTTGCCGGTAATAATTTTAAATGCTTCTAAATATTTTTCCCTGGTTTTTAGAACCACTTCTTCAGAGAGTGCCGGTGCCGGAGGCTCTTTTTTCCATTTGATTGATACTAAATAGTCCCTGACAAACTGTTTATCAAAACTGGCCTGGGATTTTCCAGGAGTGTACTGGTCTTTTGGCCAAAAGCGGGATGAATCAGGAGTTAAAACCTCGTCAATTAAAATAACATTCCCGCCAACTTCGCCAAATTCAAATTTGGTGTCTGCAATGATAACACCCCTGCTAAGGGCATAAGCAGCAGCTTTTTGATATATATTGATACTCTGGCTCATTAAAATATTAGTGATCTCACCGCCTACTTTATCGCGCATCTGTTTTTCGGTAATTGGCAGGTCGTGCCCGGATTCTGCTTTGGTAGTTGGAGTAAAGATTGGGTGAGGTAATTTATCAGATTCTTTTAAATCGTCCGGTAATTTTACACCACAGACCGATCCGTTTAAGCGGTAATCTTTCCAACCAGAGCCAGACAGGTATCCCCTGACTACACATTCAATTGGGATTACTTCACTTTTCTTAACCAGTACAGTCCTCTTTTTTAGCTGGTCTTTATACTTTTGGAATTGTTCAGGGAAGTCTTTAACATCTTCACTTATAATATGGTTTGCAATCAGGTCGCTGGTAAAGCTGAACCAAAAATTAGAGATCTGGGTTAAGATTTTACCTTTGTCTGGAATCCCATTTGGCATGACCGAATCGAAGGCTGAAATCCGGTCTGATGCTACAATTAATAATTTATCGCCAAGATCAAAAATATCGCGCACTTTACCGCTTTTTGTTATTGGGATGTCTTTCAATTCTGTCTTAAGCATTGCATCAGGCATTGTTTTTATTATAACGTAATTTACTTTTGAAGACAAGGAACAAAAACCTGGGCAAAGCCAGCTGCCTCTTCCATCTCCACGGTTCGGTGATCAGCCGATAGAGCCATTCGATATACAGTCTTTGGAAAATATTAGGTGCCCGCCTCTTATAGCCAGAAATAACATCCATCGCTCCACCAATCCCGACCGAAACCGGGACCTTTAACTCATTTAAGTATTTTGCCAGCCACTTTTCTTGCCGGCCCGCGCCTAATCCGGCAAAAAGAATGTCCGGTTTGGCAGCCTTTATCTGGGTGATGATTGTGCCATCATGTTCAAAATACCCATCGTGAATGCCGACAATCTTTATACCCGGATAACTTTCCTTTAGTTGCTTAGCTGCCTTTTCAGCGATACCCAGCTTACCACCCAGAAGAAAAATACGGTATTCCTTTTTTGCTGCTTGTTCTGATAACTTTAGCATAAAATCAATGCCAGAAACCCTTTCTTTAAGTGGTTTTTTGAGTAATTTTGAGACTACTACCATAGATATCCCGTCTGCCAGTCGGAGCGCTGCGTTGTTAATAATGCTTTTTAAAAGGAAGTCGTTTTGAGCCCTGACAATCATTTCGGGATTTGGGGTGACGATTAATTGCGGCTCTTTATGGTTAATAAGTTGTTCTGTCTCAGCGACTGCCTTATTTAAAGTCAGGTTGTTTACTTTTATATCTGAGAACTCGATAATCATCACCTTTGCCGCATCGGGGTTATAACTGCGTCAAAATTTAGGATGGTTTTACCGTATAACTTTTTCCTGGTAAAATCAAGGCTTTTAATTACCCCTTCCCGATTGTCCTGCAATTGTTTGAACATTCTGACTATCTCATCCGGATTAAGCTGAGCTTGTTCTACCCAGGGGAGTGAAAATTCATCCATAAATGCCTGGACCTTTGGATCATATGAGATTCCAATCGCAGGTACCAGTGAAGCTGCTGCAAAGATTAAAGAGTGAAGGCGCATACCAAGCAGATAATCCATCTCTTTTATCAAACCTAATATTTCAGCGGCGGAATAATCTCCTCTAATCAATTTGGCCGGTTGCTGCATTTTATCAATAACCTTTTCTGAAGCAGCAATATCTCCCGGATACTGTAGCGGGATGAAAACAATTTCGGCGTTAAATTTTTTTACAATCAGGTCGCAAGCTTCGGCTAACCGGGGTAAAACCTTAGTCCACATTTTGTAAGGCCTGACCGCTATCCCAAACAGCGGCCGTTTATTAAAGTTTATTCCCTCTTGCTTTAAAAGGCTGCTAATGTTTTTCGGTTGCAAACTTAAGGCTGGATCAACTGTTTCCATCAGCATCGTTTTGGGAGAGTTTAAGGCTTTTACAAGATCATAAGATTTTTTTTCTCTAACTGTAACAACCGTGCTTTTTTCAATGATCTTTTTTAAAATGATCCGATTAATTTTTGAGCCGATCGGTCCTATACCCTGCGCAATAATAAAAGTTTTTTTGTTAAGTAATTGGGCTAGGCCGGTCAATGCCGCATAATACAAAAAACTGCGCCGGCTGGTCCGGTCTTGTAAAAGTCCTCCGCCGCCAAGTGCAAAACCATCGCATTTCAAGAGCTCAAAAACAATACGCATAAGGTTATGCCGGGAGACCGATTTTACATTAAACTTAATTGCTGTTTGTTGCGGAGTGTTTGAGAGGACCGTCAGATCTATTATATTGCCTCTTTCTCTGAAACCGTTAATCAATGACTCAAGAATCGCTTCATCACCAGTATTTTTGAAACCGTAATAGCCGCAGAGGAGTAGTTTCATTGTTTCTTTCTGAGCCTGAGGCTTAAAGCCTCGGCCCCAATTAACAAAATAAATCCAACTATAACACCCAGAACCAATCCGTTAAAAGACCTGGCCAAAGAAATCATTATTGGGGTGTGGATGTGGGTAAAGCTATTAATTAAAGTAATTGGTGCCAGTGTACCAACCATAATAAGCAGCCAGGTCCAGCGTTTTTCTTTCTTATTCACCAACAGATAACTTGCGATAAAAAGTACGGGATAACCGATTAAAAACTCTTTAAAACGGGGCCTGACCAGAAAGATTTTTTCCAGAAGTGAGCGGAAAAATATTTCTTGCCTTAATACCGGCAGAATAAAATTACCGCTCCGGGCTACTATTATTAAAAGAATGAACGCTGCGGCTCCACCCCAGACCAGATATTTTGTTTTGATGGATGAGTTTAAATAGTAATTTATTTTCTCTTTTATCCCTTTTTTACCTAAAGTTTTATTATTTAAGATAAAATAGCCGGCAACAATCAGCAGCGGGGCAACCAGCGCCAGTTTAACACCAGAAAATTGGAAGGCTCCGAGCATAAAACGGGTATCCGCCAGTAAACCGATAATAATTACTGCTCCGAGCAGGGCCTCAACCGCAATATTAATGGTTAGCATTGCGGCAGACCAATACGCATTTTTTGGTTTTTTGGCCTTGCCTGCCGGCAGGCAGGGAGCACGCGCAAGAGTATGAATTACGGCTACGGCCGGAAACAATATTGCTGCTGCAAGAGATAAAGTTTTTTGCATTAATAGATCTGACCAGTGAAAATAGATTGCAAAAAGCGAGAGCAGCATCAGGCCTGTGGCATAGATTGTCTGCAATCCAATAAAAGAATCCACCAGTATTACCAACGCAACCGCAACCCCTAAACCGAGCAAAACAATTTGCCAGTGGGTTAATCCCAGTTTAGATGGATAACTGGCTTCACCGATTAAAAACCCGGATTTTTTTATTCCAACAACTATTGATTTTATGTAATTAAGATTTTCTTTTACTCCTTGATCAAGATACGGCCTGATGTAGAGCATCCTGATTGAGCGTTCTTTGACAGAACGGATAAAACGTTTGGATGCGGTGAGCGGTTCAACTTTTTTCAGCTCATCTTTAGCAATTCCGTGTACACGAATCAAATTTTGGCTCATCATTTTTTTTAGCCGGCTATTGCCAAATTGCTTAATTATCTCAACATAACCGTACTTAATACTGTTCTTTTTAAGCGCGTTAGCAAGCACACCTATTTTGTCAGGGTAGCCAGGCAGCTCTTCACCCTCAAAAATAATCGTTTTATATTGCGAAAAGATATTAATTTTTTTCGGTATGCTGTATTTAGGGTTGTTACTTAAACGCGGAATAATTTTAAAACTGCCCAGCTGTTCTACCGTTTTTTCTGAAAAACCGATTCCTAAATTGCGGATTTGGCTCTCTCTTTCGTTTACTTCAATAATATTCTGGCCGATAAACTTAATTTTTTTAATATCGTACACAGCCAGGAGGTTTCTGATTACTCTTTTTCTTATCACAGAATCTTTTATAAAAAAGTAGGACTTATTTTTTTCTACCAGGCCACGCTGGTAATAATTTTTTAGATAGATCCCCCCTTTACCGGAAGAAAAGTAAAATTCTCCAGACGAAGTGGCGGTGGAGGGAGTTTGTTCAGAGAGCCCGATCGAAGTAACCCCAATTTCTTTTAATTCAAATAATAATTTGTCGAGCGGGTATCCTTCCCGGGCGGCCAAAGTTTCAAGGTCAGTGTAATCAACAACAATTTCAACAGTGTCATTTTTTTCTTCGATCTGTTGCCGCAACAGGCCCAGCCAGAAACCCTGTAACACTGCAATGGTTAATACGATACTTAGATAGAATTTAAGCTTTTGCATTTTTCCTCAACATCGCCTCGATAAATTGGTCGAGTTCGCCATCGATTACTTTTTGCACATTCCCGGTTTCAGAGTTTGTCCGGTGGTCCTTTACCATTGTATAGGGAGCAAAGACATAAGAACGGATCTGGTTCCCCCACTCTATTTTTTTTCGCTCCCCTCTTATCTCTTCAATCTTCTCCTTATGCTGTGACAGCATCAACTCGTATAGTTTGGCTTTTAAGATTTTCATGGCGTAATCTCTATTCTGATGTTGAGAGCGTTCCGATTGGCTCTGGGTAACAATTCCGGTAGGATTATGGGTAATCCTTACAGCGGAACTTACTTTATTGACGTTTTGTCCGCCCGGTCCGGAAGCGCGATAGGTGTCAACTCTTAAATCAGCCGGATTGATTTCGATCTTAATATCTTCGGTTATTTCCGGAATAACTTCGACCGAAGCAAAAGAAGTATGTCTTTTTCCATCTGAATTAAAAGGAGACATCCTGACCAGGCGATGGACACCGTTTTCATTTTTAAGATATCCGTAAACATAAGGGCCAGTAATGACCAGGGTTGTGCTTTTGATTCCTGCCTCTTCACCGTATGAAACATCAGCCAGTTCCACCGTAAATTCTTTTGCTTCTGCCCAGCGGGTAAACATTCTTAATAATATTTGCGCCCAATCTTGCGCATCGGTCCCACCTGCTCCAGCGTTAATTGAAAGAATTGCATTGTTTTCGTCATATGGTCCGGAAAGTAAAGCTTTCAACTCTAACTTCTCGATTGCATTTGAAATTGAATCAGTATCATTATGGAGAGATTCGAAATCCGATTCTTGTGCCATCTCGATTAATGTAGCCATATCTTCGATCTGGCCTTTCAGCGTTTCCCATTCACCGATTCCCTTTTCAATATTTTTCAGTTGCTGCATCACCTGTTTTGCTTTATCGGGATTATTCCATAGATCCGGATTCTCGCTCTCTTTTCGTAATCCTTCCAGCTTCGACTTCTTCTCATCAATCTTGAGATATGATTTAACTTTATCTATTTTTTCTTTGAGGCTATTTATAGTTAATTTAAGGTCAGTTAGCATTGGTCCCGCAGCACTTTTTATACTTCTTCCCACTCCCGCAGGGGCACGGTTCGTTGCGGCCGACTTTGACGATTTTTGTAACCGGTTTCGGTTTTGAGTCAGCGGTCGGAGCTCCGTAAGAGATCCTTCTCTTTTGCGGCATCAGCGGTTCTTCTTCATTAGCAATTTTTACCTTTAATATCAACCCAACAATCTCCTGCCGGACCAATTGCATCATCTCCTGGAACATCGAATAACCTTCTATTTTATACTCTACCAGCGGATCCTTTCCCCCATAACCCCTAAGCCCTATCCCCTCTTTCAGGTTATCCATATTATCAAGCTGCTCAATCCATTTTGTGTCGATTACCCGGAGCATTACGACTCTTTCCAATTCACGCATAGCCTCACTGCTGATTTCTTCTTCCCGCAGCTTATAAGCGGAATCAAAGGTGCGGAGTAACGATTCTTTGATTGCATTCCGATCACGCTCGTTTTTTATCGCAGCTAAACCATGGATCGGAACTATCTCTTCAATGGCAGCAATCAGCCCGGCATAATCCCACTTTTCCGGATCTTCTTTCTCCGGCAGATAAAAATCAATCTGTTCTTTGATCACTGTATCCATCATCTCTTCGATCCTGGCTTTCAGATCTTTTCCTTCCAGTATGTTTCGGCGCAGTGTATAGATCGAATCGCGCTGTTTATTCATAACATCATCAAATTCTAAGATTTGTTTTCTGATCCCAAAATGGTACTGTTCAACTTTTTTTTGTGCGTTGGCAATGGCATTAGTAATCAGCGGATGTTCAATCGGCGTTCCCTCTTCTATCCCCAACCTTCCCATTACTCCAGCAATCCGGTCAGAACCGAATAAACGCATCAGGTCATCTTCTAAACTTACGTAAAAACGGGAAGAGCCCGGATCACCCTGGCGGCCCGATCTTCCTCTAAGCTGGTTATCAATTCTTCTTGATTCATGCCGCTCAGTTCCAAAGACATGCAACCCGCCCAGCTCAGTTACTCCTTCCCCTAAAACAATATCGGTCCCGCGGCCGGCCATGTTGGTAGAAATGGTAACTGCCCCTTTCTGACCGGCACGAGCAATAATTTCTGCCTCTTTTTCATGCTGTTTAGCATTAAGGACATGATGGGGAATACCGTGCCGTACTAAAACATCGGAGAGCAATTCTGAATGTTCAATTGATACTGTCCCAACCAGGACCGGCTGGCCTTTTTTATGCAGGCGCCCAACCTCATCTGCTGCAGCTTTAAACTTTTCTTTTTTACTTTTATAGATTACATCCGACATGTTATTGCGGATCAACGGTTTGTTGGTTGGAACAACTAATACCTCAAGGTTGTATATTTTCCAGAATTCCCCTTCTTCGGTTTTAGCTGTACCGGTCATGCCGGCCAATTTGTTATAAAGCCTAAAATAATTTTGGAATGTTATCGTAGCAAGAGTTTGTGATTCTTCCCTGATCCTTACTTTTTCTTTTGCTTCGATTGCTTGATGCAAACCATCGCTGTAACGGCGGCCGACCATTAAGCGGCCGGTAAATTCATCTACAATTATTATTTCCCCTTCTTTTATTACATAGTCGACATCCTTTTTAAAAAGATGGAGCGCTTTTAAGGATTGGATCAGCTGATGGGCAATTCCCATATTTTTAACGTCATATAAATATTCTAGCTGCAGCAATCCTTCAATTCTTTTGATCCCTTCTTCAGTCAGGATCGCATTTTTTGTTTTTTCATCTGCGGTAAAATCTTTTTCTTTGTTTAAGCGGCGGGCAATTTCCATCGCTTTATAATAAGTATCTACCTTGTCCTCAATCATTCCGGATATAATCAGCGGGGTCCTGGCTTCATCTATAAGAATCGAATCGACTTCGTCAACGATGCCATAATTTAATTCTCTCTGGACACAATCTTCTAGCGAAAAAGACATATTATCACGCAGATAATCAAAACCGAATTCGTTATTGGTTCCATAAGTAATGTCAGCTCCATAAGCAACTTTTCGCTCGCGTGGGTTCATAGGGTGCTGGATGGTGCCAACGTCCAGGCCGAGAAAGTTATAGACCGGCCCCATCCACGCTGCGTCCCTTTTTGCAAGATAGTCATTAACTGTAACAACATGGCAGCCTTTTCCTGATAAAGCATTTAGATAAAGCGGCAAGGTCGCGGCCAAAGTTTTGCCTTCTCCGGTTTTCATTTCTGCAATTTTACCCTGGTGCAGGATTATGCCGCCTAAAAGCTGGACATCATAGTGCCGCAGGCCAATGGTTCTGATAGACGCTTCTCTGACGATGGCAAAGGCATCCGGCAATATTTCTTCATGCGTTTTTCCGATCTTTATCTGCTGGCGGAAGAGTGCGGTTTTTGAACGAAGCTCATGGTCAGATAATTTTTTAAATTCATCTTCTAACTGGTTAATGCGGAAGATTAGAGGTTTTAGTCCTTTTAACTTTTTTTCATCGGAATCAGAAAGCAGACTAACAATCCACTTTAACATCTTACGGTTCGATCAACCCAAAGTTGCCGGAATTTCTTTTGTAAAGCACATTTAGTTGATTTGTTTTATCATTCAAATAGGTAATTATATTCCTTTTTCCTTCTGACAATATTTTGGCCGCAGCTTCTTGAGTTAGCGGCAAGAGGCCGGCTGATTCGATATTCTTTTCTTGATGAAAAACATTTATATCTCCAGACTCAGCATTTACAAATACAATAAATTCCTGTTTGGTTAATTTTAGCTCCTGTTCAGCTGCTTTAATATCCATAACCGGAATATTAAAGTTTTTTCTCTTCACGATGATCGGGCCGTCCTGTTCCGATTTAGCTTCCGGATGGTACTCGCGTGCCATCCGTTTTAATTTTTCCCCGCTCCTTCGCCGCTCTTGTACGTGCTTTTCTTTGTGTTTTTTAAGTTGCCTTTTTAGTTCTTCATAAACCAGGTCAATTGCCGCATACATATCCTGGGCAGCTTCTGAAGCTCGGATTAATTTTTTTTCTGATGCCCAGATGCTTACTTCTGCTACCTGGCTGCGGTTGTTGTCTTGAATTTTGCGGGCATCTAAAACAACTTCTGCTTTAGTTATTCTTGAAAAAAACTCGTCCAGTTTTCCTATTTTTTTATTGGTATATTCTTTGAGTGGCTCAGTCAGATCAATTCCATGACCCTGCAAATTTATCTGCATTTTTCCCTCCTTATTATTTTGATATAGTATAACACAAATTAAAGCGCTCTTGAAAGAGCTAGTATTTGGACTGATTTTGCACCGGCACTTTTTAATTCGGAGGTGCATTCCCGAACGGTTGACCCGGTAGTTAAGATATCATCTATCAACAGAATATTTTTTTCTTTTATGAGAGGACTGCCTTTAATCTCAAAAGCACCTTTGATGTTGTGGTAGCGTTCCCTTTTCTTTAAATCAAATTGAGGATGAGTATTTTTTTTCCTGAATAAAACACCAGCTACGGTTGGAAGATTTAATGTTTTGGTAATATTTAAACAGAGCAATTCTGACTGGTTAAAACCTCTCTCCTGCAACCTTTTTTCATGCAAAGGGACCGGTATTAAGAGGTCGATCGACTTTTTCCAGAGGTGATGATTAATATAATTTGACATTAAGAGGGACAATGGTTTGGCTAAACGTCCTCGTTTTTTAAATTTGAACCTTTTTATCGATTTTTTTAAAACCCCTTCATATTCCCCCACCGCATTGATGAAGGCAGCCGGTTTTAGGTAGCTTATTTTTGAAAGGCATTTTTTGCAAATCGGTTCATTAACAAAGGTGAAGCAGGTCTCACACTTTGGCGGAAAGATAAGATCTAAGATTGATTCAAATATTATGCTCATACTATTATTATACCATCCCGCTCTGGAGCAAAATTCCTTGATTTTATAAGATAGATATGTTATCTTACTCACACAATGACGTGGGAAAGTTTAATGAATTTACTTGGCCAGGGTGAAGGACAATCACTTGAATTTGAAAAGCAAATTCCCCCTCCAGAAGATATTGCCCGTGAGATGGTCGCCTTTGCCAATGCAGATGGCGGCAAACTTGTTTATGGGATAGATGATAAAAACCAACACTTGATCGGAGTTGTATTGGGTGATGATTTTATAAAGGACATTAAGCGCTTGGGCGAAGAGGCTTGCATTCCCAAGCTTGTTCCTCAAATCGATATCTTTGAACATAACCAGAAGCGGGTGGTAATCATCACCATACCAGAAGGTGAAGAAAAACCATACCGCACAGATGACATTGCCTATATCAGGGATGGAGCGGTATCGCGTCCGGCCAAAGAAGATGAAGAGAAGCAGATAACTAATCCCTGGAGTGGTTATGGTTTAAATAAAAGACAGCTCCGGGCATTACAAATGATCAGTGAGCATGGAAATATAACAAATCGTGAATTCAGGGATGCGTTTAACGTTTCACATAAAACTGCGCATATCGAACTTACTATGCTGGTAGATAAAAAAATTGCTTTAACTTCTGGTTCGGGGCGGTCAACCTGCTACATCTTACCTTCAGGAGATTAGTACTTTCCCGGTCATCTCTTTAGATGGTTTTAGTCCTAAAAGTTTAACTACAGTAGTTCCAACGTCCGGGACAATTCCTTCCTCTGCAATTTTACCTTTTGCTCCGAATATCCAACAAGGGACCGGGTTGGTAGAATGTTGAGTACTAACTACCATTTGGTCAATCACCATCTGATCAGCGTTACCGTGGTCGGCAGTTATAATTATTTTTCCTTTTTGTGCCAGGACCGCCTTGTAAATATGCTGAACACAATCAGATAAAACTGAAATTGAAGATTTTGCAGCGGAAAAATCGCCGGTGTGCCCGACCATATCACCATTCTGAAAGTTGTGGACAATCAGGTCATATTTTTTCGAAGCAATTGCTTTTAGCGCTTCTTCAGTTTCTATGTACGCAGTCATTTCAGGCGACCAGTTATAATTCTTACCATCGTTAGTTCTTCTTTTTAAATTCGGGTCAGTTGCCAAAATGCGGTCCTCCCCTTCAAACGGATCCGGTCTTCTGCCAGAAAACCATGAGGTTACATGCACAAATTTTTCCGGCCCGGCTAACCGTAGTTGTTGTTTTCCAGCCTGTGCCACTAATTCTCCAACTGTATTATTAAGCTGTGCTTCGGGGAAAGCAGCCGCTGCGTTCATCTGGAAATAATACTCAGTCATTGCCACAAAGGGAATCTCTTTTATCTTGTTTTGCAGATAAATAATTTCTTGATACATCCGCTCAGTTATTTCCGGCTGACCGGGTTTAAAGTTAAAATATTTTCGGTCTGTTTCACGCATCGCGGTAGTTAGTTCGATCCCGCGGTCCTGCCGAAAATTCCAGAAGATCATAGCATCTTCTGGATTTATTCCTTTATAATCACCAATAATTGTTGGCTGAATAAACTCATCGGTCTCCATCACTTTTTCCATTTTCCCCTTAACTTCGACCTCGGATTCTTGAGCATAGGCAACCCCGATTGCGTTCCTGACATCTGATTCCCTTCTCACCCCTTCTCCGTTCACAATGGCCTTAATGGCCTTAAGTATTAATTTCCAATTAACATCCCTGTCCATGGCATAAGCCCGGCCCATAATAGTACCGATTTTTACTTCATTTTCCAGGTTCAGTTCTTTAATTTTTACAGTTAAGCGCGGCACATATTCTTCTCCAGCAGCATGCGGATCGGTATCTCTTCCGTCGGTAAAAATATGGATAACAATTTTTTTGAGCCCGTAAAGAACTGACATCCTGAGTAATCCAAAAAGGTGTTCGATATTTCCGTGGACACAACCTTGTCCGCCCTGTAAAATCCCCATAAGGTGGAGTGTAGATTTTTTCTTCTGGCAATGTTCCATCGCCTTAACTATTGCTTTGTTACTTGAAAAGCTCTGGTTTTCGATCGCTTTATTTACTCTCAAAAGAGATTGAAAAACGACCCGGCCAGCCCCCATGTTCAGGTGGTTTACTTCTGAATTTCCCATTGTTCCAGGCGGCAATCCGACCGCTTCACCGGAACACTCCAATTTTGCGTAAGGATGGCTTTCAAATAACTCTTTAAAAAAAGGTGCCCGACCGTCTTTAATTGCTGCAGCAATTGCATCACTGTCAGTTTCTTTCCCAATACCAAATCCATCTAAGATGCAAAGGTATAACATTTTTTGACTCCCCTTTTCTTTTTTGTTATAATATCATTTCCGAACATTTTTTTACAGGGGGGATTTATGCGGACACCACTATTGGCCGGAAATTGGAAATTAAATAAAAATATCGAAGAATCGGTCGCACTGGTGAAAGAATTAATTCCATTGGTAAAAAATGCCAAAGGAAAAGAAATTTTGGTTTGCCCTGCTTTTACCTCGCTTGACGCTGTTTTTCAGGCTCTTCAAGGATCAAATATAATGTTAGGGGCGCAGAATATCTTTTGGGAAAATAAGGGTGCCTTCACCGCAGAAATATCAGCTCCGATGTTAAAGAGTGCAGGTTGTTCGCATGTTATTATCGGGCATTCTGAGCGGAGACAATATTTTGGTGAAACAGATGAGACGGTAAACAAAAGGTTAAAAGCAGCTCTTGGCCACGGTATGGTTTCGATCGTCTGCGTCGGCGAAACCCTTGGACAACGCGAAAACAACGAAACTTTTACTGTAATCGAAAGGCAAATCAAGAACGGCTTAAAAGATTTGGACGTTGGACATTGGGCGTTGGTAGTTATCGCCTATGAGCCAGTCTGGGCGATTGGAACTGGAAAGACAGCAAGTCCTGAGCAGGCTGAGGAAGTCCACGCTTTTATCAGGAAGCAGCTCCCAAAAGAAGTTGCGGATAAAATTAGAATTCTTTACGGCGGTTCAGTCAAACCATCCAATGTAAAAGAATTAATGGGGAAAGAAAATATCGACGGTGCTCTGGTTGGTGGTGCTTCACTTAAAGCAAATGATTTTGCAGGAATTGTAAATTATTAGGAGGTAAGCAATGGAAAAATTATATGAAAAACTTGGTTTGGTGAATACTCGGGAAATGTTTAAAAAGGCGGTTGCTGGAGGGTATGCAATACCTGCATACAACTTCAATAACATGGAACAGCTGCAGGCCATTATGGGAGCTTGTGCTGAGACCAATTCTCCGGTAATTCTACAAGTTTCATCTGGCGCTAGAAAATATGCAAATCAAACGATGCTCTATTGGATGGCAAAGGGTGCCGTTGAGATGACCCGAAAGGATCTGAACAGTAACATCCCGATTGTTTTGCATCTTGATCATGGAGATACTTTTGAACTTTGTAAATCGTGTGTAGATTCCGGTTTTTCTTCTGTAATGATCGACGGATCGCACCATCCGTATGAAAAGAATGTTGAACTAACTAAGCAAGTTGTAGAATATGCCCATAAATATGATGTTTCGGTTGAAGGTGAGCTTGGTGTTCTGGCAGGAATCGAAGATAAGGTCCAGGCTGAAAAATCGACCTACACCAAGCCGGAAGAAGTCCAGGATTTTGTAAAAAAGACCGGGGTTGATTCTTTAGCCATTTCAATTGGAACTTCGCACGGAGCTTACAAATTTAAACCAGGACAAGCTGTTCCCCCACTCCGTTTTGATATCTTGAAAGAGATTGAGAAGAAACTTCCTGGATTCCCAATTGTCTTACACGGTTCATCCTCTATTCCTAAAGACTATATTGAGATGGTCAATAAGTATGGCGGCGCTATGAAAGGAGCGGTCGGTGTTTCAGAGGAACAGTTGCGCGAAGCTGCAAAATCAGCGGTCTGCAAAATAAATATTGATTCTGACGGCCGTTTAGTTGTTACTGCAATAATCAGAAAAGTTTTTACCGAAAAACCGGCTGAGTTTGATCCGAGAAAATATCTGGGGCCGGCGCGTGAAGAGTTGAAGAAGCTTTTGATCGAAAAAAACAAGAATGTATTAGGTTCGGCCGGGAAGGGATAATCATGAAAGTAAAGTTTGAAGGGAAAGAGATTAATTTAAAAAGAATTGGAGTATTAACTGGCGGCGGTGATTGCGCCGGGCACAATGCGGTTATCTATGGATTGTTAAAGGGAATTAACAAAGCTAACCAGCTACTTCCAGATTCTGAAAAGATGGAGTTGCTTGGATTAAAAGAAGGCTGGAAAGCGGTAACCAGAGATCCAGCTAAAGAACTTGATAAAATAGTCCAACCACTATCGACCGAAGATTTAAAAGATAGTTACAAAGTTTGCGGGACTATAATCAAATCATCCCGTACTAACCTATTTTCAAAAGCAAACCTTGAAGCCAGGGCTCCTGAAAAAGCGATGGAGAATTTGAAAAAGTTAAAAATTGATTGTCTGGTAGTTCTGGGTGGCGATGATACGCTCGGTGCTGCGGGAAAGATGGGAAAACAATTTACTTTTCCAATGCTGGGTGCTCCTAAGACCATGGACAATGATGTTTTTGGGACCGAGCGGACCTATGGTTTTGATTCCGCAGTAAATGAAAGTGTTCATTTTATTGAAAATATCCAGACCACTGCACGTTCACACAACCGTTGTTTTGTGATCGAATTAATGGGGAGGCATGCTGGCTGGGTTGCTCTTCACGCTGGCATTGCTGGAGGAGCTGATATTGTGTTACTTCCAGAAGAAACTGTTGATATACGCAAAGTCATTAGGCAGGTTGAAAAAGCGATGGCTTACCAGAACCACTGTTTGGTGGTTGTTTCAGAGGGAGCTCATCTTTTTAACAAGAGTTATCCGAAAGATATAAATGATAGCAATAATGCTCTTTTAGATAAAGTTTTGGCTAATCCAAAGAATGCACTGGTCAAAGCCCGCCATCAGTTACCAAAAAAACTAGATTCTTTTGGTAATGAGCAGTTAGGCGGCATTGGTGAATATATCTTTGCCCTGCTTTCTGAGCATACTAAAGGCATTGAATACCGTCTTCAAAATTGCGGCCACGCTATCCGCGGCGGTGTTGCCCATATTGCGGATCGTTTACTCGGCCTTCGTTTTGGCGATGCTATTTTTAGCTTCATAAAGGAAGGAAAATTCGGTGTCTACCCTGGCCTGCAGGCTGACAAGATTGTTGCCAATAATCTACTCGAAGTTAAAGGCGGCAAGTTTATTCCAGAAGACGACCGGCTTTATCAGATCAGAAATGCGGTTGAGTTTTATTGATTGACAAACCTCAAAAAACGTAATACAATACTCCTATCGATAGCAATATCGTAAGACATGGGGGTATTAGCATGGCAGAAGCAACTTTATCTTCAAAATTTCAATTAGTGATTCCGAAAGAAATCAGAGAAGAAACTGGTTTGAAGAAGGGAGAAAAAATATACATTTTACAAAAAAATGGGATTATCAATCTTGTTCCATCTCATTTACTTAAAAATATGAGGGGATATTTAAAAGGGATGGATATTTCAAATATTAGAGACGAGGATGATCGTTGATGTTAGTTGATTCCTGCGGATGGTTAGAATACTTTACCGATGGAAAATTAGCAGGTCAATTCTATAAATATCTAAAAGATCCTGAAGAAGTTATAACCTCAACTCTGGTTATGTATGAAATTTATAAGAAAATAAAAAATGAAAGATCTGAAGAAGATGCAATACATGCAATTGCACGACTACAAGAAACCGAAGTTGTTCCGGTAAGCCAGTCAATTACTCTTTGGGCAGCGGACTTGAGCACAGAGTATAAAATTCCAATGGCCGATGCTATCATTTACGCTACTGCTCTTTCCAATAATGTTGAAGTTGTTACATCTGATCAGCATTTTAAACACCTTCCGGAAGTAGTTTATTTGGGAAAATAGATGCGGTTGTGTTTTATCAAATCGCCAGCATCTCCGCTAGCTTAATGTGCCTCAAATCAACTTTCATCTTAGTGCGAATTACTTTTGCAAAAGGAGTTTCAACCAGTTCTTCCGACTTTCCGCCGATCATAATGTTGTGGCAGCCATTTAATAAACATTCAACCGCTCTAGCCCCCATTTTACAGGCCAACTCGCGGGAGATTGCTGTCGGAGACCCTCCCCTTTGCATATGACCCAAAACAGAAATTTTAACATCTACCTTTTTGACTTTATTACGTAATTTTTCAGCAAACTTTTCGGCACTCATCACCCCTTCGGCCAGTACAATAATAAAACTGGCTTTCCCCCTCCTCTGCCCATCTTTAATCCTTTTTGCAATTTCTGAAAGATTAAACTTAACTTCTGGAATGACAATGGCCTCGGCGCCGCAAACCAGGCCGACCTCCACTGCCAACAATCCTTTCCTCTTCCCCATTACCTCAACTACAAAAACCCGATTAAAAGCAGAAGCTGTGTCTCTGATTTTATCAATGGCGTCTACTGCAGTATTAACAGCAGTATCAAAACCGATCGTATAATCAGTGCAGCTGATATCATTATCTATACTTGCTGGAATGTGGATGACCGGGAGGTCGGTCTCTTTACTGACAACATTGGCTGCACGGAGTGATCCATCACCGCCGATAACGATCAAAGCGTCAATAAAGCGTTCTTTCAGGTTTTTATAGGCAACCTGGCGCATATTTTTATCACGAAATTCTTTGGTCCGATGGGAACCAAGAATTGTGCTTCCTTTATTGATTATTCCGCTAACAGATTTAATATTCATCTCGTCGATTTGACCAGTTATAAGCCCATGCCAGCCTTTTGATATCCCGTAGACTTTTAATTTATGATAGATTGCAGTTCTGACCACTGCACGAATTGCAGTATTCATCCCCGGTGCATCCCCACCCGGAGTTACTAATCCGATAGTTTTTATTTTTTTCTTTTTTGTCATTTGTTGATCCTCCTAATAAGTAATTATAACAGGTTAAAAATAACTAAAACAGCTTTTCTTCCTTCCAGTCCAATCATGAATTGCTTCAAATGCCACCTGATAGTTGTATGGTAGACCGGACCGGGAGGAGTGCCGAAGTTACTGATTGCCCGATTCCCGGGTTACCCGAATTCTATCAAAGTCTTAATATAAATCACTTGAAATTTATAAATTTAGTAGATGAAATAAAGCTAGGATAATTGAGGGAAAAACGAGCCCCTGAAAAAATATTAGGAGGAGTATTGAGATGAGTAGATTAGCAAATGTAGGACTCGAGAAATTTGGTGGTAGTAAACTGGGACAACAGCAATTAAAATTTATACATAAACATCAACAGAGTGGGGCCATGACAACCGTTAGGCAACAATCTGATTTAAGAAGGACTTTTCTAGAAAATGTTGCTGCAAACCATCCTGCCGGGATTCCTGTGATGTTGTTTAATCTTAAAAATCCATATGAGCAGACAATTATATTAGATTCAAAGAAACTAGAAAAATACAATATCGATCAGTATTTTGCAGATTTTAAAAGATTGGCTCCCAAGGCAACAGCCGGACTAAGAGAAACTTATGATGTATTAAATTGGAATAACCCAAATTATTTGTATAATCCAGTATTTTTAACACTATTAATAGAAGCTGAAGCTAGATTTATTAAAGAACAACATACTGTCAAGTCAGAAATGTTAAAAGGAATTGATCTATCTGCAAAGGCGGCGGAAGTAGAAAAGGAATTATCACCTAATACTATATCTACAATAAGAGAAGTGTTTGAAGGAAAGAGCCTGGTTGAAATATTGAAACTTTTAAGAGATAAACCAATGAAGGTTATGGGGAAAGAAGTTAGACCTCAAACTGATCAGATGCTTGAGCTGGAAGTACGACTAATGGCTGAAAACGGGATCGCCGTCATTACATCGGAAAAATTTAGCGATACCACAAATATATACCTCACATCTTTCCTCTGCTTTTTATTGGGATCAGATGGTGGTACTTATTACACCCCAAGTCATAGTTCAGTTTATGTGCTTGGGAGAAAGGTTCTTTCTCAAGAAGGAGCCCAATTATTGCCGGAGCTTTATAACCGCTTTATTGAGATACTAGAAGAAATAATTGGAGTTGCAAAAGATAAAGGACTGATGGTTAGTCTTGGAGCAAGAGGGGGCGAAAATATTTACAATACTTTGTCATATGAGAGGACTGCAAAATTATTTGCAAAAGCAATGAATCATGATCCAAAAACCATTGATATGATTAATGAAGCAGCAGATAAAGGACTTAGAATAACACTTAATACCCTATCCGGAAGTGCTGCAAAAAGTTTAGCTTCTCAATTAGTAGCATTTGGAGTTGACAAAAAAGTATTTCAACCATTATGGGAAAAAGAAGATTCCTATTTTAATGCCGGTTATGTTGCTGGCTTTAAAGATGGAGAATATTTTGTTGATCATTTAGGAGTTGATACTTCGGCTCCAAAAGTTGTACAGCAAATTCCTTATGCAGAAAAACTCAAAAATGCACCAATTGGTCGAATGGTCTACGAGTGTGATCCGGATAATGATCGCTTTTTAGTTAAACAGGTCTTAGCAGAGGATGCGATCCCGCTTTGTGAAGTATATGGGATAGATTATTATAAGCTGGGGAATGGTAGAATTTTGGTTGCCCCAAGCCCTAATAAAATATTTTTAATGCTGGATATTGCCGATTATGAAAGGATGAAGGCTTCAGGTGAATGGGAGAAATATCATTTCTTATATTTCCCAACCTATGTCTCATCAGCTGCCTGGGTTGAATTTGCAAATTATTTGGCAAGAAAAGAAGGAAATATCTCAACCTTCTTATGCCGGGTTGGATTTAAAAACTTTAATCAGGCCTTAACCCAAATTCAGGATTGGTGGTTTAATAGACCGGAGGAACCAACTCTTACAATTAAACCTCAATTGGGGGATCCTATTACCCTTAACCGGGACAAACCATTACGAGTCCTAAGTAAAGAAGAAGAAAGTGGCGGAAGAACAGCTGGCCAGGCAGCAGCATTAACTAATATTCTTGGTGAAAGGATGCTTTCATTGCCAGAAAAAGCTGTTGGAGATGCCTTGATGGCACATCTGGCTGATATGGCAAGAAGATATCTGGAGAAGCAGGAATTACGTTTACCAAGTATAATTGATACTGCTTATACAAAATATCAATTAATATCTAAAATTGACTATCGCTTGGATATTCTTCATGGTGACCAGGGTATCATTGCACAGGTTGGTCCAGAAAAAGCAGCAAAATTAAAATCACAGGCTGGTGCAGAAAAAGCCAACTTTAATAACTTTTTCTTTTCATTGGGTATTGCAGAACAAACAGCAAAACTAAGCCTTGATAAAATAAGGGGTATTTTAAAAGCAGTGCTCCCTGAATGGTCTGATACCTGGAATTGCCTGGACAGTATTCAATATGTAGAAGAAGAGTTAACCGCTACTCAAACACGACCGGAGGGAGTGGTGATGTCATTTAATGCTAAGGATGGAAAAACTCCTTTGGTGACTAAATTTAAATTCAGGCCTTCCGGCACAGATCCCTTAAAGAGTAAAGTCTATATTGATGCTGTTGTATTAAGAATGGAACAAATAAGAGAAATTGAAGACCGCAATAATCACCTAAAACGCCTTGATCTTTATGGTGTACTTGATCATTACGGGATAGAATATGCAGAAGCTAAACCAGCTGAAGCAGGTCAGATTGAATTAAGACCAGTAGCGTTAAATTAGGTTATTTGATTCCTTTATATGCTAAAATATCTGTATTAAAGGAGATATTTTATGCCAAACTTCAAAGAAACAAAAGCTTATAAGAAACTATTAAAAAACAAAAAAGAACTGGATAAAACCAGTCTGTTTAAAATGTTCGCCCTCGATACTGAACGTGCAGAAAAGTTTATAGTCAGCACCGATTATCTGTATTATGATTATTCCCGCCAATTAATAAACGATGATACTCTCAAATTACTCAAAGAATTGGCTGAAGAAACTGGCCTAAAAGATAAGATAAAAAACATGTTTAGCGGGAAAAAAATCAATACCACCGAAAAACGGGCGGTCCTGCATGTCGCCCTTCGCAATTTAAAAGATGGCCGCCTGCAAGAAGTCCAAGCCGAACTTGACCATATTAATAAATTTTCATCAGATATTCTTTTGGGGAAGCTGGATGGTGCAACCGGAAAGAAAATAAAGAATATCGTATCGATCGGTATCGGTGGATCTTACCTTGGCCCTGAATATCTAGCAGTTGCCTTAAAACCTTTTATTCAAAAAGGGATGAGATTGATCTTTGTTGCCAATGTCGACGGGACCGATTTTGTCGAAAAGACCGCTGGACTGAATCCAGAAGAAACTTTGATCATTATTGTATCAAAGACCTTTACAACGGCTGAGACGATGAAAAATGCCGAAAGTGCAAAGAAATGGATGTTAGCAGGGTTAAACAACCACGCTAAAGCGATCGAAGATCATTTTGTGGCAGTTTCTACTTCAAAAGACAAAGTAATTGAGTTTGGAATAGATGAAAAGAATATTTTCGGTTTTTGGGATTGGGTTGGTGGCAGATACTCTGCAACCAGTGCTGTTGGGATCCTCCCACTCTCGCTCTACCTTGGTTTCGAAAACGCCAGAAAGATATTAGAGGGTGCTCACTGGATGGACCAACATTTCTTAACCGAGCCGGTCGAAAAAAACATTCCAATTTTATCTGGATTGCTCGATATCTGGAATATAAACTATTTAGGATTAAAAACCAGAGCGCTGCTCCCCTATTCACAAGGATTAGCTAAACTTCCTGCCCATACTCAACAGGTTGAGATGGAAAGCAACGGGAAGTGTGTAACATTAGACGGTGGTGTGGTTGATTATTCAACAGGAGAGGTTGTATTTGGAGAGCCCGGGACCAATGGGCAACATTCATTCTATCAAGAAATCCATCAGGGACAGGTTATTCCGTGTGATTTTATCGGATTTTTAAAGCCGCAATATAGGCTGGGTGAAGCAAATGAAAAATCAGTAACTCATCATCAAGAATTGATGACCAACTTTTTGGCACAACCAGATGCTCTGGCTTTTGGTAAAGAAGATGATAATAGCCATAAACATTTTCCGGGCAACCGCCCTTCCAGCTCTCTTTTACTTAGAGAACTTACTCCATTTACAGCTGGATTGTTGTTAGCCTGGACTGAACACAGGGCAGCCGTAAAAGGTTTTGTCTGGGGAATAAATAGTTTTGATCAGTTTGGAGTTGAGCTGGGTAAAGTACTGGGCAAAGAACATCGGCGGAAAATGTTAGACTACAATACCAGCGAGCAAATTGATACGGAAGGGTTAAATAAATCGACAGCCAAGCTGCTGGCTTCTATCCTGACAGAAGAATTACCGGACTAGTTTTTTAAATTCTTCTTCATTGAGTATTTGTACTCCCAACTTCTTAGCTTTTTCTAACTTGGATCCAGGATCAGATCCGGCAACGACATAATCAGTGTTTTTTGAAACAGAAGAAGATGGATTGCCGCCTAGGTTCCTGATTCTTTCTTCCGCCTCAGTTCTGGACATCGATTCAAGCCCACCGGTCAAAACAAAAGTCTCTCCTGCTAACGTTTTTGGACCAGCTGCTTTTGTTGTTCTGATTACAAGACCCTGTTCTTTTAAACGCAAAACCAGCTTCTTATTTGCTTTTTCACTAAAAAAATGTTGGAGTGATTGGGCTACTTTTGGACCGATTCCCGCGATATGGGAAAGTTTGTCATCCTTAATATCAAAAAGTTCTTCAAGAGAAGAAAAATGCTGTGCAATAAGTGCAGCTGTATTTCTTCCAACCATCCTGATGCCAAGTGCATAAAGTAAACGCTCCCACGGGCGATCTTTACTTTTGTTGATTGAATCAAGCACATTCTGGGCAGATTTATCAGCAAACCTTTCAAGCTTTAGCAAAGCCTCCTTTTTTAAGCTATAAAGATCAGCCACGTTATAAATAAGTTTATTTTCAACTAACTGGTCAACAATCGCCGGGCCAACACTCTCTATGTCCATTGCTTCCCTGGTTGTAAAATGCCTGATCCGCTCTTTAACCTGAGCCGAACAATTGGCGTTAATACAACGGAGCACCGCTTCACCCTCTTCTTTAAAAAGTTCCCCGCGACAAATTGGGCATTTTTTTGGCAGCTTGAACATTATTGAGGTTGGGAAGTGTCGCGAAACTTCCACTACCTCAGGAATTACATCTCCTGCTCTTTGTACTACCACTTCATCTCCAATCAATATCCCTTTTCGTCTAATTTCTCCTTCGTTATGTAAAGTTGCCCTTTTGACAATGACTCCCGCCAGACGGATCGGTTTTAATTTTGCAACTGGAGTAAGCGTGCCGGTCCTTCCAACCTGTACCTTTATATCTTCAATAATAGTCTTTTTCTGGATTGGAGGGAATTTATAAGCAATCGCCCAGCGAGGAGCACGTGAAGTGGAACCTAATTCGCTCTGATAGGCAAGGCTGTCAACTTTAACCACGATCCCATCTATTTCATAATCCAGCTTTTCCCGTTTTATGCCCCACTCATTAATAAAATCTTTGACCTGATCAAGACCGTTTAATATTTTACTGTTTGGATTTGTTTTAAAATCATTCAACTTGAGAGTTTGCAACATTTTATAATGTGAATTAATTTTTTTCGACCGGCTCACTCCACAATAAACAAAAATTGAAAGTGGTCGTTTAGCAGTTATACTTGAATCGAGCTGCCGCAGTGATCCCGCCGCAGCATTGCGCGGGTTAGCAAATTTTGCTTCCCCTTCTCCTTCCCTTTCCTGGTTTAACCTGATAAAATCGTTGTAAGGAAGAAAAATCTCACCTCTCACTTCAAGTTCCCCCATTTCATCAATTTGTTTAGGAATAGCTTTGACGGTCATTAGATTTTGAGTGATATTTTCTCCATTTACTCCATCACCCCGGGTAGCCCCCCGAATAAACCTTCCGTCTTCATAGTTAAGGACCACGGCCAATCCATCAATCTTTAGTTCGCAGACATAATCGATTTCATCCTCACCTAACATTTCCCTCACCCTTTTATCAAACGCCTCAAGCTCTTCTATGTTCATGGCGTTATCAAGTGAGAGTAGTTTTGTTCTATGTTTAACGGTCACAAACTTTTTGAGTGGCGGTGCACCAACTGTTTGGGTAGGCGAATCTTTTATCATTAATTCAGGAAATTCCGCTTCCAGCCGTTTTAGCTCTTTAACTAAATTATCGTATTCTTTATCTGAAATCTCTGGTGCATCTTTTTCGTAGTAAAGCTGATTATGCTTTTTAATATGCTTTATAAGCTGTTCAATTCTAAGCTTTGCTTCTTGTTTGTTCATACGGTAATAGAATTGTATCTAATTTATCAGCTCGACTCAAGCTGATGATTTGATCTATTGTAATAGACTGTTCGATTCTAAATTCTCCCGCTGCAGTCCGCCTCAATGCACTCAAGTATGCACCGCAACCTAGCTCATAACCGATAGCGTGGGCTAAGACCCGAATGTAGGTTCCCTTTGTACATTTAACCTTAAAGCGAATTTTATTATCTGAAATGCCTAAAAGATCTAAAGAGTAGATCTCGATATCTTTATCCGGCCTTTCAATTTCTATCCCCTTCCGAGCCAGTTCATAAAGTTTTTTACCATTAATCTTTTTCGCCGAATACATCGGCGGCTTCTGCTTCTGCTTGCCGATAAAATTCTTAAATATGTCCCTCACCCTGTCCTTCGGACATCCCTCTCCCTCCGGGAGAGGGGGGGAACCCTCGCGTAAGCGGGTGAGGGTCCCGGTCGCATCCATAGAATCTGTTACCGCTCCCAAAGTTAACTCTCCAAGATATTCTTTACTGTCTCCAACAAAATATTGTATGATCTTTGTTGCTTTCCCTAGAAAAACGAGAAGAAGACCGGTTGCCATTGGATCGAGTGTTCCAGAATGTCCTACTTTCTTAGTTTTGGTCAGATTTCTTATTTTTGCACAGACGTCAAACGAGGTCCAACCTTGAGGTTTGTCGACAATGATAATCCCATCCATTACATATTTTTTAAGACTGTTGCAACAACTTTTTCTTCTGCTTCTGCCAGTGGAATATCAAGTTGCGCGCCGGCTGCCTGAATATGTCCCCCACCACCGATTTCGTTAGCAATCTTTGATACGTTAACTTCGCCCTTGGAACGGAAGTTGATCTTTATTTTTCCGGTTGAATCTTCTCTCATGAATACTGATACCTGGGAGCCTTTAATTGCCCGCAGGTGGTCAATAATACTTATCAGGTCTTCTGCTTTGGCTCCATACTTTTCAACAATCGATTTTGGGACCGCTGACCATACAAATTTACCACCCTTCTCCACTTTCATATTTTCAAGGGCATAGGCTAAAACTTTCATCCCTGCTATGGTCTTTACGTCGTAGACAGCAGATGCAATTTTCCACGGAACAGCGCCCGCTTCAACCAGTTCCCAGGCGATATGAAAAGTACTAGGTAAGGTACTGGCATAGCGAAAGTTGCCGGTGTCGGTCATAATTGCCACATAAAGTGCAACGGCAATATCTTGTGTTATTTCTACTCTTAGCTCTTTAGCTAACTTATAAATTTGTTCAGCAACAGATGATAATAGTTCGACACAGTTGATATCGCCAAAATTGGTATTGTCTGGATGGTGATCAATGTTAATGATGTTCTTTGCTTTTAGATCAAGTTTGCCCAACCTGGTCAGGTCGGATGAATCAACAGTGATCAATAGGTCATATTCTTTCCGTTTCGGTTTTTTCTGTATTTTTTCTGACCTTGGAAGAAATTGATATGATTCGGGCAATCCACTAACTGCAACCATCTCTGATTTTTTCCCCAGCTGTTCAAGGATTAGATGCATCGCAATCATTGATCCTAAAGTATCTCCATCCGGATCAATGTGGGCTGCAATTAAAACTGTTTTTGATTCTTCAATGAGTACCTTAATTGTTTTATAAACTTGCTGCATAAAATTTATCTACTGCTTTTTTTACTCAAACGTTCGCATTCGGCTGCTTCTTTTTCTAAGCGTGACATAATGGCCATCACCCGGCTACCCCGTTCAATTGATTTATCCCGTACAAAACTGATATTTGGGGTATACCTGAGGTCAAGGTTGCGGCTAAGTTCAACCTGGATATAGCCTTTGGCACTCTGGAGCCCGCGCATGGAGTCTTTTTTATCTTTCTCACTGCCGTAGATACTAACAAAGATCTTGGCAAATCTTAAATCAGCGGTCATTTCAACCTCTGTAACAGAAACAAATCCGATTCTAGGATCAGCTACCTTCTTTGTTAAGATAGCGCTTATTTCTTTTTTGATCAGCTCACCAACTCTTTTTTGCCGATTCATTTGTTCTTTTCCCTCATTTCAAAAATCTGGATCTTATCCCCCTCTTTAAAATCGGTAAAACCCCTGATTGCAACTCCACATTCAAATCCTTCCAAAACCTCTTTGACATCATCTTTAAAACGCTTTAATGATTCTAGCTTATTTTCATAAACTAACTTTTCTCCACGCAATACTCTTAACCCCGAACCTCTTACAAACTTACCGCTGCTAATAAAGGTTCCAGCAATAACTCCAACTTTTGAATATTTGAAGGTTGCCCTAACTTCACCTTCTCCAATAATAACTTCTTCGTATACAGTTGAGAGCATCCCCTCCATTGCCAGTTTAATATCCTCGATCACTTTATAAATTACGTCGTATCGGCGAATTGAAACTCCTTCAGCTTTTGCGAGTTCAATTGCACGCGGTTGTACATTGGCATGAAAACCAACAATAATTGCACCAGAAGCTTCGGCCAAGAGGACATCACTCTCTAATACCTCTCCAGCTTGTGAGTGAATTACATTAACATGGATCCCAGAAACATCCAGATCCCTTAATGACTGCACCAAGGCCTCAAGTGATCCCCTAACATCAGCCTTTACTATTACGTTCAAATCGGTTTTTTCACCCTCTTTGATATGCTGGCTAAAACTTTCAAGAGTTTGCGCAGCACGGTGCGCCAGGTTTGATTCTTCATTTTTCTTGCTGGCTAACAGGCGGGCTTCTTTTTCGCTTTTAACCGCTTGCAGCAGTTCACCCGGCTGCGGAACTTCTGATAAACCCAATACTTCTACTGCAGCAGAAGGAGGAGCAGTTTTTAAGCGTTCACCAAACTCTGTAATTAAAGCCCGCACTTTCCCATAAACGCTTCCTATTACAATTGGATCACCAACCCGTAACGTACCATTTTTGATTAATACGGTTGCAACTGAGCCGCGCCCTTTATCTAACTTTGATTCAACCACCACTCCCTGCGCCGGAACATCTGGATTTGCTTTTAATTCTTGAACATCTGAAACCAAGAGGATCATTTCGAGAAGCTCATCAATATTCTGCCCCTGTTTGGCAGAAATGGCTACCATAACAGTTTCGCCCCCCCAATCTTCAGCAATTAATTTATACTCCGATAATTGTTGTTTAACCTTTTCGGGGCTGGCATCGGCTTTGTCAATTTTGTTAATTGCAACAATTATTGGAACTCCCGCCGCTTTGGCGTGATCGATTGCTTCTATTGTTTGTGGCATAACACCATCATCGGCGGCAACCACCAGCACTGCGATATCAGTTACTTTTGCGCCGCGTGCCCTGAGGGCTGTAAAGGCTTCATGCCCCGGTGTGTCCAAAAACGTTATTTTCTTACCTTTAATATCTACCTGATAAGCTCCAATATGCTGGGTGATTCCTCCCGCCTCTGATTCTGCAACTTTAGTTTCTCTGATCGCATCTAAAAGTTTAGTTTTTCCATGATCAACGTGCCCCATTATGGCAACTACCGGTGGCCTATCTTTTAACTCGTGCTTGTCTGAAAGAATGACCTTGTGTTGCTTTTCTATCGCTTTTACTACTTCTGCCTTTAAACCAAATTTTTCAACAATCTGAGCTGCCAGATCTGATGTAACATTTTGATTGATGTTGAGCAGAAATCCTTTCTTCATTAACTCTTTGATAACTTCACTTGGGTTTATATTTAACAGATTAGAAAGTTCTTTTATTGCTATGCTTTCGCCAGTAATTTTAATGACTTTTTCTTCTATAACTGGATCTTCAACGATTTCCGCCTTTGGTGGTTCTTCGGCCTTCTTTTCTTCTTCCTCTACAGCTTCTTTAGTTTTCTCTTTTGGTTTGGTCAAAAGTTCAGTCACAACCTTCACCGCTTCTGCATCAACAGAACTAGCATGCGTTTTTACTGCTATTCCTAAATCTTTAAGAATTTCAATAAGTTCTTTACTGCTCTTTCCCAGCTCTTTGGCCAGCGCACTTACTCTAATCTTTTTTAGGAGTTTCTTCTTTTCCATTTTCCCCTTCTTTGTTTTGATTCTTTCCCTCACTCTCTTCTTCAGAAACAATATCGATCTTATAACCAGTTAATTTTGCCGCTAAACGCACATTTTGCCCATCTTTTCCAATTGCTAATGAAAGATCTTTATTGCCCAAAATCACCTTAACCGCCCTCTCTTCTTCGTTAATTTCAATCTTTCCACCTTTAGAGGGTGACAGTGCCGAAGCGATATATTTTATTGGTTTGTCTGACCACTCAATTATGTCGATTCTTTCTCCGCCAATTTCGCGGGTGACATTTTGGATGCGTGATCCCATCTGTCCTACGCAGGTGCCGATTACACCAATATTAGGATCGTTTGATTTAATTGCGATTTTGGTTCTTCTCCCTGCTTCTCGTGCAATTCCCTTAATTTCGAGCACACCCTGCTCAATTTCCGGAACTTCCATTTCAAAAAGCTTTTTAATAAAATCAGGATTACTTCTTGATAAAACCACCAGTGGTCCTTTCGGTGATTTTTTTACTTCTAAGACGATCATTTTGACATGGTCTTTTGTGCGATAGCTCTCACCCGGAATCATTTCCATGTTGCCCAGATAAGCCTCCAGCCTTCCAATATTAACTAAATAACCGCCGCTCTCGCGCTTTTGCACAACTCCGGTGATCAATTGCCCAACTTTTGTGATATACTCTTCAAACAATCCATCTTTTTCTGCTTCACGGATACGCTGGACAATCACCTGTTTAGCAGTTTGTGCTGCTAATCTGCCAAAATCAGAGGGGGTTACCTCTTTATCATTGTCAAAAACCTTAGTTTCACCAGCATCACTTATTTTAACTGTAATATTTTCATTATTCGGAAACCGCTTTTTAGCGGCCGAGAGCATTGCTTCTTCTAGAGCTGCAATAATACTCTCTTGTTTAATTCCACGCTCCTCTTGAATCTGCCGCAGCATTTCCTTAAATTTACTGATTTTCATCCAACCGGCTCCTTAAAAACAAAAGTGGGCCTATTCTTCCCACTTTTTGAAACGTATTTAGTTAATTATATTATACTACTTAACCGGATTACGTGCAAGGTCTGTACAACCTGAAATCTTTTTGCTAAGATAAAACAATGCAAATTAAGAACGAACAGGATATGATTAAGGATTATTTGGAAGATAGCTCAAATTTGCAGGGTGGTTATTGTGAAGGAGTCTATCTGCCGGAAGAAGAAAACGAAGTAATTGAGATTGTTAAAGAAAATAAGATGATCAAACGTCCCTTAACAATCTCGGGTGCGGGGACCGGAACAGTTGGCGGTCGTATCCCCTTTGGCGGCTGGGTATTATCTACCGAAAAAATGAAAGAGACTGTAAATGTAGATCTTAATATAAAAACTGCAGTTTTTCAACCCGGGATAACAATAGAAGAAATTGATAATGTTTTAAAAGATACTGGTTTGATGTATGCCCCCGATCCGACTGAAAAAACCGCTGCTCTGGGTGGTACAATTGCAACTAATGCATCGGGTGCTCGCGGATTACGTTATGGATCTACTCGTGATCATGTTAATCGAATCAAAGTGGTGACCGGAGAAGGTAAAGTTTTGGACATCAGTCGAGGCGAAAAGTTTAAAAACGTGCCAAATTACCTGGTCCCGGATGTAAAAACATCAGCTGGTTACTATCTTAAGCCACATATGGATCTGATCGACCTTTTTATTGGAAGTGAGGGAACGCTTGGAATTATAACCGAAATCGAAGTAAATTTAGTCGAACGGCCGGTGCAAACTTTCTGTTTTATAGCATTCTTAGATTCTGAAGATGCAGCACTTAATTTTGCAAATGACCTCGCGTTAAAAGATGATGTGATCAGCATAGAATATTTTGATAAAAATACTTTGGAGATGCTCAGGCCAAAATACAATAAAATCCCAAACAATGCCAGTACCGCGCTTTACATAGAACAGGCGGTGAAAGATTCTTATCTTGACTTTTGGGACTCATTTTTTAAAAAACATAAACTTTCAGAAAAAAAAGCCTGGATGGGAACAAATAAAAAACAACAAAACACTTTGTGGGAATTCAGGCATGCAATTCCCGAAACAATTAATGAGCTTTATAAAGCATATCGGCAGCAAAAGGTATCTTTAGATATGTCAGTCCCTACCCACCGCTTTAGAGAGCTGGTTAAAATTTATAACACAAATTTAGATGAAAGCCGCCTGTTTTATATAAAGTTTGGCCATATCGGAGAATCTCATCTGCATGTCAATATTCTACCAAAAAATGATGAGGAAATTAAAAAGGCTCAAGATTTATCACTCCTCTTTGTTACCAGGGCGATTAGCATGCGCGGGAGCATATCGGCTGAACATGGGGTTGGTAAATTAAAGCATAGCATGCTAAACGAGATGTATCACGAAGGTGGGATCCTGGGAATGATTAAAGTGAAGAAAAAATTCGATCCTGCCCTCATCCTCGGCCTCGATAATATTTTTCCTCGAAAGTTATTTAAAAGATAAAAAAAGAAGGTGGAGAATATTTTCCCCACCTTCGCTATCCGTGCTATCCGTGATGCTTTACATCATTCCTGGCATTCCGCCACCCATTCCGCCCATGCCACCCATTCCACCCGGCATTGCTGGTGCAGCAGCCTCTTTTTCTGGCTTTTCTGCAACCATACATTCAGTGGTGAGCAACATAGAAGCGATACTGGCAGCATTTTGCAATGCTGAGCGGGTTACTTTTAGCGGATCAACAATCCCGGCTTTGAACATATCGGTATATTCAAAATCCTGGGCGTTAAATCCATACCCCTCTTTCTCCTTTTTAACCTTCTCAATTACAACCGCCCCTTCAAATCCTGAATTGCGGGCAATCTGTTTGAGTGGTTCTTCCAGAGAGTGTCGGACAATACTGACGCCAATCTTTTCATCACCAGAGGTTTTATTCTCCAGCTTTTCAAGTGCCGGTAAAATATGGATAAAGGTTGATCCACCGCCGGCAATAATACCCTCTTCAACTGCTGCACGAGTTGCTGAAAGTGCGTCTTCAATTCTGTGCTTCTTCTCTTTCAGTTCTGTCTCTGTTGCTGCTCCTGCTTTAATTACTGCAACTCCGCCTGACAGTTTTGCCAAACGCTCTTGTAATTTTTCCTTATCGTAAGAAGAATCGGACATTTCCACTTCTTTTTTTATCTGCGAAACTCTTTCTTTGATAGAAGCGGCAGTTCCGTCCCCTTCGATAATAGTAGTATCTTCTTTGCGAACTACCACTTTTTTGGCTGATCCAAACCAGTTTTCCTGAATATTTTCAAGGGTTAAGCCTTTATCTTCAGCAATAACTTCGCCGCCGGTTAAAATTGCAATATCTTCTAACATTGCTTTTCTGCGGTCGCCAAAGCCTGGTGCCTTCACTGCCACACAGTTGATTGTTCCGCGGAGTTTATTAACAACGATTGTTGCTAACGCTTCACCTTCTAAATCATCTGCGATGATCAATAATGGTTTGCTGGCCTGGACGCTCTTTTCAAGCGCTGGCAGCAGATCTTTAATAGCACTGATCTTTTTATCGGTCATCAGGATTGAGCAGTTTTCAAGTACACACTCCATCCGGTCACGATCAGTAACCATATAAGGAGAAGCATAACCTTTGTCAAATTGCATCCCTTCAACCACATCAAGAGAAGTCTCGATACCTTTTGACTCCTCCACAGTTATTACTCCATCCTTTCCAACCTTTTCCATTGCATCTGCGATCAAATCTCCGATCTCGTTATCGTTGTTGGCAGAAATTGATGCAACCTGTGCAATAGCTTCTTTTGAATCGACCTGACGGCTCTGTTTTTTGAGCTCGTCAATCGCTTTATCGACAGCCTTTTGGATTCCACGTTTCAAAGCCATCGGATTTACTCCAGAAACAACCCCTTTCAGCCCTTTTCTGAAGATAATTTGACCAAGTAAGGTTGCGGTTGTTGTACCGTCACCTGCAATATCATTGGTCTTGGAAGCAACTTCTTTTAACAGTTGTGCTCCCATATTTTCAAAAGGATCGGCTAAGTCAATCTCTTTTGCAATGGTTACCCCATCATTGGTTATAGTCGGAGATCCCCATTTCTTTTCGATTACAACGTTTCTTCCGCGTGGTCCTAGAGTAATTTTAACGGCGTCTGCAACTTTTTCAACGCCTTTATCGATTGCTCTCCAGGCATCATCGCCGAAACGCAATTCCTTCGATGCCATAATTTAATAACCTCCTTTATTTAATCGCGAGAATATCGCGTTCTTGAAGTATGATGAAATCATCACCTTCAAGTTTTATTTCGGTCCCGCCGTATTTTGAATAGATGACTTTGTCACCTACTTTTACTTCCAGCGGAATGCGTTGGCCGTTGTCCAGGATTCTGCCTGAACCAATTGCCACAACCGTACCTTCTTGAGGTTTTTCTTTTGCTGATTCTGGTAAAACAATTCCGGATTTTGTTTTTTCCTCAGACGGTGCTGGTTTTACTAAAACTCTGTCCCCGATCGGGGTCAAACCTTTTTTTGCTGCCATTTTTTATTCTCACCTCCTGTTTAATTGTTAGCACTCACTACGCTTGAGTGCTAATTGTAGCATGGGGTTAAATTGGTTGTCAAGAGTTGAAAATAAGAATTCTAAAAAAGTTCATTATAAGATATAAAAACGAAAATAAGGCGGTAACCTTATCGGTAAAATACTGCTCAAAAGTCAGCACTCCTTCCCCTGGAATCATCCCAAAGTACCACTGAAAGTACATTAGTAAGTTAAAAATGACTAAAAACGAGAACAATGAAATTGTTCCATAAAATAATACTTTCTTAAATGAAACTTTATCCAAAATTGTCGCAATTCCAAGTGCAAAGACGATGCTTAAGCTCATATGCCGGCGGGAACCGAATCCGCTCCCGCAGGCCCAATCGATCACCACTCCACTATTTATATAGATCTGAGTTATCAGCATTAGAAAGAAAGTATAAAACAGATGACGATTCTTGACATCTTTGTAAAATAGAAATAGGCCGATAATTGCAAAAAGAACAATCGGAGTATAAGTTATTAATCCGTGATTGGTAGAGAAAAGAACCAGGTGAATGTATTTATAAGCTTGTGACCAAACAAAAACCCCCTTCCCTTGCGGCACTGTCAACCACTGCCCATACTGGAGCTTCCACGCTATCATCTGCGGCACAAAGAAAAGAACAATCAACGAACCTACTGTAGCAATTGGTCGGAACCTGCGAATGAAATTCGCGGTTCCTTCTTTTTTGTATTCATAAAACAGTTCAACTAATAGCGCAATTGCAATTGAAAATATATTCTGCGGTCTGATCAGAACAGTAGCACCGGCAATAAGCCCAAGAAAAATCCATTCTTTCTGCTCTCTCTTTCCAAAAGTGTTGTACCAAAAATAAATAAATGCCGCCATGCCAGTTGCGCTTAAAATATGGGACATAGTTGGCTGGTTAAACTGATAAAAGACGTACGGAGTTGCATAAAACATAAAAAGCGTAGCTAATAAACTGGTCTTTACAGAATAAAGCTTCCGTAAAAAGAAATAGATAATAAATATTCCAGCAGCTCCGATGAGCATCGAAGTGTTGGCAATAAAGAAATCGTAAAGAAAAGAGACACCATTAATCGGCACCATTATCCCGAAAGCATTCAAGAGATAAGATAGAAAATGAGCAATCAGAAATCCTGGAAGCCAGAGGATTGCCGGACCAACTGACCAAACCGATGCGCGCTGATACCAACCGTAGATTTTAAAGTCATTGTGAAGCGATAAATCACCATCAACCATCAGTGAACGAAGAAAAACATAGTAGCCGATGCAATCAATCTCCGGCATGTTAAAGTGTTCTTGTCCGAGCCGCGGTAAGATAGTTGAAAGTTTTGCAAAACGTTCTCCAACCAGTGGAAAATATGAAAATGCTTTTAAATATGGTGTTAAAGATCCTAAAATAAGCAGTGCAGCAATTATAATTACAGCGAGCCGATCACGGTTCATTTGCAGATCAGGGCAAAGTTATCTTTTACTATCTGTGCAGACTTTTGGAGTGCAGCTTTTTCTTCTTCAGTTAAACCGATATCTATTATCTTTTCTACCCCATTTTTGCCAAGCCGGCAGGGAGCACCTATATATACTCCAGTTATATCATAAGTTCCCTGCAAATAAACTGAGCAAGGAATCAGGTCGCATTTATGTTTTATTATCTGGTCAACCATAAAAACCGCACAGCTGGATGGCGCATAAAAAGCGGAACCGGTTTTTAGTAATTTAACAATTTCTGCTCCCCCATTTCTGGCACGGTCGAAAAGTTCTTTAATCTTTTCCGGAGTACGCAGATTCTTCAAAAGCTGTTGTCCTAACTTTGTTTCACTTAAGATTGGAACCATCGAATCACCATGGCTCCCCACTATCATAGTTTTGACATCGGTTGGCTTGCAACCAATTTCTTGTGCAATAAAAGTTGCCAGGCGGCCGGTATCGAGTAAACCAGCCATTCCAATCACCCTGTTAGTGTTAAATCCGGTTGTATGCTGTACCAGCTGAGTCATCACATCAAGTGGATTAGTCACAACAATAACAATCGAATTGGTTGCATGTAATCTGATCTGCTCAGAAATCGACCGGATAATCTCGGCGTTCTTCTTTAACAGATCTTCTCTAGTCATACCTGGTTTTCGGGCTAATCCAGCGGTAACGATAACAATTCCGGAATCTTTTATCTGCGAAAAATCGGTGGTTCCGAAGATGTATGATTTAAATCCTTCAAGTGAAGATGATTGATAGATATCAAGTGCTTTTCCCTCTGCTAAACCTTCAACAATGTCAACCAGAACAATAACTTCGGCCAGTTCTTTTTCGACCAGCCGCTGGGCTGTGGTTGCACCGACATTTCCGGCACCGATTACAGAGATTTTACGCATTTTATTATTGCATCCGCCATTTGAGAAGTCCCGACTGCGGTTGGGTCATTCCGATCCGGCTTCATATCATAAGTTACATCTTTCCCCTCCGCCATAACTTTTGATACTGCAGTTTCGAGTTTTAGTGCTGCTTTCGGCTCACCAATATAATCTAACATCATTGCACCGGACAAAATCATCGCGGTTGGATTTACCTTATTCAGACCTTTATATTTTGGAGCCGAACCGTGGACCGGTTCAAAAAGAGCAATCTCTTTACCGATATTTGCACCAGGCGCAATCCCCAATCCTCCAACCAGTCCGGCACATAAATCAGAAATAATATCACCGTAGAGGTTTGGAAGAACCAAAACATCGTATAACTCCGGCTTCTGCACCAGTTGCATGCACATATTGTCGATCAAGCGTTCTTCATATTCTATTTTTCCAACATATTCTTTTGCAATCTCTCTTGCCACTTCATAAAATAGCCCGTCTGTAAATTTAAGAATATTGGCTTTAGTTACCGCAGTCACCTTCTTTCTTCCGTGTTTGACTGCGTATTCGAATGCAAAGCGGACAATTTGGCCGGTGCCGACTTTTGAAATTGGTTTTATACTGATACCAGAATCTTTTCTGATTTTCTTCTCAATCTTTCTATCAATAAAGCCGATCAGGTCTGCCGTCTCCTTTTCCCCTTCTTTAAATTCAATTCCAGCATACAGGTCCTCTGTATTTTCACGTACAACAATCAGATCAATGTCATTATACTTTGATCTGACCCCTTTATAAGATTTTGCCGGTCTTAAACAAGCATAAAGATTCAGTTTCTGCCGCATTGCAACATTAACAGAGCGGAATCCGGTTCCAATCGGCGTAGTGATTGGGCCCTTGATTGCAATTTTATTTTTTTTAATTGATTCTAAAACTGAATCAGGAAGTGGCGTCCCTGCTTTATCCATGATATCGACGCCCGCATTTTGAACTTCCCAATTTATTTTTACACCGGTTGCCTCTATGCACCTTCTGGCAGCTTCGGCTATCTCCGGACCAATCCCATCACCAGGGATCAAAGTAATGTTATAGGTCACTGAATAGTATTCTCCTTGATAGTTTTGTAATGCTGTGGCAGATATATCTTGACCAGCTTTAAAATTTCTTCATTAGAAATTGAAGTTGTCCTGCGATTAAGATATTGTTCATTGATCCAATAAAAAATTGAGTTAACCGCCGGATGGTCTTTCCCGATTCTATGCCTCCCTTTGAGTTTAAGTTTGCCGTTTAACCAGAGAGCGATTCCAGCCATTCCAGATTTGTCGGTGATCGCTACCCCGATCGGCCTGTCCAGAATTTTTTCAGTATTAAAAATATTGTAGATCTCTTCATTTTTAATTATTCCATCAGCATGAATTCCTGCTCGAGTGACATTAAATTCTGATCCGACAAAAGGATAATTGGTTGGTATATGGAAACCAAGCTCTCTTCTAAAGTAATCAGCAATTTTTGTAATAACTCTGGTATTTATTCCGTCGGTCCGTCCGGTTAGAGATATGTATGACATAAGCATCGACTCAAGCGGAGGATTCCCGGTCCTTTCTCCAAAACCCAATAGAGCCGCGTTTACTACCGGGCATCCGTAGAGCCAGGCTGCCACTCCATCTGAATGGACATAATGGAAATCGTTATGGCCGTGCCATTCCAACTGTTCAGGAGGGATTTCCCCTTCTTTTAACAAAAGGTGAACAATTTTTGGCACCGAACGGGGAAGTTCTGCCGCAACGTGAGGCACGCCGTAACCAAGCGTATCACAAGCTCTAATCTTGATCGGCATTTTTGCTTCTTTTGACATTTTCATTAACTTTTGGACAAAGGGGAGCACAAAACCGTACATGTCGGCCCGGGTGATGTCTTCTAAATGACAACGCGGAATTACTCCGGCCTCGAGCGCTGCTTCAACAATACCAACATACTGGTCAAATATTTGCTTACGATCCTTTTTAAGCTTCAAGTAGATATGATAATCTGAGCATGAAGTTAATATTCCAGTTTCTTTTAGCCCCATCTCTTTTACCAGTTGAAAATCAGATTTTACTGCCCGTATCCAACCGGTTATCTCGGGATATTTGTAATGTTTTTCCATGCATTTATAGATCGCTTCTTTATCTTTTTTGCTGTAGAGGAAAAACTCGGTCTGGCGGATAATCCCCTTCGGTCCACCCAGCTCATGCATCATATCAAAGACATCCACAATCTGTTTTACGGTATAGGGCGGCCTGCTCTGCTGTCCATCACGGAAGGTGGTATCGGTTATCCAGATTTTTTTTGGCAGATTAACCGGGACAATTTTATTGCTGATGGTTATACGCGGAACTCTATTATAAGAAAAATATTTCCTGAATAGTTCTGGACGCCACGGATTTTTAAGTTTATATTTATTTGCCATTATTTTATCTCCTCTTCTAAAATATATCACAATTTTAAAATAGCTTCCACCGCCTTAATTCCATCAACTGCGGAGCTGACAATCCCGCCGGCATAACCAGATCCTTCTCCGACCGGATAAAGATTTGAAACATGCTCAGCCTGGCGCTGTTCATTCCTCAAGATTCTAACCGGAGCAGAAGTCCTGGTTTCGGGAACATAAATTTTTGCTTTCCGGGACGAAAAGAGCGGAAACCGGGCTTCCCAGTGGCGCAGTGCTTTTTCTAAACTGTTTGATACAAAATCGGGCAGGATTGCTTTCTTTTCAATCATCCTTTGGAATTCAATCCCGGCCAACGGATCGTCTGACCCAAAATCCTCCGGAGTAACGGTTACCACCACAGCCGAATTTGAATATTTACCGTCTCTTTTTGAGTTGCTCATTCCATTGATAGCCAGCAGCCCCTCTTCAGAAGAAGCATTGATAACTTCACCGCCCGGACACATGCAAAAAGTATAAACTCCCCTATTATTTTCTTTATCTTTGTATGTAAAAGAATAATCGGCCGCTCCTAAACCTGGATAATCTTTATACTTTTCACCGTACTGCATTAGATTTATTAACTCCGCCGGATGCTCTATGCGAATACCGGCCGCAAAAGATTTCGCCTGCAGCTTTATACTTTTCTCTTTTAACTTTTGATAAGTTTCGCGAGCAGAATGGCCGGTGGCAAGAATAAGATGTTCAGATTTCACTTTTTCTTGCCCGTTGATAACAATATAATTAATTTTTCCATCTTCTATATTAAAGTCAGTTAATTTTGAATTAAAATAGATTTCTCCCCCCTGTTCAAGAATATGTTTTCTAAGATTTTTGATTATTACTTTTAATCGATCAGTCCCGAGATGAGGTTTATTAACGTAACCAATCTCTTCTGGTGCTCCGAACTTTATGAATGTTTCTAATACTTTTGAAACAGATCCTTTCTCTTTGCTTCTTGTAGTTAGCTTTCCATCAGAATAAGCTCCCGCTCCTCCTTCACCAAATTGTATGTTTGATTCAGTATTCAACTTTCCTGTTTTATTGAATTCAGCTATATCCTGATCCCTATCCCCTATCCTGCTTCCCCTTTCAAAGATAATCGGTTTAATCCCATATTCCAAAAAAGTCAGCGCAGCAAAGATCCCGGCCGGACCAAAGCCAACTATAATCGGACGTTCTTTCAGTTTCCTGGCAACTTTTTTTTCTTTTTGCTGCTCTTCCTTTTCTAAAGGCGGCACGGTTATTAAAAGTGAAAGATTGTAGAAAAATTGATTCTTATCTCTAGCATCAAGAGATTTCCGGGTAATTTTTAAATCAATAATTTCATCAGGGCTTTTTTTTATTCTTTTTGAAGCAGATTTTTTGTAAGCTTCAATTCCGTCTTCTTCAATGCGGACCTTTAGATTCTGGAGAAGTAGTTGCATTACTCAATAATAGCATGGAATGTCTAAAGCTTTGTCCCAACCGAAAGGCTGATGTTTGAAGAGTTTTGAGATGATCCATTTTCCGGAACCAGGGTGCTGGTCGCATATTCAATAAGCATGTTTATATTTTTCATAGGATCAAATTTTAATCCGGCATTCAGCTCAGTACCTGTTGCATTCCATCCGCTCGAATTAAACCAATGATGATCTGATATTTAGATGCCAGGCAATATTATTGCTTATGAAATAATAATAAAATCGACATATATATCGCATCTGTCGACACATTGTCGAAATAGACTACATATACTTGAAATTTTATGTTATAATTAATATATAACTAGAGGTGGCAAAAATGAGTAAAAACAAACCGAATGTGTTAGTTATAGATGATGAAGAGAATATGTTGTTAACCTATAAATCAATTCTAAAAAAGAAGTACAATACGGTATTAGTTAACCGAGGACAAGCGGGAATAGATAAGGTAAATGAGCAAGAATTTGCAGCAGTAATTGTTGACCTAAAAATGCCAGACATGGATGGACTAGAGGTATTACGTAAAATAAAAGAGATCAATCCAGATCAAAATGTGGTTATGTCCACGGCTATGAATGATGCAAAAATTGCAATCCAGGCGATCCGTAATGGAGCTCTTGAGTATATAACCAAACCATTTGAAATTGATGAATTAGTTGCACTGATGGATAAGGTTATGGAAAGGAATAATCTAATAAAAGAGAACTCGTATCTTAAGACAGTTTTACAGGAACAAAAAACCTATTTTGACCTGATCGGACAAACCCAGGTAATGCAAAATATTTTTATGACAATTGAAAACATCAGTGCTGCAGACAGCACCGTCTTAATCACCGGTGAATCCGGAACCGGTAAGGAGTTAGTGGCTCACGCCATTCACAATAAAAGCAACCGCAAGGCCCGGCCATTTGTAATTGTTAATTGTGCAGCTATCCCAGAAAATTTGCTCGAATCAGAACTGTTTGGCCACGAAAGAGGTGCTTTTACCGGTGCTTTGGAGCGAAAAATTGGTAAATTTGAACTGGCCGATGGCGGTACAATATTTTTGGACGAGATCGGTTGTATGCCGCTGTCAATGCAGTCAAAACTATTACGGATCGTACAGGATAGTAAGATTAGCAGAGTGGGCGGCAAAAATCCGATCGAAGTTGATGTCCGGATATTAGCTGCTACAAATGCAAATATCGAGACTGAGATCAAGAAAGGTAATTTTAGAGAAGACCTTTTTTACCGGCTAAACGTAATCCCAATAAAACTCCCCCCGTTAAGGGAGAGAAAAAATGATATTCCTCTTTTTGTCAGCTACTTTCTTAATAAATTCAACCGCGATCTCAAAAAAGCTATTAAAACAATCAGCCCTGACGCAATCAGATCACTTTTGGAATACAATTGGCCCGGGAATGTAAGGGAGTTGCAAAACCTGATTGAGCGGGCAGTAGCATTAAATGGGAACAAAGATGTCATTGATAGTATCCAGGTCAGTACTTCTTCAAAATCAGAAGATTCGAAAAGAAAAAAAAATTTGAAAGAAGCTACTGCTGAATTTGAAAAAGAATACATCAAAAGTGCGTTAAAAACTGTTAATGGCAACCAATCGGCAGCTGCGCGCTTATTAGAAATTCACCGGACTACCCTGATCTCAAAAATGGAACTGCTCGGTTTAAAATAAAAGTGTAAAGCGAGTCCCCTCTC
Organism: Candidatus Margulisiibacteriota bacterium; assembly: GCA_042563095.1. Classification (GTDB taxonomy): domain Bacteria; phylum Margulisbacteria; class WOR-1; order XYC2-FULL-46-14; family XYC2-FULL-46-14; genus JBHPMS01. The sequence continues at coordinate 50,705 of JBHPMS010000002.1, forward strand.
CAACCTTTGATTTTACCTGAACGTCACCAGCATGTTCTTTAATAATCTTGTAAGTAATCGCAAGCCCCAGCCCGGTTCCACTAGTTTTAGTAGAAAAGAAAGGATCAAAGATATTCTTTATCTTATCCTCTGGAATCCCCAGTCCGTTATCAAGTATATCAATCTTTACTTTTTCAGCTGCCTTTGAAGTTTTCACTTCTAGCTTACCCCCTTTTGGCATGGCCTGAATCGCATTTAATATGAAATTGGTCATAACTTGCTTTATCTGCTGTTGGTCTAGATCCCGATTGGGGACCTCTCCCAGTTTCTTTTCTAATTTAATCCCTTTTTTCATCATTTCTGATTCAAAAAGTTTTAAAACGTGTTCTAATACTTCATTAATATTAAGTGGAGCTTTTTGCGGTGTTGGTGGCTTTGAATAAGTCAACAAATTTTGGACCAGCTTGTTGATCCGATCTAACTCTTTTGGCACGACCTTTTTAAAATCTTCCAGGGATTCTTTATCGTTATCCTTGATTGCACTTTCCAGTATCTGGGTCATCCCTTTGATTGACGCTAAAGGATTTTTGATCTCGTGTGCCATTCCGGCTGCAACTGTTCCAAGTGATGCCAATTTATCAGCATGGAGCAGGCGGGCCTGGGCCTCCATCATTTCTTCATGCAATTGTGCTTTCTGTATTGCAATAGCTAATTGATTAGAAAGGGTGTTTAAAAAAATCAAATCCTCTTCATCATACATCTCTTCATCTTCTTTTGGGCCAAGCGTGAACAGGCCAATCATCTTTTCTTCGGTATTTAGCGGAACGCAAACTTCGCCCCCTGCCTTTTTAAGTTCATCCCATGCCCTGGTGTCTGGCCCTAGGCTCAACTCTTCAAGCAGAAATGCCCGCTTAGTCTTTTTTAAACACTCAACCAGTGCACTATCCTTTTTTATAATATTACTTCCTATTTCTAACACTAGCTGCTCCTCTAAAGTGATAATAGCACGCAAGTATTTTAACTGCAATCACGATAATAATAGTAAGGGTGATTTAAATATGCAAATAGAATATCTGGCAATTGGAATGATGATTGTGATTTGTGTTGCATTATTAGGGAGAGGTTAATAAAGTTAGGAGGTGGTTATTAGATGCAAGCCCATTTTGCCTTCTTATTAGTTGCGATCATTTTCGGTTTCATGTTGTACAGTATCAAGTAATGTTAATGTAAATGAGGATCAATTCGTTTATTATTATCTAAGTCTAGATATGGAGTTGCATAAGGACAAACCGGCGCCCCCCTGGGAAAATAAACCTTACTGGCTTTTAATTCTTCTAAATCTGGATATTTTTGCCTCCCTTCAAATAAAAAAAAGCGTTCCCATTGCGCATTAATATTTTGAACATTTGCGTTACAAGTTCTCTGCTTTGCATGAGTAACAACGGTGGCATAATATAATAATCCAATTGCCGCAATTGATAAAACAATTGCCATCGTGATTGAAAATTCAGCTAAGGTTATTGCTTGTTTAGATTTTATTTTGACGCAATACTTCATAGAGTGCTACTCCGGCAGAAACTGAGGCATTTAATGATGAGATTTTTCCTTTCATTGGAATTTTAACAAGACTATCACACCGTTGTTTAACTAAATGAGAGATCCCCTTCCCTTCGCTCCCAATCACCAGTGCAATTGGTAATTTTAAGTTAGCTGCAGTAATTTCAACTGCTCCTGAATTTTCTAATCCAATAACCTTGATTGCTTGATTTTGCAACTTACGGATTACCTCTGCAATATTTGGCACACGGGCAATTTTAACCAGTTTAGCAGCACCGGTCGAAACTTTGATAACTGTATCGGTAACCTGCACCTGGCGGTTTTTGCGAATAATCAGACCATCAATCCCAACACACTCGGCCGTTCGCAAAATCGCACCAAAATTATGCGGATCTTCAATCCCGTCCAGGATTAAAAGAAATGGATTTTTTAAAGGTTGTAAAAGATCATCGAGCTGAAGGTATTCAGACATTACTCAATGCTTTTTCAAATATGGTAAGGGCACAATCAATTTGCTCTTTAGTTACGATTAATGGCGGAACAAAGCGGATAACCGTTCCAGAACCACCGGTACTTATCAATACTAATTGATTATTTAAACAATCATCCATAATTTTTCTTACAACAGTATTATCACCAAAGTCGACACCAAGCATTAAACCTTTGCCGCGCACCTCTTTTATTAATTTAGAATATTTTAATTGCAGCTTTAGGAGCCCCGACTTTAAATAATCCCCTAATTTTTGAGCATTCTCAAGTAATCCTTCTTCTTTAATAACCTCAATGGTTGCAAGCGCTGCTGCACAGTTAACCGGATTTCCACCAAAAGTGCTCCCGTGCGAACCGGGCGACCATTTTTTCATCAGTGGTACTGAGGCAATTATCCCCCCCAGTGTAAAACCAGAAGCAATTCCTTTGGCCATAGTAATAATGTCAGGAACAATGCGATAATGCTCCACCGCAAACCACTTACCGGTATGACCAAAGCCGGTCTGGACCTCATCAACAATTAACAGGACCTTATGCTTATTGCATAGTATTCTTAGCCCGGCCATAAAATTACCAGAGGTTTCAATATATCCGCCTTCTCCACGGATCGGCTCAATGATTGCAGCAGCAATTCTATGCTCCTTTATTAATTTTTCAACTGAATCGAGATTATAGGGAGCAATATAGCATTCTGGTAATAAAGGTTCATAACCTTCACGATATTTCATTTTTGAAGTTGTAAGTGAAAGCCCCCCCATGGTACGGCCGTGAAAAGCCCCATGGAAAGCAATGATACCTGGCCTTTTGGTTGCGTATTTTGCTAATTTGATGGCTGCTTCAACCGCTTCTGATCCACTCTGACAACAAAAGAGCTGAGCGTTTGGCACGGGAGAAATATTTCTAATTTCTTCTCCCAGTTTGATATAGGGCTCATATAATGCGACACCAATACAGATGTGGATTAATTTATTGATTTGATCGCAGGCAGCCCTGACTACTTTGGGATGGCAATGACCGGTAACTGTTGTTGCGATCCCGGATGAAAAATCGAGATACTGCTTTCCGTCATTTCCGGTCAAATAGCAACCTTTTGCTGATTTAATTTCAAAATCCGAAAAGTATAATCCTAACACCGGAGACAAAACTTTTTGCATGCGTTCTTTTAAATCGCCCATTTTAGGATTATAGCATATTGCAGAGCTAATTAAATTTATGTTATAATAAAACAAATGAAAGAGAAAATACATCCAAAGTATTTTAATACAATTGCCACCTGCGCCTGCGGGGCAGAATATGATATTAATTCAAATAAAGAGACCGTAAGAATTGATATTTGTTCGGCCTGCCATCCACTCTTCACCGGTAAGCAAAAAATGCTTGATACCGAAGGCCGGGTCTCTAAATTTAAGAAAAAATATGCTGATGTTAAATCTAAAAAAATGGTCCGCCGGGTCTCAAAAAAGAAACTTACCGCCAGGAAAAAAACTGCAAAGAAAAAGCCCGCCAAAAAAAAGTAGCCTCTTATGCTAGAAAACAAACTCTCTAAAGTGGAAGAGAGATACAAAGAATTGGAACAGCTTTTATCAAAGCCGGAAATTATTTCTGACCGTGAAAAATTTGAAAACTACTCCAGGGAGTTTTCTGAGCTTACTGAAATCGTTGCTCCTTATCGCCAAATAAAACAGATTAATAAAGAGCTTGAAGATTCCAAAGCCCTGTTAGAAGATCCTGAGATGGAAGAGTTAGCCAGAGCAGAGATTGAAAAACTGGATAACCGTAAGTCAAAAATAGAATCGGAGATAGAGATACTGTTATTGCCAAAAGACCCGAATGATTCAAAAAATATCATTATGGAAATCAGGAGCGGTACCGGCGGGGATGAGGCTGCGCTTTTTGCCGGGGAGCTTTTGAGAATGTATATGCGGTTTGCCGAATCCAAGAGGTGGAAAATCGAATTTATCTCTACCAACTCGACCGGTTTGGGCGGTTATAAAGAAGCGATTTTTAGTATTAACGGAAAAGCCGCTTACAGCAAACTAAAATACGAAGGTGGAGTTCATCGAGTGCAGCGGGTTCCTGCAACCGAAGCGAGTGGCCGGGTGCATACCTCTGCTGCATCAGTTGCGGTTATGCCCGAAGCCGAAGACATTGATATTCCGATAGAAGCAAAAGATTTGAAGATCGATGCTTTTCGGTCAAGCGGTCCGGGGGGGCAAAATGTAAATAAAGTCAGTTCGGCAATTCGGATCACCCACTTGCCAACAGGGTTAGTAGTAGCCTGCCAGGAACAAAAATCACAGCATCAAAATAAGGAACAAGCAATGAAGCTTTTAAAAACCAGGTTATTCGAAGCTAAAGAAGAAGAGCAGCGCAAAAAGAGAGCGAGCGAGCGTAAAATTATGGTCGGTTCGGGTGACCGTTCGGAAAAGATCAGGACCTATAACTTTCCACAGGGGCGCATCACAGACCATCGGATCGGATTTACAGTCCATAAACTGCAACAGATTTTAGACGGAGACCTGGATGAACTGATCGAAGCTTTGGCAACCGCTGATCGAGTGGCCAAGCTAGCAAAAATGAAATGAAACCACTGGCTTATGAACTTAAATCCCAACCATTTATGGACTTTGATTTTTATGTTGACCAGAATGTGCTTATCCCCCGGCCGGAAACTGAACAGTTAGTTGAAAAAGCAATCGAAGAAATTAAAAATTTAAAATTAAAAATTAAAAACTTGGAGCTATTAGATCTTGGGACTGGATCGGGCTGTATTGCGGTCTCACTGGCAAAGTATTTTTCACATGTTAAAATTACGGCGGTTGATTCATCGCCGGATGCGCTTGCTGTTGCCAGGAAGAATGCAAAAATCCATAACGTTTATGATCGGATTGAGTTTATAGAAGGCAACCTGCTCGAACCTCTGGCCGGCCGGAAGTTTGATCTAATTATCAGTAATCCACCCTATATCCCAAGTAAAGATATTGAAACACTTGATTCTGGCGTCAAAGAGTGGGAACCGCGAAAAGCATTGGACGGCGGTGTTGATGGATTAGACTATATTCGTAAGCTTATTCAAGAAGGACCGGAATATTTAAACCCGGGCGGCATGCTTATTTTTGAAATGGGTTATGGGCAGGCTGAAGCTATACGACGGCTATGCCCGGGAGTGGAAATAATAAAAGACTATGCAGGAATCGATAGAATCGCAATTAAAAGAGTCAGTTAGGATATTAAAAACCGGAGGAGTGATTATTTTCCCAACTGACACAGTCTACGGCATTGGTTGTGCGTATGATAATAAAGCAGGGATTGAGCGAATTTATGAGATAAAGAAAAGACCGAAATATAAACCACTACAGATATTAATTTCAGATATTAAACAACTCGATGCTCTGGCAGCCGAAATCCCGGCTGCAGCTCAAGAATTGATGGAGAAGTATTGGCCGGGAGCGTTGACCCTGATACTCAAGACTAAGGGCCAAAGACTAAACACAATCGGGATCAGGATGCCAAATCATCCTATTCCTTTACAAATAATAAAAGAACTCGGGAAACCATTAGCGGCAACCTCGGCCAATCTTTCCGGAGAGCCAGATCCCTCCTCCCCGGCTGAGATAACAATAAAGGCTGATTATTTAATTGATGCTGGAAAGATTGAAAATCCACAAGCCTCCTCGGTGATTGATGTGACCTGTAATCCTCCAAAAATCCTCAGAAAAGGCCGGATCAAAATTTAAACTGAAATTTTTAGATTTATAGCAAGATAAATATGCGGGAATGGAGAAGGAGAAAAGGGTTTAAATAAATGTTTGGAACTGGACCAATAACGTTAGCTGCAAGAATAAAAAGCAGTATTTGCCATAGCAACTACAAAGAAGGCGCTGGGGCTAATCCTCCAAAGCAAGGATATTCTCTTCAGATTGAGCATATTGAAAGCTTACGAGGAAAAGACTTTAGATTTGACCAGCTACGCAGAACCGCACTGGCAGAACTTATTATTAAACGAACTTTGATAGTTGATGATGATCTGCTCGTTAGCAAATCAACTATGAGAATATTGAAATTGATCCTAAAAGATGCAGAAGTTGAAATAATAACCTGCGATCAGAATGAAGTTGATGAACATCTTAAGACCCAATTCGATCTGTTAATTACTGATTACGAAATGCCTGGAATGAATGGAGATGAAGTGATTAGAAAATACAAGGAATCAGGACAGGGAGGACTTATAATTGGCCATAGCGGGGATAGTGACAATCTTGACTTTTTTTATAAGGCAGGAGCAGACCTGGCCGGCGTAAAACCACTTTCGGTTAGTTTTTGGAAAAAGATATTCGGGTCAAGAGATTAAGGAAGATGTTATTCATAAGCGGGATCAGATACGGAATAACTGCTCAAAGGGTTAAACTTAGTCTTTTTAAAACCAGTCATTATTGTCCTTCACAATACGATAAGTGGTCTTTTCTGGGCAAACGGCAGAAGGTAAACGGCACCAACCACTATGTTATAGACAATATTCCGTTATTTGCAGAAAACAGCCGGCAAACAATCAAACAAATATCCAGAGACTTGCTATGGAGAACAACGTTTTTACTCCACTGCCAAAAAAAACATTTTTTTATTAATCAAGGAAAACTTACAAATAGCGGAAAATTTGAGCTAGCCAATAAAGCCGCTAATTTGTTTTGTCCCTTAAAAATACCAGGAATCCCAAAAAGCAGTTCAATTTCTGAAGTCATTGAGGAGTTGTCTGAAGGATTAGAGCGTCAAATTGAAGCAGAGATTTTCAATTATCTGCTTAAGAAATTTCGGACTGTTTTTGGGGAAAAAACAGAAATAAGTAATATTCTAGCAATTGAAAAGGATGAAAAAGATATTTACTTTCTTCTTGAATTATCTTCTGATAATAAGGGCCTCCATCAGCATCGTTTTAAACTGGGCAATAATCATGGAATATTTTTTAGACTAACCTTAAATGAACAAAATCATAGTCTGCGACTGGATCAGGATAAAAAAATCTAGTTTTTCTTTTCCACTGTTTTTACCTGAAATTTTTCTGATTTGTACAAGATAAATATGCGGCAATGGAGAAGGAGAAAAGGGGGTTAAATAAATGTTCAGAACCGGACCAACAACGTTAGCTGCAAGAATAAAAAGCAGTATTTGCCATAGCAACTTCAAAGAAGGCGGTGGAGCTAAGCCTGCAGCAAGGGTATTCTTGGCTGATGCACATGGCGGGTATGAAATCAAAAAGGCGGTCGTTCTGGATAATGAAGTTGCATTTCAATCCGAAGCGCGGAGTATTTTGGCCCCCTATATTAAAGTGAACTGTTATGACTGTGATGCTGTAATGGAGGCCGCTGAATCCGGAAAGTCTGAAAACTGTCTCTATTTTATTAGCATTGATTTATTACTCGAAAAAAAAATTAATCTCAGTAAAAAAATTAAAGAACTCCGTAAACATTGGGGAAATAGCTCATACCTCATTGGCTTATCATCACGCAGTCCCCAATCATTAACAAGAGAAATCATTAAAGCAGGTTTTGATAGAATTATTAAAAAAATTGATTTCTCACAATCTGTTAAAAATGCTTTAAAGAATTGCCATGTTATCGATATGGGAGGAATTACTCCTGATCAGGTAATTGAGGAGCCAGTTTTAGTAAGGCATGATTCGGCAGACCCCCCCAGCATCTTCGCACGACCGATTACAACAAAAGCCTGCCAAATAACAGCAAAACAAAAAGAAAACAAAACAGTATATTTATATAAACTGGCGAGCGAAAAGGGGAAAAGCAGCAAGGCAAATGCCCCGCCTCCTATAGAGGGGACAGTAGAATTTGAAAAATATAGTTCGAATCATGGTCTGGCAAACCGAATTCTTATTATAAGCCCGCCATCCGATAATAATTTAAGAAAACAACTTAAACGAAGGTTTTCATTTGAACTTGGGAAAACTTTAAATGAAATCACCTTAACCCTGCTTGATTCGGCGGAGGAGCAGAAAGTAAATATCGTTTATACTAATACCACAGATGAGTTAACGGGAGTTGTTTATCAGTTATCTTATGAGGAACGGCTGCCTGAGGTAATATTTGTCTATTCTAACCCCACTGTCGAAATAAGCGGAACAGAAATGGTTAAACGTATCCGTGAATTAAAGAAGGAATGTTATATAATTGGCGTTGCTAAATGTCAAACCGACCCGGTCAAATTTTACAATGCTGGAGCAGACCAAACCATATTCGAAGATAAGCTGCCTGAATTTATTAGACGTTTCTTTGTTGAAAAAAAGGAAGAGTAATATGCATTTAAGATTAGGAAAGGTTGTTAGAACAAGTGCTTTTTTTATACCTGCTGATGGGAATGGCGGGGAGTTTGGAAAGGGAGGATTAAAATCAACTAAACCTGCTCAGCTTCCCAGCGATGTAATTGTACCAATCAAATCAGAAGCCCATTCTGAGTTTGTTGACAGCCTTAGTATTACAGATGATATAACAAAATTACCAACTAAGGTCCTTCCCCTAGATATAAGAAATAACATTGCCAAAGAAGAATGTAATATTAGAAGGATAATACATCAAATAGTAACTGGATACTACTCGAATGAATCCTATTCTACTATAAAGCACCTACTAGAATTGGGTGCCGGAAAAGATATATCAGATTTATTTGGAAGAATATCTATAACCAGAATAAACTATGGCCGTGTTGTAGGAGATGTGGCTTTTTTACTTAACACTGCTGAGTGTGAAAAGATAATTGGGGCTGGCAAAGCAAAACTACAAAAAATGAGAGATGAATCGGAGATCAAGCTGAGAGCACAAGCAGCCAAGGTTTCCACTGCAGCGCCGTTTAAAACTAGAGTAGAAGAAATAATTCAATTCTGGCTGGATATCGGTAAACCACAAAATGTTTCATTAATAAATAGCATTTTTAGCAATAATGATAAAGCTGCAGCAAAAAATGAGTTTATATTATTTTTAAAGAATGAAAAGATGCTCCGATTCCAAATAGAATTGGGTGCTGATCAAGAGAAATTCAATTGCTTTTCTAAACTTAATGATTTAGTAATAAGTTATGCCAGATGGATACAGGATCCAAAAAGTACCATACCCTATATCACAGCAACTATCGAACGAAGCCATTTCAGATGGGTACAAGGCCTTAAAAGCATCAAACCCAGTATTGAAGCTACAATTGGGCATTTTAAAGATTATTTCGATATGCTTGATAATTTGGTAGGCGAGAGCAAAAATAATTATAGTAATGAATTCGACAAAGAAGAGCTAGAACGTATTATAATTAATACCAAAATGGCCACAAAAACAATTTATCATTATTCTGCGAATGAAGACAAAGCCCGAATCGTTTCATTTCTAATGGACCACTTTTCTGCCAATTTTGGAAATAGAAAATCAGCCGACATCGCCCTGGAAATAGTGGAAGAGATCTCAAAACAAGAGCAAGCAACTGTTCTCAGCCACATTATTGACCACCTTGGTGATAGAAAGGATGACTTTGTAATTTTGCTAGCAAACATTGTAACCAGTAAAAACACAGACGTTTCTTCCCCTGCTATTACTAACATACTTGCCACAATAATTCCAATTCACCCAGATACAGCGAAGGATTATTTGCGAATACTCTGTTCTAAGATATTTGGCCCAAATAGAATATTGGATTTTCTTGAAAACCAACACCCCCTTTTCTGGCAAAATATAATTGACAGATTAAAAAATGGAGACACCTGTGTTGTAGTTAAATATTTGCAAGCATTTCACACTAATTATCAAGAGCATTCAAACGAAGATAATAGTACTACATATGCCGGTGTATTTAATCTGAATAAAAAGGATTATATAACTATAATAAGAGGTTAAACCATGTCTATTCATAGAATATATAGATCACCAAGATGCAGGGATACAAGGGAACTGGTTGCTCCGCGGCATATGGAGGCAAGATTAACAAGAGATGATTTATTTAAAAGCAGTGGATTAGTGGCGGCCAGAGACGATAATGATTTATCTGGTGGGATTGCCAACACTAACCCACTCACTCTATTATTAAGAGTTAAGAATCGTCATCTTCTAATAAATGATATTTTAGTTTATAGCGGCGATGAGAGTTTTTGCAATGTCACAAACATGGTGTTGCAAGAATTAAAAGAAAGGCATAATTTTGGTTATAAATTTAAAGTTGTAAATGATAGCATAAGTGCGCTTGATTACCTCAAAAAACCAACAGGTGACAGGCCGGACCTGATTATCTGCGGCGATGATGAGTTGGGATCTATTTCTTATTGTCTGGGGCCACCTACTCAAAGGCCCTGCATCATCTGTTGCGTTGATGATTTAATGAATGTTTCATCGCAGAAAAGTAATGAATTACAAAATGAGGGAGTTGTATTGCCGATTAACCAAGACCATCTGCCTTTATATATTGTCAATGCATTTAGACAGCAATACCATGCTGGACCAGAAAATTCAGCAACTCAAACGTTAGATAATCCTGGTTTTGATGTTACTGTTGATACACCTATAAACGGGAAGCCAGAATCCCTTGTTGATATGAGAACCGGAAAATTTAGAAATATCCTGGTAATAAGTAGAGACATCCCACTAATAGAATCAATTAGAAGCAACTTGAGGTCCACCCGGCCTCGCATTCAATCCACACAAAATAATAGGATTCCTTTGATCGACCAGGCAGCTGCTGCTCTTTTTCTTGATGAGCCTGACCTGGTATTAGTTGATTTACAAAATCCAGATGCGATTGACATAATCGAAAAACTAAGGTCAATAGAGAATCTTTTTATAAAAAGCCAACGCAAATTTTGGCTGGGTGGCATTAGCAAAACAGGGCTGAGTCAAGAGGCAAAGGTAAATCTATCGCAATTAAGTGATTCAATAAATTTTATTTATGAGGAACCCCGGTTTGGCTCGGATCTTTTTCGCACCCTTACCGAATCAGATAGTTTATTTAAAAGATCAACCAGCAAGGAATTGGCCGCCATTGGAACAAACCAGGTTTTGATCAGTGAATCTTATCATAAACCGGAACGCCCAGAAAAAGTTAGAAATATTTTAATGGTTACTAATATTTATGATCAACATTCAATCTCGCATATAAAAAATATCTTTAACAAGCTAAAAAAAGAATTTGTAATTAACTCATTATTTAATGTTGACTCACAAATCATTCTAGGTAAAGAACAAAAAATGATTGAATTAAGCACTACCGGTCAGTCTGATTCTGCAGTCAATATTTACACGGTATATTTAAAACAATTTAAGGACTTTGCTTTGGCCAGAATCCATAGATATATTACTGCATATGTGAGGGGTCTTGAAATTGATATGATATTTATGCAGGATAAGACTTTTGCTGAATTACTTAGAAAAAAGGAAAATTATCGGGGCTATATTATTGATACCTCTAATGAAGTCCAGAATGCTGATTTTGACTGTGCAATAACATCAAATCCAGCTTTATTTCTAAAAGTTTTATTTATAGCCTAAAAACTCACCGCAACTTCGTAAAATAATTATTCGCTATCCCTCATCAATTTGAGCAGAAAAATCGTCTCATCTAAAAGCTTTTGCTTAACCCAGACTTTCTGCTTTTTATCTAACAGCTCACCAATACCGGATAAAATATTACGGCTGCTCATTTTGGAGAGTAGGTCAATGCATTCTTCAAGAAACTTTTTAAAAGTCTTTTTTACACGTTGTTCTACCAGTTCTTTGTTAATCGGCCAATTGTTATTGAAGAAAAACCAGACATCATAAATATCGCGGTTGGTCCTTCCAATCCTCTCATACATCGCAACCAATTTCTGAGCCGCCATATCCGGTTTGACCATTACCTTCATCGAAATACCAAGATAGGCCTTAACTTCATAACTTGATCCAAAGGCTCTGCGGTTTATCTCAACTTTAATATTCTGCGCGCCTTTTTCTTTATCTTTATAAGAGAGCAGAAAAAAAAGATTAAACCTTTTCTTTTCTGCTTTTTTTACGGAGCCGTAGCTTTCCAAAATCTTTCTGATCCGCTCAAAGATAACCTGCTCCCTACCCTTATCCAGCAGATCAAAATCAAGATCGACCGAAAAGCGGCTGAGATTATAAAAAAGATATGCAGCTGTGCCTCCCTTAAAACCCAAAAGCGGACCAACTGTTGTGTCAGTAAAAATATCTTTTAGGATCCTGATCAGAAGATTTTTATGCTTTGATATATCAAGTGACATTTTTTTGATACCTACTAACTATTTGAGCCATACGTTTGTTGCCATCGTAGGTCGGCAGAATTTCTTGTACCCGCTCCCAATTTATAGCTGAAAGATTATCAAAGTGATAATCCTGATTCAAATAAAGTAGATCCAAAAACGCCCTCTCCGAAGACGCAATGCTGTAGTTATCCATTATCTTGATGCCAGCACTATTTGTTAATATCGGAGCTTTAACCGTCTTATAGTTGTAAGTCTGTCCGTCACAAACAATGTCCTTAGACTGATATGAAGCCACAAATATTTGGCTGTAATATTGGAAAATAATGCCGGCCTTTGTTAAAACAGTCTCAAAACTTATATATGATGGTGTATATATTTTGGTGGCAAGCTCGAATTTATCATATTTTTTATCTTTTGCATACAATCCCCGCCGAATAGAATAAAGACCACCGTGTTTTGTGTAGTAATTTGCTCTGGCCTTTGCTGTTTTTTTATCGATATTCCCCCAAAGTAAAATGAGGTCCTTAAAAGAAAAAACAGTTTTATCTGACCTTAATAATTGGTTTAAAAATCCTCTTTCCATGATTTAAGAGTCAAAGGTAAGGAATATTCTTACCTTTGGCTCTTATTATACCATATTAACCCTAAAAACTCAACGCCACCTCGTAGAATTGAGTCTCCTCCACCTGCCCCGTAGCCGGATTATAAGCTTTGCGATAATGCGTAATTACTTTTGTAAACGGATTGACGTAATAACCGATCTTGGCACCCATCACCGCCCCATTTTCTAAGGTTAAAGAATTAAAATCAACAAAGTTTGGCTGCTGATAATAAGCGGACACTTCGATATCTTCTCTTAAATACGATTCAGCCAGTGCTGCAATTGCACCATTGCCCCCATTATAGTTTTCATAAGAAATGTCTAAGTTCAATACTTTTGGCAGCTTTGCTTTAAAATCAGCAAAATAACCATCACGGCGAATACCCTGGGCGGCAACTGAACTTATGTCGGTCGGATTGATCTCATATTCCTCATTAAAATAACCAGGAACAAAATTCCCTCCCACAAAACGGTATCCAGTATCAAATGCAGCAACAAAGCCGAGCATTTGGGTTGACCAATCAATACCAACTGAAGCTGCTTTCCCGTGATTATTTAACTGAGCCGCCTCAGCATAACCTTCAAACCCAAAAGGAAATGGGACCGTAGCATCAACTGCAATTCCTCCCTGTGGAGCGAAACTTCTGATTGTACCATCCGATTGTCTAACTTGTACACCATCCTCATCAGTTACAAATGATTGACCTAAAATTAACATCGGATGGACTCTTTGCGTTAGACGGATTGCATAAACATGTGACCAGGTGTTCATAGCATGAAATCCGAAAATATTGTGGTTATAATAGCCTTTTAATCCCATCTGGTCATTATAACTAAGGCCAGGTAATGCAACTCGAGTAGCATAATTTTTCATCAACAAACCGTGCCCCAGAGTAATCCGATCCAGTATTCCATAACGCAAACCTTTCTGCCCATCATCATATTCGGCATAACGGAATACAACCGATTCATAATCTGCTGGGCGGACATTTCCAAGCGGAACATTAACATCCAATCCTAAACCCAACGGACCAAGCTTGAGGTCCGGCCGCCATGACAAACTGCCTACCTCAACTGTTCCAGCTTTTACATACCCTGCACTAACGGTATTAGAAACTTTGTCAAACATACCAGCTTCGGCTGAAAATGACCAAGATGCAAGAAACAAGATACAAATAATTACCAATATATTTTTCATATTATATGCCTCCTTAATGCTTAAAATGCCGACGGCCAGTAAAGACCATTGCTATTCCAGCTTCATTAGCCGCATCAATTGAAGCCTGGTCGCGCTTTGATCCACCTGGTTGAATTATAGCAGAAATTCCATGCTTTGCAGCAAATTCTACAACATCAGGGAATGGGAAAAAGGCATCTGAAGCCAATACAGCCCCTTTTACTTTTTCTGATCCACCCGCTTTTTTAACCGCTATATGGCAAGCATCAATTCTGCTCATCTGCCCTGCCCCAACTCCTATTGTGGCACCATTTTTGACCAGGATAATCGCGTTTGATTTAACGTTTTTACAAACTCCCCAGGCAAAAAAGAGATCTTCCATCTCACCTAAACTGGCTTCTTGGTTCGTAACCGGCTTAACTTCGTTGATGCCCAATTGAGCAGTATCTGCTTCCTGTACCAGGAATCCACCAGAAACTTTTTTGTAATCATATTCATTCTGTTTCGGCATTGCTCCGACTTCCATTATTCTTATGTTTTTTTTCTGGGTTAAGGTTTTTAAAGCTGCTTTGTCAAATCCTGGTGCGATGACCACCTCAACAAAGAGCTTTGCAATTTCACCTGCTGTAGCACTATCAATTTTTCTGTTCGAAGCTACAATACTGCCAAAAGCAGAAACCGGATCAGAAGCATAAGCTCTCTTATATGCCTCAACCAATGAATCTGCCTGCGCACATCCGCACGGATTAGTATGCTTAATTATTGCAATGCACGGATTGGCAAAATAATTGGCACATGACCAGGCCGCGTCCATATCAACTATATTATTAAAAGATAACTCTTTTCCATGCAGCTGCTTTGCTTTGGTCAATCCATATTTAACTTTTGCATCTTTATAGAATGCCGCCTTCTGGTGTGGATTTTCGCCGTAGCGCAATTCCTGGATCTTTTCAAGAGAAATATTTATTGCATTTGGAAAAGCTCCATCCCCGGCCATCTCACGCCCCAGATAAGAACAGATTGCCGAATCGTAACTCTGGGTATGTTTAAATGCTTTCAGTGCCAAATCTTTGCGCATTTGTTCTGATATTGCACCTTTGTGCAACTTTAACTCGGCTAAGATTTTTGGATAATCATCCGGATCAACCACAATTGCAACATCTTTATGGTTTTTCGCTGCAGCTCTGACCATGGCCGGTCCACCGATATCAATTTTTTCAATTGCATCAGCGTAAGTACAATCTGGCATTGCAACTGTTTCCTCAAAGGGATACAGATTACAAACAACAATGTCAATTGGTTTTATTCTAAACTTTTTAAGATCTTGCTGATGTTCATCCAAACTGCGGTTTGCCAAAATCCCACCATGAATAATTGGATGGAGCGTTTTTACTCTTCCTCCAAGCATGTGGGGGTACTTGGTTAGTTGAGAGACTTCCTTTACTTTTAAGCGTGCTTTTTTCAAAACCTTCGCTGTTCCACCTGAAGAAACGATATCGTAACCATATTTCTTTAGACCTTTTACGAGTCGCAGAAGACCTCTTTTGTCATAAACCGAAATCAGGGCTAGTTTATTTGTTTTAGCCTGTTTTTTTCTTTTCTTCATGAAATTATTACCCTCCTTCCTTTTATTTTCAATTTGTCTTCACAAAATAGTTTTATTGCTGCAGGATAAGCTTTGTGTTCTTGTTCAAGTATACGAGCTGAAAGGATTTCTTCGGTATCATCATCTTTGACTTCAACCGTTCTTTGCAAGATGATCGGCCCGGTGTCACACCCTTCATCGACAAAGTGGACCGTTACCCCTGAAACTTTAACACCATAATCAATTGCCTGCTTCTGCCCGTGCAACCCTGGAAATGATGGTAAGAGTGCCGGGTGTATGTTTATTATTTTGTTTTTGTAAGCTTCAAGAATAGTTTTTCCTACAATTCTCATATAGCCAGCTAAACAGACCAAATCTGCTTTTTTCTCATTTAAAACTTTAACAATCCCTTTCTCATCACTAACAACTCTGGTATCAATATTATGTTTTTTTGCCCGCTCCAGCCCATAAGCATCCGGTTTGTTAGAAATTACAACTTCTACTTTAGCTGGAATTTCCCCTCTCGCACAAGCATCAATAATTGCCTGCAAATTCGAACCGCGTCCTGAGATTAATACGCCCAGTTTTTTCATTTATTTCCTCTTTTGGAAGCCTGAGACTAAACGTCTCGGCTTCCAATCCAACATCAAATGGAAACCGCGACGTTCAGTCGCTGGTTTCCTGACTCATTTACTTCCTCGCAATAATCAACATCTGTTTACCCAGCAGCTTCCACAACAATGGGAAGCTAAGGTACAACTTCAACAATTCAGTTGATTTAGGCACAGAGCTCTTGGTTGTATACGGTAAAAAGCGGTCGATCACTTTTTCTAGCTTAAAACCGACTGACATTAAAGCCTCAGAAACACTTTTATGGCTGAGCGGGATAAAATGATCAAAAAAATCCCAATATTCTTTAAACGCATATTTGATATTAGGTTGGATAATAATGACTTTCCCCTTATCTTTTATTTTCTGGTAAGCAAAGTTCAATGTTTTATAGATCTCTTCAACGTTCTTTAAATGCTCCAAAAAATTACTCATAAACACCACGTCAACCGAATTATTATTAAATTTTTCTATTTCAGATGACGTTGAGTTTATAAACTCAACGCTACCATTTGCATATTTCTGGCATTCGTCATTAAGGTCAACCGCAATCTTTTTTTTTGCCTCAATATTATTAATAAAATTACACTGCCCGGCCCCAATGTCAACTACGGTTGAACCAGGGTCAATATGCTGTTGCAGATATTCTTTACATAAAACCTTCCAGAGCTTATCTTTTGCTTCAACCTCACTCTCTGAAAAGCGGTTTGAATATAGTTTTTTGTACTCTGGTTCCATGTTCTCAATATAAAAGAGAAAAGCACAAAGCTAAAAACCACAGATTAAAACCTAAAGACAAATTATTAACTTCATTTTTTAGTTTTTCGTTGTCGCTTTTAGCTTTTATTTTTTCTTTTTTATCTTGCAATAATTTCTCCTATTTCAAAAACCTTCTCTCCTGATCGTTCCAGTATGCTTATGGCCTTATCAATCTTTTTCGAGTCAAGAATAATAGCCATCCCAATCCCCATATTAAAAGTGCGAAACAGCTCTTTTTCTGTAACCTTCCCTCTCTTCTGGATTAATTTAAATATCGGCGGTACTCTCCAGGAGGATCTGTCAATTTTAACCTTTAATCCTTTTCTTAATAACCTTTCAATATTCTCATACAATCCACCACCGGTAATATGGGCAATCCCATTAACCGGTACCACAGCTAGTAGTTTTAGAATTGATTGGACATAGATTTTTGTCGGCTTCAAAATCATAGCAGCTAACCGAGAACTGAGTACTTTCCTCGCTAAGCTGAATCCATTACTATGCAAACCAGAAGATGCAAGCCCAATGATTTGGTCGCCCGGTTTGATCTTTGATCCGTCAATAAGCTTTTTCCGTTTAACAACCCCAACTGTAAAACCGGCCAGGTCATACTCTCCCTTTTTATAAAGATCCCCCAGCTCGGCAATTTCACCACCGATCAGAGCACAGCCAGCCTGTTTACAGCCTTTTACAATCCCTTTGACAATCTGTGCTATAACTCTGGGATCAACTTTATTACAACCGATGTAGTCGAGAAAGAAAAGTGGTTTAGCTCCCTGGCAGATTAAATCATTTACATTCATTGCAACCAGGTCAATACCAACTGTATCATGTTTATTTAACATGAAAGCCAGTTTAAGCTTGGTCCCTACTCCATCGGTAGCTGAGACTAAAACATCTTGCTTATTAAGAGCAAAACACCCGCCAAAAAGGCCAATATTTCCTAAAACAGCCTTTGATTTAGTGCCTGTTGCAAGTTTCTTAATCTTTTTTACAGCCTGGTTAGCTGCATCAATATCTACACCAGCTTTTTTATAATCCACCTTTACCTCGTGCACTCTGCTCTGTTGCTGTACCGTAGTAAACATCGCCACCGCGTAACACTACAAAAAAGCGGCAATTTA
Organism: Candidatus Margulisiibacteriota bacterium; assembly: GCA_042563095.1. Lineage (GTDB taxonomy): Bacteria > Margulisbacteria > WOR-1 > XYC2-FULL-46-14 > XYC2-FULL-46-14 > JBHPMS01. The sequence continues at coordinate 68,819 of JBHPMS010000002.1, forward strand.
CATCTGTACAGGCCCAGGCTTTGTACCTGATCGCCACCGAATTATTTGAAAAATCAGACAACGGAACCATCTGTCCACCGCATTTTTTGCAATTTGGAAAACAATCGCAGCCCATTACTGTTCACCTCCTTTACCCCGAGCCCTGTTATTTAAATATTAAATTAAGATTTTCCAGTTTTTCCGGAATTTTAATAGGATACTGGTTATTAAAACAGGCTAAACAACAAGCGTCTTTCTTTGTCCCAACTGCCCTGAGCATCCCATTAATGCTTAAATAAGCTAAAGAATCAGCATCTATGTATTTTCTAATCCCTTCGACACTTAGATTTGATGCACTCAATTCTGCCCGGGTTGGTGTATCAATCCCATAAAAACAGGGGCTGATAATCGGAGGAGACGAGACTCTAAAGTGTACCTCCCTGGCTCCTGCTTCTTTTAATATCTTTACAATGTTTCTGCTGCTGGTGCCGCGAACAATTGAATCATCAATGACCACAACTTTTTTTCCTCTCAAGGCATCACGGATCGGATTAAGTTTTAACTTAACTCCCTGCTCTCTGATTAACTGGCCCGGTTGGATAAATGTTCTGCCAACATAACGGTTTTTAATTAAGCCCTCACCAAATGGTATGCCCGACTCTTCGGCGTAGCCGATTGCAGCAGGAACACCAGATTCTGGCACGCCGATAACCATATCCGCTTTTACCGGGCTCTCTGCAGCCAGATATTTGCCGAGTGTAACTCTTGTCTCATAAACATTGCGGCCATCAATTACAGAATCTGGCCGGGCAAAATAAATGTGCTCAAAGATACACATCGCCTGGCGGGCATTCTCTGAATAAATTTGGGAACGCAAGCCTTTATTATCCACTACCAGCATTTCACCACTGTCAATTTCTCTTATGAACCTGGCACCGATAATATCTAATGCACAGGTTTCTGATGCAAATACATACAAATCACCCATCTTACCCATACAGAGTGGACGGATCCCATAAGGATCGCGGGCTACAATGAGCTTATCCTGGGTCATGATCAGGATCGAAAATGCCCCGCGTATTTTTTTGAGTGTCTTAGCCGTAGCAGTTTCAATATTGTCAGTTTTCTCGGTTGAAATGAGTGCAGCAATAACCTCGGAATCAGTTGATCCGATAAAAGAGATCCCTTTATTTTTTAATTCCTGCTTTATTTCAAGCGTATTGATTAGATTTCCGTTGTGAGCAACAGCGATCGGACCATGTTTTGAATCTAACAAGATTGGCTGGGCATTCTCAATTACACTTGATCCAGTAGTAGAGTATCTTACATGCCCAATTGCAATATAGCCGCTATCAAGCTTTTGTAAAATCTCTTCGTCAAAGACCTGGTTAACCAACCCTAAATCTTTATGGATCCGCATATCGGCTCCATCGGATACAACAATTCCAGCTGATTCCTGGCCGCGATGCTGAAGTGCAAATAATCCAAAGTAAACCAATTTAGATAAATCTTGCTTCTTGGCAGACTGGATTCCAAAGATCCCGCAATGATCTTTCAACGTAATTACTCCTAAACTCTATATTTGTCGGCCCAACATGATAAGCAAATTGATGTTAGCGGTTTTCCAATAGCTTTACTTAAACTTTCGATCTTATTAAAAGCTAATGTGTCAACTCCGATATATTTTCTAATCTCTTCAACTGATTTATTTGCTGCCGCCAATTCTGATTTTGAGCGTGTAGCCACCCCGTAGAGACAGGGTGCCATTAACGGCGGGCAGGCAATCCTGACGTGGATCTCTTTCACCCCGTTATTCCTCAGTTTTACCACCAGGTCATTTTTCATCTGGGTACCGCGCACAATCGAATCATCACATAATACAATTCTTTTCCCTTTTATTTTTTCAGAGATCGGAATTAATTTTAATTTTGCTTCACGGTCGCGAGCTTCCTGGGTTGCCTGGGTATAGCTGCGGCTGGCATAGTCATATTTTAAAAAGACATTGTCGTAAGGTATACCAGAAGCATGCGAATAGCCGAGCGCATGGCCAATCCCGGAGTTTGGCACCGCCGCTACCACATCTGCTGCTACCGGAAAATCCCTGAATAAAGCTGCTCCTAACCCTTCGCGCGCCATATCAACTGATAGCCCATCAATAATTGAAGCTGCATTAGCAGTGTAAATCCATTCAAAAGAGCAGAACTGCGTAAATTTTGCAGGAATAGTTTTTACGGTCTTAAATTTTCCATTTTCAATTTCAATGATTTCACCCGGTTTTACATCCCTGACCAATTGGATCCCGAGGTTGTTAAAAGAACATGATTCAGAAGAAACGGCGATGGTGTGGTCCCTTTTCCCGATCACCATCGGGCGAAAGGCATGTTTATCACGCGTTGCAAAGATTTTACCTTTGGCCAGTAAAATAAGTGAATAACCGCCGCGTAATTTTCTCGCCATCCGCTCTATCCCATTAACAAAATCGTCACCCTGCGCGATCAGCTTAGCAATAATTTCAATATCTGAATCGGTATAAAAGGAATGGCCGTTTTTTTTCAGCGCTGCTACCAGCTCATCCCGGTTGATGATATTACCCGAAAAACAGATCGTAAACTCCCCCATTTTGGAATCGAGCTTGATCGGCTGGCGGTCTTTGAGGCTGGTATGGCCAATTCCAATATAGCCCTCTAATCCTTTTAAATCTTCTTCAAAGGTTGAGCGAACCAGGCCGCGATGGGTACGGATCTTTATCTCCCCTTTGCCATCATAAGTCGAGATCCCGCAGTATTGCTGGCCGCGATGCTGTAGATAAAAAGCTCCCAGAAAGATATCGTCAATGATATTATTTTTTGTACCGGAAGATATCCCAAAAACCCCACAATTTGACTGCATTAATTGTCCCCTTTAATTATTTTTGTTAATTCAGCAGATATTTTGTCGATTGCTACCAGTTTAGTTTCGCCACTTGAACGCCTTTTAAGTTCTACTTTATTCTCTTTTAGGCCCTTTGGCCCAATAATCACTTTTATCGGGATCCCGATCAGATCGATATCTTTTAATTTAACTCCCATCCTTTGATCACGGTCATCCAGCAGAGCATCAGCTTTGAATTCACTATAAATTTTCTCCGCAACTTCATACTGTTCTTTAACTGAAGAATTGACCGGCACAATTGCAATTTTATAAGGAGCAATTGCGAGCGGCCAGATGATTCCATCCTTATCATTATTCTGCTCGATTGCGGCGGCAGCAGTACGCCCCACCCCGATGCCGTAACAACCCATAATGAATGGCTTCTCCTGGTTTTTTTCATCCAAAAAAATAGCGTTCATCTTTTCCGAATATTTTGTCCCGAGCTTAAAAATATGCCCGACTTCGATGCCGCGGACTCCCGGAGCTATTTCTTCCTCCCCCGTCTCGGCCAGCACCATAAATTCCTCTGAATAATTTCCGCCCATCAATCCGGAATCAGCTTTGACCACTTTATACTTAAGCCCCATGCGGCCAAAGATGCGACAATAGGTGGCACGCATATTTTCATATTCTTTGTCGAGGCTTTTTTTGGACGCGTGGAAAGAGTAAGCGTCTTTCATCATAAATTCACGCCCGCGCATGATACCGAAGCGGGGACGAATTTCATCTCTGAATTTTGATTGGATTTGAAACAAATTTACCGGTAATTGCTTGTATGAATTAACTGCATCCCTGACCAAGGTAGTAATTATTTCTTCGTGGGTTGGGCCGAGGCAGAATTCGCGCTCATGCCGGTCATTTATCCTGAACAGTTCTTTTCCATAAACTCCCCAGCGGCCGGATTCGTCCCACAGTTCTTTTGGTAATAATGTTGGTAAAAAGACCTCTTGAGCGCCAGCTGCCAACATTTCTTCACGGATGATCTGCGCTACTTTTGAGATGGTAAGTTGTCCAAGTGGCAGCAGGTTATAGATACCCGCCGCAAGTTTACGGATCATACCTGCTCTGAGCATTAATTTGTGTGAGGGAACCTCCGCCTCGGCCGGATCCTCCCTGAGCGTCGGTGCCACCAGGCGTGACATTCGCATACAGGTTAATTTTACACTATTTTACTGAAGTTTGCAATTTTAAGATAGAGGTTAGAAATTGACTTTAGCAACGCTAATCTGTTTGATTTCAATCTCTCGTCCTGGTGCATAACTAAGACTTTTTCAAAGAAATTCTCGATCGGTTTTGTAAGGCTTGTAAGCTTTTTTATTGCTCCGATATAATCATCCTTATTAATCAGCTCTTCAGTCTCCCAATTGATAGTTAAATAAACTTCACTCAGATGCTTTTCTTCAATATCCTCTAAATCTGCTTCCCTCACTTCACCCCTGGTTGCAGCTTTACTGATGCGCGCAACTCGATCAGCCGATTGCCGCAATCCTTCAAACCAGGCTTTGTCAATTGACTTATCAATTGCCCCAGCCCTAAGAAAAACATCGTCAATATCGTTAAAATTAGAAAGCACCGCATCGATAATATCGTGACGCAGCCCAGCCTCAAGCATAATGTTTTTTATCCGAACGGCAATAAAACTTTTCACTCTACCGTTATCATCTTTTGGTAAAAGCGGCCCGTATAACTTATATGAATATTCAACCAGCTCGTCCAGATCAAGTGAAAAGTGTTTTGCCTGAATTACCGCTACAATCCCATTTACCGCTCTCCTCAATCCGTATGGATCTGCCGACCCGGTCGGCTCTTTGCCGATGCAAAAACAACCGACCAG